>NZ_KV917378.1:3343248-3668645 GCF_002019735.1 Salipaludibacillus agaradhaerens
TGCATTGAGATCTTATAGCTAATTAATGTTGTCGTGTGAGAGGGGAGGCTGACTTTATGACGGAGAAGAATATGACATATTTAGAAGAACAAATAGAAGCAGTAATGAAAGAAGAGGAAGGTCACATCACGTTGACGTTTCAGCGGGCAAAGTTAAAGCTTAATGATGAAGAAGAGGTTCATCTGTTGCGGGCAATGAACCCTGAATTCAATCACACATTTGAGTTAACAGACGATCAGCTGACAATCACTATTACGAGACCAGAAAATTATATGTCCTTTTCTGACATTCAAAAAAAGAGTAATCAGGCTAAGTGGCAATTTGCCTTTAATATGATTCAAGCTATAAGACATCATGCCGTTGATAGATTAAAGTTAATCGTAAGTCCGGAAAATGTGTTATTTGACCATGGGCTTAATCCACATTTTTTGCATTACGGGGTGAAAGAGAGTCTGCCACCTTATGAAGATGATGTGAATAAGCAGTGGCTTGAAACGAGAGCGACTGTGGCGACGATTATCGATGATAAATATGATTTTAATAATTACTTGTCACATTATGAAACGCTTCAATTGAATGAAGAAGCTAAAAAAATTATGAATGCAAAAAGCTACGATGAACTTTTTCAGATTATTGGAGAGAATTTAAAAAAAGATGAAGCATATGAAAAGACTGTGTTACATGTACCAAGGAAAAAATGGAAATTGCAGCGTTATATTCAAATTGCTTTAGCTATTATACTTGTTCCTGCTATCATATATACCATTTTTGCTGCCTTTTTCAAAATTCCACAAACAGAAGCATATGTTGCAAGTAGTCGCTCCTTTCTAGAGCATGAGTATAGTGAGGTCATAAATAAACTGTCGAACTACGATCATGAAGGGATGCCATATGTTGTGCAATATCAGCTGGCTTCTGCTTATGTCGTCAACGAATCGCTGACAGAAGTACAGCGACAAAATATTCAAAACACGTTAACGTTACAGTCAGATAGAAACTATTTTAATTACTGGATTGATATTGGGCGGGGAAATTATCAAGAAGCCATTGATACAGCTAGAAGATTAGAAGATCGGGATTTGATTATCTATGGTCTTTTGAAACAGCGTGAGGAAGTAAAATCTGATCAAAGCTTAAGCGGCGAAGAGAGGGAAGAAGAATTACGTAATATTCAGTCGGAAATTGATGAATATCAAGAAGAAATGGAGCAGGAAGCTTTAGAACAAGAAGCTGATGAAGAAGTTGAAGGTGAAACTAATGACGAAAATTCAGAAGCTGAAGAGGATTTAGACGAAGACGATGAATAGACAGCGTAAAAACACAGTAAGTGGACACGAGAAAAACACTTGTCGGCGAACATGTGATAAGAAAGATGCCGTCAGTTAGAGGAGGTGACCCGGTGAATCGATTATTTATCTTTTACGGGAACGTATTTCAGTTTATAGAACTTAAAGATGAAGAGTCTATGACTATTGGAAACAATTTTCAGCACGATGTTACAATTCAAGCCTTTACAGTGGACGTGCCTATTACGATTAAACATAAAGCAACGAATCAATTAGAAGTGTGGCATGGAGAGATCTGTGCTGGAAATCTGAATTCTGATGAGACGGATATGACGCTAGTATTTGGCCATGACGAGCTACGTATCGTTTACGTGGATATAATGTACGACAAGCAAGCCTACTTTATTGGTGATCAACTAGAAATCCCCCTTCCAAGCGTAGCGGAACCAGCATGTCAATTAGTGAGGAATGGGGAAGACTGGTCTGTTATTCCTTTGAACCAAAAAACTATCTATTGTAATGGCGAAAAGGTATTAGAAAAGCAACTGCTATCTAAAGGAGATAGCTTGTTTTTTAACAATACAATTTTCACTCTATCGGACATAGATGTATTGGAAATGGAAAGTCCAGAACCACGAATGGAACATTTAATTAATATGAAAAAACCAGATACCGTGTTGAAACAAAAATACCCAAATTATCGGCGAACACCGAGGATGATTTATGAGCAACCAGATGATAAAGTGACGTTTTCTTTTCCAAGCGAAGAGCATGATGATAATGGGAAAAGTTTATGGATGGTTGTAATGCCGCCGGTCATTATGCTATTGGTTATGGGAGTAGTTGCCTTAGTTCGCCCAAGAGGGATCTTTATTCTTATCTCACTTGCGATGTTCGGTACGACACTTGTCACATCAACGGTTCAATACTTTAAAGAAAAGCGTAATCAAAAAAGAAGGAAGGAAAAACGTCGACGTTTATATACACGCTATTTAGAAAACAAACGTAAAGACTTGCAAGAACTAGCAGATAAACAACGTCAGGTTCTTTATTACCACTTTCCATCATTTGAACGCATGAAATATTTAACTGGAGAAATTAGTGAACGTATATGGGAACGGACGAGACTCAGTAGTGACTTCTTACATTTTAGAGCAGGGAGAGCAACGATCCCTTCCAGTTATGAAGTGACGGAGCAACGGGCGGATATGACGAACCAAGAGATTGATGATCTTGTAGAGAAATCACAAGAGCTTGTGGCTCATTATAAATATGTACGTGATGTTCCTCTCGTTATAGATATCTCTCGTGGTGCCATGGGTATGATCGGTAAACGAGATGTTGTAAACAAAGAAATTCAACAAATTGTGGGGCAATTGAGTTTCTCGCAAAGTTATCATGATATTCGAATGGTGGCTATTTTTGATGAGGAAAACTACTCAGAGTGGGAGTGGATGAAGTGGCTTCCTCATTTTCAGCTGCCGAACTCTTTTGCCCGTGGTCTAATCTATAACGAACAGACAAGGGATCAGCTTTTATCCTCTATTTATGAGATGTTGAAAGAGCGAGACTTGACAGAGGACAAAGAGAAAAAATTGTTTGCACCACATTTTATATTCATTGTAACAAACCGGCAGTTGATTTCTGAACATGCAATTTTAGAGTATTTAGAAAGCGATCACCCAGCCCTTGGCTTCTCAGTGATTTTTGCTGAGGACACGAAGGAAAGCTTATCCGAGCATATTCATACGCTCATACGCTACATTGATGAAGCAGAAGGGGATATCCTTATTCAGCAACATAAAGCAGAGCATTTACCGTTCAAGCTAGATAAGCATCATCCAGAAGGAAATGAAAACTTTTCTAGGACATTGCGGTCGCTTAACCATCAGCTAGGAATGTCAAATTCAATCCCTGAGAAGGTAACATTTTTAGATTTATTCAATACAGAAAAGGCAGAAGAACTGAGCATCCAGCAAAAATGGCTGGAAAACCAGTCGTCTAAATCATTAGCTGTACCAGTAGGTCTAAAAAGTAAAGATGATCATGTTTATTTAAATTTACATGAACGGGCACATGGCCCTCATGGGTTGTTAGCTGGTACGACGGGGTCAGGTAAAAGTGAATTTTTACAAGCCTATATTCTGTCTTTAGCCGTTCATTTTCATCCTCATGAAGTGGCGTTTTTACTCATTGATTATAAGGGTGGAGGGATGGCACAACCATTCAGAAAGATCCCTCATCTTCTTGGGACGATTACAAATATTGAAGGCAGTAAAAATTTTAGTAACCGAGCCTTAGCGTCGATAAAAAGTGAGTTGAAGCGACGCCAACGATTGTTTGACCAATATAGCGTCAATCATATTAATAATTATACGGACCTATATAAAGAAGGGGAAGCGGCAGAGCCGATGCCTCATTTATTTCTGATATCAGATGAGTTTGCAGAGCTGAAGAGTGAAGAGCCGGAATTTATTAAAGAACTGGTAAGTGCTGCCAGGATCGGTCGAAGCCTTGGCGTCCATCTCATATTAGCAACGCAGAAGCCTGGCGGAATTATAGATGATCAAATTTGGAGTAACTCACGATTTAAAGTGGCATTGAAAGTGCAGGATGAAAGTGATAGTAAAGAGATCTTAAAAAATAGCGATGCAGCTAATATTACTGTCACCGGCCGAGGTTATTTACAAGTTGGTAACAATGAAGTGTACGAACTTTTCCAATCTGCCTGGAGCGGTGCGCCGTATGTAAAGGATGCTTTTGGCACGGAAGAAGATATAGCGTTAGTAACAGATTTAGGACTTATCCCGCTGTCTGAGGTGGCGCCTGAAGAAAAAACAACGAAAGAACGTGTCACAGAAATTGATGCGGTGACAGAAGAAATAGCTGCAGTACAAGAACGTATGGGAATTAAAAAATTAGCTAGTCCATGGCTCCCGCCTTTACCTGAAAGAGCACAACCTTCAACTGAAGATAGGTTAGAGCTTGGGGCATATCCTATAGGGATAGTGGACGAACCTGAACGTCAAAGTCAAAGTCCATACGCTTACCAAACTGTAGATGATGGCAATATCGGTATTTTTGGTTCATCTGGTTATGGTAAATCAACGACTGTACAAACATTGCTGCTGTCAATGGCAACTAATAACTCACCGGAACAGGTGCAGTATTATATCTTTGATTTTGGGAATGGGGCCTTACTGCCATTCCAACAGTTACCGCACACAGGGGATTATTTCAGATCTGATGATAAACGGAAAATTGAGAAGTTTCTCAGCTTTATAGCAGAGGAAGTGGATAAGCGTAAGCAGCTATTTACAGTAGCTGAAGTGAGCAATATTACCATGTATAACACCATTTCTGACGTTAAATTACCGTTGATCTTTATTACTATTGATAATTATGATCTCGTTAAAGAAGAGATGTTAGATTATGAGAATAATTTTATCTCACTTGTGAGAGACGGACAATCATTAGGGATTTATATGGTACTTACAGCGACACGTTCCAACTCTGTTAAGCATGCGTTAATGAGTAACTTGAAAACAAAAATCGTCCATTACATGATGGATGAAAGTGAGAAATATACCCTTATTGGACGAACTACCTATGAAACAGAAGCTGTCCCAGGACGCGCCTACATTAAAAAAGAAACAGCTTATTTGACACAAATGTATTTGCCTGTTGAAGGTGACGATGATATGACGGTTATGGAGAATTTGAAAGGGACTATTCAAGACCTGAGAGTTAAATATGAAGGTTCTCGTAAACCTAAAGCGATCCCGATGTTGCCGCGTGAATTAAGGTGGCGTTCATTTCATGAGCAATACGGCGTGATAGAACAGCCTCATCAGTTAGCTATTGGACTTGATGAAGCCACTGTTGAGCCAGTTTATATGGATATGAAGATTAATAGACATTGTCTTATCATGGGGGATGCCCAAAAAGGAAAAACCAATATTCTTAAAATGATGATTCATCGGATAAACGAAAGTGGCAACGGTGGTCATATTGCTTTATTCGATTCAGTTAACCGCTCTTTATCTGACTACGCTGGTGAAGATAATATCACCTATATTGAGACGAAAGAGCAAATAGCTGATTGGGTAACGACGATAGAAGAGGTATTTTCTGAGAGAGAGCTTACGTATCGTGCTTCGTTAAAAGATAAAGAAGCGGCTAAACCTGAGATGACACCATATATTTTGATGGTTGATGGAAACGGCAATTTCCAACAAACAATCGATGCAGGCCTCCAGATGAAACTTGGCAACTTAATAAAGAGTTATAGCCATTTAGGCTTCTCTGTTGTGATCGCAGGTGGCGCCACTGAGTTTTCTAAAGGCTTTGACCAATTTACTAACGAATTAAAGCAAATTAAACAAGCGATTCTTCTTATGAAGCAGTCTGAACAAACCGTTTTCACACTGCCGTATAAACGAAACGAGCCAGAAATTAAACCTGGTTTTGGTTACTACTTATTAAACGGACAAGTGAAGAAAATACAAATTCCATATTATGATTTAGAAAGGGTGGCAAACAAATGAATGAAGGATTGATGACTTCCCTGAAACTAGGGGCGAAAGTCCTTGTGGTACTTTTACTGCCACTCCTACTTTTCCGCTATGTTGACAGCCAACCAGCTGTTATAGTGTCAGAGGATGATGATGAAGGGACGAGAAGTATTGCGGTTGTAAATGAAGACCGTGGATGGTCCCCTGAGTCTTCTGAAGTAGAGACGATTGAATTAGGGCAGCAAATCTCCTCTTTATTGAATTCGGAAGGCACGGATTACACATGGACTGTCGTCAATAGAAGTGCAGCTGAACAAGGATTTAGTAATGAAAGATATGATGCGATTATTTACGTACCGTCTAGATTCTCGGAAAATATTATGACGTTTCGGGAAGATATACCAAGTACGGCCTCAATAAATTATGTTATCCAGCCGAATCTTGTGGCGAAAGAACGTCAGAGAGTTCACAGAGAAATGGCGAACGCACAAAATAAAATTAATAAAGAAATGTCGATGATTTACTGGAGCTATGTCTCTCAAGAAGTCGATAATATTCGTGATCAATTTGACTTAATCCTTGAAAAAGAAATAGAATTCCAAGATGCTATGTATTCTTTTTATAGTCCGTCTTCTGCGAGCTTGGCGAGTGAAATCGAACAGCATAAAAGTGGGCTAGAGAATATATTGAATCAGACAGGTCGAATGGATGAAGTCTCAAGTAACAGTGCAGATGCAGCTTCAGAAGCAGAGGGGAAAATATCTACTTTTACAGAAGCGCTTGAGATGTATAAAGAGTCTCAGTTTGAACAGCAATTGCTACTGCAAGAAACGCAAGCTGAAAGTAAAGTGGCTATTCAAGATGGTGTGACCACCTATGATAATACATTAATTAAAGGGCAGAACTTAATTAATGAACAATTAACAAAGTTTAGTTCACCTGAATTTGCGAACGATACCGATGCTTTATTACAAAGTTTAGGTGCTATGGAAAAGATGATGGAAGATGGCGATGCGGTATTAGAAAGCTGGTCCGATTCTATGCGAAGGCAGCGCCGCCAAGTAGAAAGGCTAAATGAAGAGTTACTATCACTTTATCAAGGTGAGGTAGTATCAGACGCTCGCCGTGATGTGAGAGCCACAGCTAATAAGTTGAAAGATGCTCCTGCTACTGGAGATGAGACACCAGATCTACCCTCCCCACCAGAAGAAGGAGAATCAGTAGACTTAGGTAACCTAAAAGCAGATGTAACAGCCCTTGAGCAAGAGATTAACAATTTAAAGAATAGTAGTGAAGAAGAACCACCAGCAGAATCAGAAGAAAATGAGGCAGAGTCCAATGAAACGGATTGGAGCGGTGTAGACAATCGTTTGGCAGATTTAAAAACGTCTGTTGATGATTTGGAGAGCTCTATAAACACACAAGAAGCACTACTAGATAGTTGGAAAGATCATGTGGACGCGATTGAAGATGCTTACCGTGAGTTGGCAGAATTGAAGAATGATGTGTCGTCAGTTCTTACAGATGAAGTTTTGACTTTACAAGGTGACTTATCATTGGAGCATGTAAGGGAGTCTGACATTAGAAACAAAGAGCTAAGCTATGTGTTGGATTATCTAGAAGCACTTTATGTATATAGGGCAACGATTAACCAGCAGCAAGACGATGAACTCATACAAGAAGTGCTTGCTCATGAAGACATAACTCGGCGAATTGATAACTTATTCGAAGCTAATACAGCCCATTCCGACGAGTTACAAAAGGCGTTTGACAAATTGCTCAAAGGTTCTGATAAAACAGACAGTGCTGTGAAAAAAGTAGAGAAGAATTTCTATGATTATGCTGCTGAAGCGGAAGCGTTTATTGATGAATATAATGCTCTCGTTGATGCTGAACATGAAAAGATACAAAATGAACTTGGTGATGTGATTGCAAACTCACGAGACATATCAACTCGAATTCAAGAATTAAATGCTGAGACATTTGATTGGGAAGAATCACCGTCCCTGCAATATCTAGACGGACAGATGGTCTTCTCTATCCAGCAAACTGCTTCAGCAGACTTAAATCATATGGCAGAATTAGTATCTTCATTAGACGAAAGCCAAGCCTCTATTTTTGGTTCAACGGATGAATTGCAAACGCGAGTGAGCGAAGTCCAGCAGCAATCTGATGAATTGAATGATAGGTGGGCAGTAAACGTGGACTCCACTGAATTAATCCGAGACGATGTTCACGATGTCCTTGGTAATACTGTTGTAGACGGGCAAGAAAACCCATTTATTTATAGTTATTTATCTAGTCCTGTTGAAGTAGAAGGGCATGTAGATGGTCAGGTATTATCAGAAACAGAAGACCGTATGCCGCCTGTTATCATGTTTGTGATTATTTTACTTAGTGGGTTATTAATAGGATTTTTGAGTCATTACTACTCTCATAATTCCTATCTCGTACAATCTGGTCTATTTATATTACTAAACTTAGCAGTAGGTCTGATTATTAGTATATATGGACTTAACATTTATACATTGGATAACACGCAAAGTATCCAATGGTCGATCTTTACAATACTATTGTTATTCGCTTGTTCTAATATTGTTCGTGGGGGCTTGTTCATCGGGCCATTCGCAGGCTGGCTGGCAAGTATTGTGATGATTATGTTCTTCATTACACCATTAATTAATATTATTGTACCGGAATTTAATGTGCATCACCCGATTGAAAGGGCCTATATGTCTCTTCAATACGGAGGACAAGCAACACCATATATGATGATGGGGATTCTTTTGGCTGTCACAATTCTGGTATCCGCATTTATTTATATGTGGCAAATATTGCGGATCAATCCAGAGGTGGATGAAGATGAAGCGAAACAAGCTTCTTAGTATCATACTGCTTATTGCTGTAGTGTGTAGTACAACGACTGCTGTTTATGGGGAAGGTAATACCAATAACCCTCCCGAGCCAAATATTTATGAAAAAAGAGAGATTAATATTATTAATAATGGCCGAGATAGCAGTATTCAGCGAGATCAGTTACCGCAAGAGCAGCTAGGTTTAACATTTGAAGAACGGGAGCTGACTGAAAGTGATTTGCTAGAAGGTGAGTTATTTCAAGTGTCGGTTATTGAAACAAACACGATTACGACGAAATCAGATCAATTAGGATTATTTTCAACAGAAGATATAGAGATGAGAAGACAAATAGAGGATATTGGATCTGAACAAAGTGATTACGATATTGTGCTAGTGCTTATTGTCGCTGTTGTTTTCATCATTCTTCTAATGTTTGTAATCATTATTCCTAAATTAAAGCCTGCTCCTCCACCTAAAAAAGTAAAAAAAGCATAAAATAAAGAGCTGTCTTCATCCATGTTGATGAGGACAGCTCTTTTATTATTTAACCATTTAGTCTACGTATTTTAAGGCATGTAAATGTAGAAAAACAAAAGAAACAAGAATTGACGATATGGTCGCGGGAAAAAAGGGGGGACATCTCAATACTTATATTGTGAATTTATGACCATATGTGTTTTTTTAAAAAAGATATCCATATGTTTAAATGACAGTACATTGAAATCTTTTCTAGTTAATTAAAAGACGATAAAAATAAAATATTATGTTTATTAGTTTAATAAAAGTGGAGTAAAGAGTGATTTTAATAATTACATAACATTAACATTAATAAGTTAATATTTATATTGATAAATAGTAAAGGATTGTTTATAATTTATTAGAAGCATTCGTACGTACAAATATTATTTTTAAAAATAAATTTATAAGCATGTTCGTATGAGAAATGTTATTTGTACGTATTAAAATGATGAAAGTAGAGGTGAGTCCGTTATAACGTTTTTGGTTTAAATTCCTCGTCTGTTTTGTAAGCGTTATCAGTCTTGTTTGGATTTAATAATCTATGTATCTAAAATGGTTAACTAACTTAATATTTATTAAGAAGTGGGGGAAGAAAATGAAACATATGTCTAAAATAATGTTAACGTTTTCTTTAGCGGTTGTGTTGTTGGCTGGGTGTGGTGGTAATAAGAACACGATAGAATTTTGGACGCCATTAACTGGAGAGGATGGTGCCAACATGGATGCCCTTGTCGATGCTTATAATGCAACAGAGCCTGAGTATGAAATTAACCATGTTATTACCTCCGATATGTATACGAAAATGTATACAGTCCTAAACTCAGGAAGTGGTATTCCAGATCTATCGATTATTCATGCTGATCGTGTTCCCAATTTTGTTAATCAAGGTTTATTGGAACCGATGACCTCCATTCTAGAGGCACATCCAGATATAAACGAAGAGAATTATCTATTGGAAGCTTGGGACGCCGGTACGGTTGACGATACTCAATATACCGTTCCGTTAGATATTCACGGTAGCGCTATGTATTACAATGCGGACTTATTAGCTAAATATGATGTTGAGCATTGGTTAGATGATGATGTTGTGACCTTTGATGAAATGTTATCTTTACAAGGCCAGCTTGAGGAAGGTGAGTATGTTCTTAACGATGCCTTATTAAGCTGGGTCATATTTGCACAAATTCAAAACTTAGGCGGTGATATCCAAGATGAGAATGGGAATCCTGCTGTTGATACACCAGAAATGAAAGAAGCTATTGAAGCGATAAAAGAGCTTTCTGATGCAGGGCTAATGACACCTTTTGGTGAAGATGGCTACTTAGCATTTCAGTCAGGTAATGTGTTGTTCTCTACTGATGGGACGTGGAGTTCACTTGGCCATGCTGAAGTGGAAGGGCTAAATTTTGGGGTTACAAATATTTATGCGTTTGAACCTGATACGTTTCATAATAGAGCTTCCTCTCACTTATTTGCTATGTTAACGAGTGAAGATCGGACAGACGAGAAAGAGGAAGGAATTGGTGAGTTTTTAGATTTCCTCCGAGAAAATTCGATGGAATGGGCAGAAGCTGGACAGATCGTAGCAAGTGTTGATGTTATTGAAAGCCCAGAATATGAGAACTATATGCAATCCTTCTTCACATCAACTGAAAAGCAAACTGACTCATTATACATCTATACGTATGAACATTATCCTTATATTGCAGAAGCACTAGATAATTATTCAGCTGATATGGTACATG
This sequence comes from Salipaludibacillus agaradhaerens, assembly GCF_002019735.1. Lineage (NCBI taxonomy): Bacteria > Bacillati > Bacillota > Bacilli > Caryophanales > Bacillaceae > Salipaludibacillus > Salipaludibacillus agaradhaerens. The sequence continues at coordinate 3,354,169 of NZ_KV917378.1, forward strand.
GTGAAATAGGAATTGATGAAGGGTTAGCAGAAATGCAACGCTTTGTAGATGATCGCGTATCTGAAGGAACACTTGATTTAGATAATGTGGTAACTGACGAAGAAGAGGGAGAGGAAGAGTAGATCATCATTGGGAGTGATGTGTCGGGTGACCGGTACATCACTTCTACACAAAGGAGTTTGTATAACCATGAATAAAAAAATAAACTTAACACCTGCTTTCTTTATCGGCCCTCACATCATTTTATTCATCGTGTTTATTTTGATCCCCTCTATTTATGGTATTTATGCCTCATTTACGAGGTGGAACTTAGTTAGCGATCCAGTTTGGGTAGGTTTAGATAATTATCGAACAATCCTTTTTAATGAGGACTCAACCTTTTACCATCAGTTTTATAATGGAATGAAAAACACGTTTATTTTTGTTGTAATTAGTGTTCCGATCATGATTGTGCTCCCTTTAATGATTGCAGTATCAATGGAGCATAAAGAAGTTAAATTAAAGAATCTTTTTCAAACGCTTCTATATATTCCTGGCCTTATTTCTATTTCAGCCGCGGCACTAATTTGGTCACTTATTTTTAATAAGCAATTAGGTGTTGTTAGTAATGTGTTTGGCTCTGAACCGGTGTGGGCTGCCACACAACCCTATGCTTGGATAACAATTATTATGATTACTGTATGGGCTGGAATAGGTGGAAATATGATTATTTACCGTGCTTCTATTAACGGTGTCTCTGAAGACTTATATGAATCAGCTGAAATTGATGGAGCTGGATCAGTTAGAAAATTCTTTCATGTTACCTTGCCGTCTATTCGTTTCCCGTTAATTTACACACTTATCATGTCAACTGCAGGTGCATTTAACGTGTTTGCTCAACCATTAATGATGACAGATGGTGGGCCGGGACAAAGTACGACCGTACTCATGATGTATATCCGTGATTTAGCATTTAGTCACGGTGAATCGATTGCAGGTATTGCGTCTGCGATGGCTGTGTTACTTGGAATAGTCATTTTAGTCATTTCAGCGATTCAATATTACTTAATGAGTCGTAATACTGCGTAAACTAGGACTCGGATGTTTTAACGGGGATAAGAAAGGTAGGGTTAGAAGAATGAAAAAAAAGATGAAAGTCTCAAAATATTTATCATACTTATTTCTTATTATTGTATGTGCGATCTGGGTTATTCCGGTTATGTTTGGAATTACGACATCATTCCGATCGCAAACAGAAGTTGTCAATGAAGGGTTTAGGTTGCTCCCTGTGAATTGGATCGTTGATAATTACGTCACTATTTTAGAAAATACCTCGACAGCACCAATCATGCAATGGATTTGGAACTCTATTTTTATAGCGACCACACATACCTTATTAGTTATAGTTGTTATTTCTATTACCGGATACGGCTATACACGAATGAAATTTAAAGGAAGAGATGCTTTGTTTTTTACGTTACTTGCAATTTCTTTCTTTCCCAATGTCGTAAATCTCATCCCTTCTTATAAAATTATCGACATTTTAGGTTGGGTTAACACACCTTGGGCGATGATTGTTCCTGGTTTAGCAGGGATGGCTAATATCTTTTTAGTTAGACAATTTATGAAAGGAATCCCAAGAGAGCTAGACGAATCGGCACGTGTAGACGGAGCGAGTGATTTTCAAATATTCTTTCGCATCATCTTGCCGCTTGTAAAGCCAATACTTGTCGTATGTGGTCTCTTTTCTTTTGTCGGGTCTTGGAATGATTTCCTATGGCCGGTCATCGTGTATACAGATGTGCAAAAAATGCCAGTCACTGCAGGTTTATTGCTACTTCAAGATGTATATGGAAACTATCGAATGATTGGACAGTTGATGGGGTCAGCGATTTTGGCGATTATTCCCACATTATTGTTATTCTTCTTTGCCCAAAAATATTTTGTTCAAGCTATTAAATTAAATGCTGGTATTAAAGGGTAAGTTGGAAGACCTTAAACGAGTATGTGGAGCAATAACAATAGTAGTAAAGCGAGGGGAAGACGATGAGCAGAGGTCTTGAAAGGAAATTATTAATAATTGGGGCGGCGTGGAATATGATCACAGCTTTATTGACGATCTTTAATTATTATTCCTGGTTTAACAGAGAGGGAGCCCAAAGACTTGAGGCAGTAGACTTGAACACAGCCATAGCTGGATCTCAAATGGTTAATAATATCCTTCAAATCATTCTGATCTTCGGTATATTTATGCTTGTAGGGGCCATTATAACCTTTCTAGTTGCGGTCAAAATAAGAGATAATGAGATTCAGAAAAAAGTCGTTATTTGGATTGGATTTTGGGCAGTTGTCCAACTTATGTCAATGGATTTAATTGGTGTTTCTATTTATTTGATAGCTTTTGTTGTGTATCTTGCTAAAAATAAAGCGATAAAAATGAGCTATGAGACTGCTGTTTAAATAACCCACATTTCTAGTTACGTGGTAATAAGACTTTGTAGCTTTCGTACATTCCTTAAATTTCACAACGGACAATAGAAGAAGGAGCTGACAGTCTGTGATACGTATAAAAAAAGGGCAAGAACTTAATATAACAGGTAAGTTAAAGGAAACGATTGAACTGCCAAAAAGAGTGCCAGTGGAATTAGAAAATGGTGTTAAAGTGTATATGACTGTAGAATGGGGGACATCGGCATCTGTTAAATATGAAGAGACTGGAACATATTCAATGTCAGGAAACGTGATTTTAAAAAATTACTCGAATCCATTGATAGAGCAGCGAGCTGATCCTTATATTTACAAGCATACAGATGGTTATTACTACTTTACCGGTTCTTATCCTTTATATGATCGGATTGTATTGAGGCGGGCAAAAACAATAGAAGAGTTGTCAGATGCTGAAGAGGTTGTGATTTGGGAAGCACATGAGTCAGGGATTATGTCTGAACATATATGGGCGCCAGAATTGCATTATATTAATAATAAGTGGTACATCCATTTTGCTGCCGGGGATAAGGCTGACGTATGGGCTATCCGACCATACGTACTTGAGACGGATAGTGACAATCCTCTAGTAGGAAACTGGGAAGAAAAGGGACAAATAAATACACACTTCCAAAGCTTTTCGTTAGATGCTACGACATTTGAACATAAAGGAAAGCGCTATTTAGTTTGGGCACAAAAAGTTGATAATGATTCAGTTTCCAATTTATATATTGCTGAAATGGAGAATCCGTGGACGATAAAAGGAGAACAAGTTCTACTGGCCACACCTGAATATTCTTGGGAACAAGCCGGTTTTTATGTAAACGAAGGACCTGCCATGATTAATCGAAATGGAAACGTATATATCGTTTATTCTGGTAGTGCTACTGATGATAGATACTCTATGGGCTTATTAATCGCAGAGGAAAACAGTGACTTATTAAATCCCCAATCATGGACTAAATTAGCCGAGCCTGTCATGGTATCCAATGAAAAAACAGGTGAATATGGTCCAGGTCACAATAGTTTTACCGTGGCGGAAGATGGGGAAACAGACTTACTTGTTTACCATGCACGGCCCTATAAAAAAATTGAAGGAAACCCACTTTACGATTTTAACAGACATGCTCGGGTGCAAGAGCTTCTCTGGAAAACGGATGGCTCACCATACTTTGGTATTCCTGGGCAAAGGTTAGTTGAAGATAACCCAGAAGTTAAGATGACCGTTACCATTACTGAAGATTAACCACATAGTCGCGTCCTATTTCCAAAATGTTTCTTCACAACATTTATTAAAATGAACAAATAAAATCCTCTACATGCCACTTGTTACGAGTGGTGTGTAGAGGATTTTAGGATTTCCATTTTTGCTAACTGATTGTTTTAATGTCTCCGTTTTCAACAGGTGATCGTCCAATGGAATAGTAATTTATATTGGCAGACGCAACCGTGTTTAAGTCATAGCAGTTTCGTCCATCAAAAAGAAGCGGAGTCGCCATTTTTTCTTTAAATACACTCAAATCTAATTCTTTAAATTCAGGCCAATCAGTAATGATAAACACTGCGTCTGCTCCTGCAAGTGCTTCTTCTGTACTGTCAACATATGTGACGCCCTCCGGAATGACTTTCTTTGCGTTATCCATAGCGATGGGATCATAAGCCGTCACATCAGCACCGGCTAATAATAATTCACTGCTCACAGCGATAGCAGGTGATTCTCGCATATCATCGGTGTTCGGCTTGAAAGCAAGGCCTAAGAGTGCCACTTTTTTCCCTTTTAATGACCCCATAACGGTTTTAGCTTTAGTCGTTAAGCTAGAGTGTTGCTGATTGTTTACGCGAATAACAGATTCTAGTAACTCGAAGTGATGATCGTTATTGGCTGCAATTTGAGCAAGTGCTTTTGTATCCTTAGGAAAACACGAACCACCATAGCCGATTCCAGCATTTAAGAATTTACTGCCGATACGGTCATCCATGCCCATCCCAGTAGCGACATCTTCTATATTGGCCCCGACTTTTTCACAAATGTTAGCAATCTCATTAATAAAACTAATTTTTGTGGCTAAAAAAGCATTTGAGGCGTATTTAATCATTTCAGCGCTTCTAACATCTGTACGATAGACTTGGATACCGAATGGTTTATTAATGTCTTCGATAACATCTCCAGCTTCTTTTGAATCAGCACCAACGACAATACGATCACCATTAAAGGCATCATAAACAGCACTACCCTCACGTAAAAACTCAGGGTTAGAGACGATATTAACCGTTACCTTATGAATGAGTCGTTCGCGAATCTTTTTTAATATATAGTCGTTTGTGCCTACGGGTACAGTACTTTTAGTCACAATAATGACATCATCTGATACGTGTGTCGCAATATCAGCAGTAACTTGGTCAATGAAACGCAAGTCAGCGGTACCATCTTCTTTTTCAGGTGTTCCCACAGCAATGTAGATGACATCTTTGCTATTAAAACCTTCTTCATGACTCGTCGTAAAATGGAGTCGTCCAGCTTCTATATTTCGTGCCATAACCTCATCAAGACCAGGTTCGTATATAGGGGATTTCCCTTCTTGCATGCGCTTAACTTTATGTTCGTCAATATCAATGCACGTCACATCGTGTCCGATATCCGAAAGTGCCACTCCTGTGACTAACCCGACGTATCCTGTTCCTACTACAGCAATTTTCTTCATGATGGTCCTCCTATAATTCTGTAAAAAGCATTAGGCTTTATGATAATAAAGTGCTTGAATGTGAGATGCCTCACGAAAGAACCAGTATGTACCTGACATGTTATAGTGTAGGCTTTCACATACTAGGTTGTACATCCTTTTATATCTTTTTCTCTAAATACTTTTGTGATACACCTTTTAGATAATCAATCATATTATCTTTTAAATCATCTCGTTGTAGCGCAAAATCAACAGTGGCTTTTACAAAACCTAATTTATCCCCCACATCATAGCGCTCTCCAGCGAATTGATAGGCGAGTACAATTTGGCTGTCATTCAATGTTTTAATGGCATCTGTCAATTGAATTTCGTTACCGGCCCCTGGAGCTAGATTATCTAAAATATCAAATATTTCTGGTCTTAAAACGTACCGGCCCATAATAGCATAATTAGATGGTGCTTCTTCTTTAGCTGGCTTTTCAACAAGGTCTGCAACATGAATGACGCCAGGTTCAATTTCAGCAGATTTTGGGGATACGATACCATATTTGGAAACATCCTCATCAGGCACTGGCTGCACACCCACAACTGATGAATTGTAGCGTTCAAAAACATCAATTAATTGTTTAAGACAAGGGTTTCCATTGGCTTGAACGATATCGTCCCCTAAAAGAACGGCAAACGGTTCATTGCCAACAAAGTGTTTAGCACAACTAATGGCATGACCTAATCCTTTTGGTTCTTTCTGGCGAATATAATGAATATTTGCCATATTTGAAATCTGTTGAATTTCTTCAAGAAGTGTTAATTTTTCTTTTTTTAATAATGTTTCTTCCAATTCATATGATTTATCAAAGTGATCCTCAATGGCTCTCTTTCCTCGCCCGCTGATGATCATAATATCTTCTATACCAGATTCAATGGCTTCCTCAACTATGTATTGAATAGTTGGTTTATCAACAATGGGAAGCATTTCCTTTGGTTGAGCCTTGGTGGCAGGTAAAAATCGAGTTCCGAGTCCAGCGGCAGGTATAATCGCTTTTTTAACTTTAGGCATTGTCGCCACTCCTTTCATTCTCTTTTCTACAATACAACCAAACATTTCTACAAGCAAGATTATTTAGATGAAGATTTCGTCAATATTAGTAAAAAAACCTTCTATTTAATAATATATGATCATAAATAAGGGAAAATGTGAAAAAAACATCAATAAATCTTTACGTATTTGAATTTCTAACGTAGAATAGATTATTGAGGTTTTATAAATGATAAACTGTATATAGATTAATTTTGACACCAGTTTACAATAAAAAAGGAGTGTCATGATGGCACGATCTCTTAGTAAAAATAAAAAAAGACCTCGGTCTGTCTTGAAAATTATGCTTATAACATTTTTAGGAGTGTTTCTTTTAGCAGCTGGCGCTTTAGCTTATATGGTTCACCAGCTTGCTAGCGTGACCTCAAGTGCCCAACAAGAGCTTGAACGAGGTGAACGCTCTGAACTGCGGGAAGAAGCAGTTAATCCCGATATCGATCCTGTTTCAATTCTCTTTCTAGGGTTAGATACGCGAGATGGCGACTTAAGTGGAAGAACAGATGCGATGGTCCTCGTAACATTTAACCCGGATGAAGGCACTGTTAAAATGTTGAATATTCCCAGAGATTCTAGAGTGAATATTAGCGGCAGGTATGAACAAGACAAGATCAACCATGCTCATGCATACGGTGGAATAGACATGACTGTCGAAACGGTCGAGCAACTTTTGGATATCCCTGTTGATTATTATGTTTCACTTAATTTTGATGCTTTTATGGAAATTATAGATGATATAGGTGGTATTACAGTTGATTCACCGATGACATTTACTGAAACAGATAACGCTACTTATGGCACGTTGACGATATACGAAGGTGAACAGGAATTGAACGGGGAAGAGGCACTTGCATACGTCAGAATGAGAAAGTCAGATCCTACAGGTGATATTGGACGTGGAGAACGACAAAAAGAAGTCATAGAAGCTGTTATTCGAGAAATGGCCTCCTTTAGTACGATTACACGTTTTAATTCATTAATGGATACAATAGAGCGTAATTTAGATACGAATGCCAGTTTCAATGATATTGTTGCTATGCACTCATACGCAAGCGAACTGGACAACATTGAATCGTTAAATTACGACGGGATAGATTACATTGAAGAAGGTGTTTATTACTTCGTACCAGATGAACGATCGATTACATTAGTGTCACAGCGGTTACAAAAACATTTAGGTTTACGTCAAACGATCGACAGTTATTTACTTGAACCGACAGATACGCAAGAGCCTTCTACAGAGGGGGATGTTGGTGGACAGGGTATAGAAAGCGATACTCCGGAAGATCACTATGTACCTGAAGAGACAGACGTCTATCAGCCGCAGCTAGGTGAAAGTAATAGCGGATTTTAAAAAAATAATGGACAATCTTTATGGCTACATGTTATACTACTAAACGGTGATAAAAACAGCTTAAATAAAGAAAATATATAAAGAAATAACCCATAATTTTTGTTTTTCAATAGTATATGAGCACATATATCTAACATAAAGTGATATATGTGATTGAAATGATGAACGATTGATAAAAGTAGGAGAGACCTTACCGCCTCTCCTACAGGCTCTATTAATTAAGACTCTTCATCCTCATGATCTTCTTCAGTAAGAGCAAAGCTTTCATTGCTCTCCAAGCCAAGATGAGTTCTTAGTTCACCGCTGAGCTGTAATCGCTCTTCTTCGGGGACAATTAAGTACCAGACACCATCGATCATATCTCCAGTTCCTGTGAGTTCCAGTGTTTCCTGATTACGTGTTGCACTCATATAGTTTTGTTGCAAACTAACCATATTGTCGAATGTTAAATTTGTCATAATATTGTTACCTAAGGCATCTAAGATAGACTGTGCACGGGTTATTGAGCTTAGTTGAGCGCCTTCTTTAATCATGCCATGTACGATTTGTCGTTGGCGTTCATTTCGGCCAAGGTCGCCTCGTGGATCTTCTTTTCGCATACGTGCATAAGCTAAGGCTTGATCACCATTTAAGAAAAGCTCGCCTTCATTAAATTCATGCCCGTTTTGTGAAAAAACTAGTTCATTTTGAACACTAACACCACCGAGCGCATCGACCATCTCTTGAAAACCGTCCATATTGACTGTTAAGAAATAATCAATAGGGATATCTAGGTAGTTTTCGATAGCTGCAATTGCCATATCTGGACCGCCAAATGCAAAAGCATGATTTACTTTGTCTTGTTTACCGAGCCCAGGTATATCCATACGGGTGTCTCGGGGAATACTTACCATTCTCATAGATTCATCATCAGGGTTAACTGTGACTACCATCATTGTATCTGTACGCCCTGAGGTGGATTCTTCCGCATCAACACCGAGTAGTAAAAACGATACAGGTTCTCGCGCTTCCATATTGACTACAAATTCTCTCAAATCGGGTTTTTCGCGGTTAAGTTCTGTATGCATACTAGAATTGACCGTTGTTTGGACAGATTTATAGAGATAAAACCCGTACCCTCCTACAGCTAATAGGCTGACTAAAAACAACGCTCCTAAAATAATCATTACTTTTTTCATCGAATCCCCCCACTTTTTAAATGGTTACAATTTTAGTATAATAAGATTGCTATAACTTAGCAATCAAATTTTAAAAGATTCTGAAAAAAAATAATAACTAGCCTGTGATATGGTTTTTTGGGTGAATTCTGCTGCTTGGATAAGGGGGAGCTGTACTAGACTTGAAAAAGTGAGCAAGTGCTTTGCCTGCTTGCCATTAGTGAGTCAATACAAGTATCGATGTTTATCATAAGTAAGTTGTCCGTAAAACCCCCGCTAATTGAAGGTTCGTTTTATGATAAATAATCTAGATCTAGAAATAGTCATGGGAATCTTCTGTTTACTAAATAGTTGGAAAATATGATACTTAATTAAAGAGTGGTAGAAGCTAAAATAGGTGAAGAAACCAGATGATGTACTATTAAAAATTATGAATTAAAAACAAGCAATGATTGATTGGATGTGTTAAATCCAACCGGTCATTGCTTGTTTCATCACAGATAAGCGTCCGTAAATCTCCCTGCTCAAATTAGAGAGCTGAGCGAAAGCGCCACTGATTGAACGGGCGTTTTGTAGGATGAAATTTGGTTTCGACTCTGTCTTTAACGATAACTTTCAGCGACTGCCAATTTGAATCGCCATGTTAGTCTATATATGCAACGAAAAAATTAGATGAGCAGCGGTAACTCTATATTCGTTTTTTATATGTCAGTATGCTGTATGCTATTACAAGAAATTTGGTGAAGTAACACGATAAAAGTGCCAATAAAGGCTTTTTAATAAGGTGTTTTACATACATTAATGGTATAGTAGACGGATAGTTAGAGCTAATTAATTTACCTTCACAAACTGGTACAGAAATGGCTTGAGAAATTCCTACTTCTAACTCTAGTTATAAGCTATATAAAGTGTATAATATAGGTGATCATAATCTTGGTAGATTGGTGGAGTTCATCACACCATCTCGTTCTATAAGCAAAAAAGAAATTTTGCTTCGATAAAGAAAGATTCAAGCTACACAGATAGTGATGTATTCTAAAAAGATGCGAGGTTCATGTAATTCTTCAAAATTGGTACGAGTCATATTATAGTTTTAAAGTTTACTAAATGAACTGTAAGAAATGAATTAGAGGAGTGAGTCACTCATGAAAGTCAGAAAAGCAATTATCCCTGCAGCTGGTCTCGGAACTCGTTTTTTACCAGCCACGAAAGCACAGCCGAAAGAAATGCTTCCGATCGTTGACAAACCGACTATTCAATACATTGTGGAAGAAGCGATTCAATCTGGTATTGAAGATATTTTAATTGTTAGCGGACGTGGAAAGCGAGCCATAGAGGATCATTTTGATAAATCTTACGAGCTTGAAGAAACCTTGCTAAAAAAACAAAAGATGGTCATGCTTGACGAAATTCAAGCTATCTCTAATTTGGCAAATATCCATTACATTCGGCAAAAAGAGCCGAAGGGACTAGGGCATGCGATTAATTGTGCAAAACATTTCATTGGCAACGAACCTTTTGCTGTCCTTCTTGGCGATGACATTGTGCAAACAAAGGATACACCATGTCTTAAACAATTAGTTGATGTCTTTGAACGATATAATTCATCTGTTGTAGGTGTCCAACCTGTTCCAGAAGAGGAAGTATCAAAATATGGGATCGTTGCACCAAAAACATCCGACGTAGATGAAGGGGTTATCCACGTCGCTGATTTAGTGGAAAAACCTAAACGAGAAGAAGCGCCATCTCGCTACGCCATTATGGGCCGTTACGTTTTAAGACCAGAAATCTTCACCATTTTAGACGAATTGCCACCAGGTGCTGGAAATGAAATTCAATTAACAGATGCCATAAAAAAATTGAACGAGGAACAGGTGGTGCTTGCCTATGAATTTACTGGTGACCGTTATGATGTGGGGGATAAACTAGGTTTTGTGAAAGCCACTGTCGACTTTGCGTTACAACGTGAAGATTTACAAGGAGATATGCTTACGTATTTAGAAAGTGTCATAAAAAAACAATTAGTGAAAGAATCATAGAAGGACCTTTATGAGAACACTAGCGGTAGTAGGTACTGGTTATGATGTGACATGTATGGAGATAGATGAAGCTAAAGTAAAACGCATGAAAAAGGGGAATCTTCTTTATCCCACTCTTAAGGGGCAGTAAAACCTGATTGAAGCTTAGCTTTATACAGAAAAGTATCCGTAAATCTGGATCAAAATAGAGAGGAGAGCTAACTCTATTTTGTGTAGTTAAACTATTATAGTCTGGATGACCTCCTTTATTGGACTGCGCATCCAGGCTTTTTTATGCTTCTTTCGATTAAGTTGAGTCGATGACACCGTATCGTTATGTGTTTGCCCTGATGATTAAAAGGCTGTTTAAGCCATCTGCCTATAATAAGAGGCTTTCAGGTTTAATCACAGATTAACCGTCCTAAACCTCCTGCTTCAAAATAGAGAGGAGATAACGGACCCTAATGTCCTAATTGAAGGTTTGTTTTATGATTTCGCTATTGATTTTCTATACGGCTACTAAAGAAATTGTATCTCACCCCATCCCCCCTTAATAAACGCCTCTTGACGTTTGAAAATTTTACATATATAAACCAAATTCATCATAGTAACATACACCTGTAAAAAACTCATAGGTGGCTCTTTCGCTAAGAACAGATACTTTCCCGCTGGTTCGCGCTCCTAATGAATAGATGGAAATTTCAGTGTACACATCCTCCTAGACTCACCATTTTCCACTGCACACTTACATTTCAAAGATATATTTCTTGGACATGAAGTTCCCTCACCCTTTATATTTCCCAGATCTCGTTTTTAACTAATCAACGATCCGTGATTTCAGACAACAGACACTTCAACATAAAGTAAATGTAAAATACCTATACACATCTAAAGAACTAGGTATATTACACTTTAAAACTAACTTTCTCTATGCGCGAGTGAAAAAATCTAGTAATATTGAACTAGTTTATAAATAAAAAAGTATTAGAAGTCATTTTGGAGGGACGTTAATTGAGTATCTATTGGAAGTTATTTTTATCTTATGGTGTCATGATAGGGCTTATCATTATGACGGGGATTTTAGTTTTTATTGGTGTGAATCATGTGCATGAAAACGTGGATAGTATGTACGAAGAGAGGGTCGTACCACTTACCACATTAGCAGAAATTAGCCAGTTAGCAGAAAACACACGTGTACAAATGGTGAGCGCTGTATTAAATCAAAACGAAGAGTTAACTGAACGAGCTGAGCAAAACCTAGAAGATATTCATGAATTGCTTGAAAACTATCATTCGAATATTCATGATTCATCTGAACAACAGCTTTTTGATGATTTTGTTAATAATTGGAATGGTTTTGATGAGATCGTAAAACAAAATATTGCACTAATTCGAAATGACGATTATTCAGAAGCCCAAGCCGGCTTGGGGAGAGGCGGAGAACCTTTTGGTCGTGCAAGCGACCAGCTCAGAGAGTTAATTGATTTAAATGAAGACATTTCGACCAATTTGTATGAAGCAAGTAACAATAGTTATCAATTGGTACTGATGTTATTACTTATAGCAGTAGGTGTCACGATTGTTGTAGCCGTTATTTATGCATACTTCCAAGGAAAGTCAATCATAAAACCGCTACATGAATTAGGTCGCTTTACAGAAAAAATAGCCGCAGGTGACTTGACAGGTGATATGGGAACACTGACGAAGAGAAAAGATGAAATTGGAACGTTAGCTGACAATTTTCAAACTATGTCATTAAACTTAAGGACTATGCTAACAGACGTTATTTCTTCTTCAGAGCAAGTGGCTGCTACTTCAGAACAGTTGATGGCAAGTGCTGAAGAATCTCGCTCTGCTTCTGAAGAAATTACCACATCCATTGTAGAAGTATCTGAAGGGGCGGCGGAACAAACAGAATATGTAGTAACCGCTAAAACTAATGCGGATGAAGTGAAAGAAGATAATAAAACAATTTCAAACCGACTTCATAATGTTCAAGAAAAAGCGAACGAGGTTAATGATTATTCTAATAAAGGTAACGAAGTTTTAGCCGGCACAATGGATCAAATGAGTGTGATTCAAAGTCAAAACGATAGTTTAGCAGATGTCATTGGGAAGCTGACAAAACAGTCAGAAGAGATTGGAAATATCGTGGAAGTGATTACAGATATTGCTGAACAAACAAACTTACTAGCATTAAATGCAGCTATAGAAGCAGCAAGGGCTGGAGAACATGGAAAAGGGTTTGCGGTAGTAGCAGATGAAGTGAGAAAACTAGCTGAAGTCTCTGCTGAATCAGCAGCCAGTATTCAACAAAGAATCGGTGTTATTCAAACGGATATGGGCAGAGCGTCACATGAAATGGAGCAAGGGAAAACCACATTCAAAAATGGGATGGCGTCAATTACTGAAGCTGATCAATCCTTCCATCAAATTCTGAATGCTGTTAAAAATATGAATGAAGCCGTTAAAGAGACAATGACTGTTTCGGACAGTGCGATTCAATCCACAGCTCGTATGGCAGAAGAAATGGAACGGATTTCTGAAAAAACAAAAAGCTTTACAAATAGCGCTGACCATGTGGCAGCAGGTGCTGAAGAACAAAATGCCACGATGGATGAAATTTCAAAAGCTTCTGCTGGACTTGCACAGCGGGCGGAAGACCTTCAAACGCTTGCTAGTAAATTTAAAGTCTCATAGATTGGACCTTTGTTTGAGGATCATCATGCTCTTTAGATTTGAGAAGAGAAAAATGATCCTCATGCATATATATAAAATAGGTTAAAGAAGGTGACGATAATGGAAGTAGGTCAAACAGAAAATGTGAAATGTATGGCAGCTTTAATAGATCCTGACGGCAAATTTAAATACCAGTACAGGGATGAGGTATTAGATGTACACTGCCCTGTGGTCTCATCATTTAATGATGTCCCACTTACAGCAAACCTTGTATTTTACTATGTTCATCAAGAGGAGGATGTGGACTTTCTCACTTCCATTATCAAAGGTGTAGGGAAGACGTTCAGAGGAAAAATCGTTTTAGTGACAAACCCTTTATATAATACGGAATGTATAAGTAAGTTACTTATATTACCAATTCATGGTCTTATCTTTACTAATACATTTAAAATCTATATGGATTCTGTAGCGACGTTTTTTGATAGTTACCCGTTTTTACTAGATCCAGAGCTTCACAAGGTGGTAGCTGAAGATATCTTCACTATCAAGCATAAAAGTAAACCAATAAAAAAATTCGTTCTAAATGACAAACAGATTGAAGGTATTTTGAAAGAAAACGAAAAAATCGTCTTAGAAAAATTAATAAACGGTAAATCTACGGGTGAGATTGCAAACGAAATGTATTTTGCCCCTTCAACAATTAATAATGTCATTGGGAGAATTTTAATGATTTTAAATGCGAATGATCGTACAGAAGCTGTCGTGAAAGCTATCCGAAGTAACTGGGTGTCGAGTATTAAGTAAAACTGTTAAAAGATGAAATGGAATACATTTAGCAATAAAATTAAGGTAATATTATTTATTCTCATCGCTGTTCATTCCATTTTCATCCTATATATCTAAGCCGATCTTAAATGGTTTTCATTGTTAATAATAACTGCCTACACCCTGTAAGATTACGAATAGACTGAAAACAGTCGTTATGATAGAAAAAATTAATAAAATACCACTAATGAGTAGATACTTCGCAAAATGCTCAAGCAAGTGTTCGATAGCATCTTCTGATGATGTTTCTAAATATCGTCTTGCTTCAGTACCCGCCTTATAGAGTAGATAGCCCAAAAATGCTGTCACAACACCAGTAATGAGACCAGAAAAGGAAGAGGCCATAAGACTTATTATGACTGACATTGCCCCTAATATAATGGACCCTATTCCACAGATTTTTCCCCATATTGAGATTCGATTCATGATGTTTTCCAACTAATTTCACTCTCCTTTTTAATAACTTACTAATTGTATGATAGAAGCTGCTAAATAATCGAGGTAGTATCGTCCTATTTTTTAACAAACACAGCATAGATTAAGTAAATGCCTAGGTACATTGTGTCATCATGAAGTCAGACAAGAGGTTACTTACAATTATTTATAAAGTATTTGTAACGATATGATGATAAAGGCACGTTAGATTAGTTATGAATTTTAGGGAAATAATAACGTTCTCTATTCTGACATACACCGAATGTCCTGTTTTTAAATAATTTCCCTATAAATGATTGAAAAGATAAGGAGATTATTGCAAAAATTAGAAAGAGAGACGTTATGTTGAAAGGAGAATGTCGTTGCGACTTAAGTTTATGCTTATACATATGATGTTGTTAATGGTGATAATGGGAGGATGTGACGTTAACGTGCCAGACACACAAGCGTTTCAAGATGAATTTACAAGTGAGTTTATGCAGTCAACGTCGGAAACAGAAGAAGGTTACTATACATTTGAATCAGGGACTGGCGGGTATACGATGTTGTTTCCTATAGAAGGACAAATAGATGACGCCACATATTACAACCAAAATGATTTCAATGAAATCTTTACGTTTGGTGTAAGAAACGAAAAAGATAATTTGGCTTATGGTTTTAAGTTAACATACGAAGATCGGGGAACGACAGAGAGGATAGATACATATTTAAAAATATTATCAAACAGAGTTAATTATGATGGTGAATATAATATATTTAAACAAAATAATAAAACGTACTATTATGCCAAAAGGGAGATAAAGGCAAGTAATGCCTATTTTATTTTTGGCTATATTAAGGCGGATAATGATAAAAAAGGGATTGAATTTATTAGCAATATTTCTTGTTTAGATAATGATAAATACTGTGAGATAGAGATTAAAAGTGAAGAAGAAAAAATTAAAAAAATTATGACGTCAATTGAGTTTAAATGATATGTAAAAGGTGTTGAGAGGGATGGGAAACAGAGAAATTCTTGATTCGGATCAAGTGAGAGCAAGAATGATCCAAATGGAATATAAAGAGATAACCGAATCAGAAATACGCCGTATTTATATAGAAGAAACAGGTACTGAACCACCTGCCAATATCACCATCTACTCATCAGAGGATTTCCCCGAGCTTCGAGAAGGGGATTATTACTCAGGTTTTGATGGCTCAGCTATTCATTTTTATGATGAAGAAAAAGGAATCAATCAAGTGTATACCATTACCCGTGGCAGTGAAGAAAGCGAGAAAGACAGTTGGAAATCTTTTAGGTGGGATAGACTATTTCCTCATAATAAACTCAGTGTAAAATGGTTATAAAGACATATTAAATTAGTTGTGGGATTTGGTTGAAACAATAATATAATCTATTGTTATATATAACGAATGTCCTGTTTTTAAATAATTTCCCTATAAACGATTGAAAAGATAAGGGGTTTATTGTAAAAATTAGAAAGAGAGACGTTATGTTGAGAGGAGAATGTCGTTGCGACTTAAGTTTATGATTATACATATGATGTTGTTAATGGTGATAATGGGAGGATGTGACGTTAACGTGCCAGACACACGAGCGTTCCAAGATGAATTTACAAGTGAGTTTATGCAGTCGACGACGGAAACAGAAGAAGGATATTATACATTTGAATCAGGGACTGGCGGATATACGATGTTATTTCCGACTAATGCACGTATTGGGGATGGAACTTATTATAAACCAGCTAACGAATATGAGCGTTATAGTGTTGCTAATCAAAAAGAAGAAAAAAATATTACCTCAGGAATAAGAATAACATATGAAAATAACCCCTCCATGGAAAATATCGATATTAATTTGAGTGTTCTTTCTATGAAAGCAGGTTATGAAGGAGAGTATGAAACATTCGAATTAGAGGGTAATGTATACAATTATGCTAGTTATGTTTATGAAACACTTAATGGGATAGAAAATCATTATTTTATTAGTTTTATAAAATCTGAGAATAGTACTCAAGGAATAATGTTTATTTATTCAGCATCATGCTTAGATAGTGGTGAAGAATGTGAAATAGACGTGGGATACGAGGAAGAGGTTGCAAAGAAAATAATGACATCAATTGAATTTAAAGATGGTGATTGATATGACAAATAAGGAAGTGCTGGGTTCAGACTCTGTAAGAGCGAGAATTATCCAAATGGAATATAAAGAATTAACCGAATCAGAAATCCGCCGCATTTATATAGAAGAAACCGGTACTGAACCACCCGCCAATATTACGATCTACTCATCAAATGACTTTTCTGAGCTTCAAAAAGGGGATTATTACTCAGGTTTTGATGGCTCAGCTATTCACTTTTACGATGAAGAAAAAGGGATTAATCAAGTGTATACCATTACCCGTGGTAGTGAAGGGAGCGAAAAAGATAGCTGGAAGCCAAAAGATTGGTTTTATAATTTATTTGGTATAGGGTTAGGACAAAATGATAGTCAAATATCTGATGCAAAAAGGTTTACAGAGTTAGTGACTAAAGAGGTCAATAAATCTAATGATTCTCCCATACCTATAAAGAGTATAGGTATGGGACACTCTCTAGGAGGAAACCTCATTACTACTTTACAGCTTATTACTGGCCAATTTGATAATGTCTACGCAGTAAACCACATTCCTCCTAGCATATATCAATTGGCATCTATTGACTCTATATTTGCAAATGAATTAAATGCAATGTTCAAACTAGATTTAGAAAATAACTTCAACGCCATCTACGACATTGATCCCACTGAACTTAAGGAGTTTACGGAAGCGTATTATAAAGAGCGTATTGATGAGACGACGATTAACCGATTGAATATGGAAGAAGACCTTCTATATGCGATGTGGGGGCTGTCGGGATTTATTGATATTGGTGTTGGTGATCCGATGAATTCTATTGAAGGCTTTGATGGGTTACATGACTTTATGAGTCATATTTCTGACGAGGATATGAGAATTGTCCGCCTTTATTTTGCACAATTTGTACAAGGTTATAACAAAGATGGCTTTGATGGTGCCATACGTGAGATCACGGGATTTAGGTTCGATTTACTTGATGATTTAAAAGAAATATTTAGTTCCCATTCAGAAAGTAATATATTCAAAGCAGCTTGGGATACAAGAGAATCAAGTGCCGACTTAGCGCGTGGGTTTGGACCAATGTTACGGGATATGGGTGAGAAAATTCCTCAGCTATATGATGATTTAGTCGTGCTCTATAACAATATTGATCCGTTATTAGATGCTCTTGTAGACTTGGAGGTAATCACCCCCGTTGAACGACAGGAAATTAAGCGAAGCTTAGGTGAAATTTTAGAAAGTGTCGGCAATATAAAAATGTATCTAAATGGGTCTCTAAATCAAGGTTGGATTAATTTAATACGGTCAGGTTATTACATTTACCAAGAAGTCAACAACATCATGGCTAACGTTGACAATCTTAAGCTCCATACAGAAGGATTAATGGACTATTTTGGATTAAGTGGTGAGGCTCATAAAATGAACCATGTCGTCAATGCTCTTGGAAAAAACAGTGAGGGAAATGTGACGAGAGTGTATGAAGGCGGGGATATGTATTTTATTAAACCTCAGGACGTCTTACAAAAAGGAGATAGCCTTCTTGATCGCTTAAAAGAGATGCCAAAGTCGGGCGAGTCACTGTTGAGTGAATTGCGTGACGTAATGGGTAGGGGAAAAGGTCTCGGTAAACTATTCCCTATGTTAGGGCTTGGGTTGGCAGGGGTTTCGGCGATGCGATCCTTCATTGGGGCGAATCAACCTATTAAAGTGAACATATCGTCAGCAGTTAGAATTTATCAAAAAGGCCAGTCAACATGTGATGAAATTAAGTCAGAAGTTGCAAAACTTAAACGCTTATATGAATCAGAATATGAAGAAGGATTTAACGACTGGAAAAGAGTGCTCACAACAAAAATGAATAACATGGAGCAATCTCCTCGGTCTTATCAACAGGAATTGCTTGGTCACACGCCTCCTAGTGCAGAAAAAGTTTGGAAAATTACTAAAATTACCGTTCATGAGGAAGTGGATCCTCTCCCAGCCGCATTGACAGAAAACTTTGAATCTATTTTCGCGTACTATGAAGAAGAAATGGTTGATACGTTGGCACGTGTCGAGCTCATCAAGGAATCAATTGAGACATTATTCAGTGAAGAAGAAGAAATAAGCCACCTTTTTACAATAAACTATCAATAAAGAGAGAGAACAGGGGAATACAATTATGGGGCAAATGACCACTAGTTATCAGTTTATGAGATACATAGACTCACTAGATAAAGCTGGTGTTTTTAACCAGTCATTGGAACGAATTGCAGAGAGACATGAGGAACTAAAAAAGTTTGTTGAAAAAGAGTTACAACATTCCCATGGCGAGATGGTGACGGAAGTGTTGGATGACATAAAGACAACGAGTAAGAATTATCATGACACCGCTGCGCTCTTTCAGCAAGTAATGGATCAAGCAGAAACCGCGTATATAAAGCATTTGAACGCTATGAGATTTCAAAAAATAACGGTGTATTATGACGAAATCGAAACAGGTGTGGGGTCATAGTCACTTACTTTGTACGCTATATCATGATGTAAGGCATGCATCTGGAAATAGCGTTTTTTTGTTGCCATAAAAAACATTGGATTCCCGTGCTATAATCATTCACGAGATACTTGACCCATGGATAAAAGGAGAGGACAGCCAATGCCACAGTTAATCGAGTATGTCTCTAAATCAAAAACAGGATTCGAGAAAGACATGGAAGATACATATTGTGTGACTGATAACTACGCCGCGGTCATCGATGGTGCCACAAACGTATCAGGCCAATTAATTGACGGCAAAACGCCTGGTCAGCATGCGGCACAGCTCATTAAACAGACGATTGAAAGCTTGCAAGGGCCTGAAACCATTGAAGACATTATCACGCAAATAAACGACAGCTATGCTTTATTTTATCGTGAGTATCAGTTAACGGAGGTTATTAAAACAAAACCGTTTTTACGCCCTTCAGCTACAATGGCTTTATACAGTGGCTATGCTCGAAAAGTATGGCTCATCGGTGATTGTCAATGCTATGTGAACGGTCAGCATTATCAGCATGCAAAAGAAGTGGATGCTGTCGCCTCACAAGCAAGACGGTTACTAGTAGAAGCAGAATTAGCCAAAGATAAATCAGTGGCGGACATTGTAGCGTCAGACACAAGTTTTGAGAAAATTAAGCCGTTAATTCAAGCCCAATATGCTTTCACTAATCAACCGCCTTCACAGCCTTTTAGCTATGAAGTGATTAATGGTGAACCGTTATATATGGAAAGCTTCCAAACGGTGGAAGTGCTTGTTGGCATCATCTCTCTGGCGCTTGCTTCCGACGGTTACCCGCACATTTTTGCTACACTAACAGAAACGGAGTCCCATTTGGAACACGTATTACAACGTGATCCGTTATGCATTCATGACAATGTATCCGTTAGAGGCGTCACAAATGGTAAAATCTCTTATGATGACCGTACATATATAAACATCCGGATTGAGTCTGGCAGCTGAACGAGTTTAGCATAAATAACCGTCCGTAAACCTCCCGCCTTAAAATAGAGAGGCAAGCTATTTAGGTGAGAGAAAACGGCCGCTAAAGTCCTGATTCACTAAACCATCAATCAGTGGAAGAACAACGAAAACTTCCACTGATTGATGGTTTGTTTTTAGTATTTACTAAGGGTTGCTTTTAGATGACCGCTTAGTGATAGAAAGGCTAATTAATTATCGTATTCTCGCTCTAAGCTAAAAAATGTGCTCATCTTCTATCGTTTTACAAAAGAAAAAATAGCTCTCTTTCTATGTTGAGCCAGATCAATCATCTGATTAGATGATTGAATAACGGGGAATATAGACAGCAATTAAATTCTATTAACGTATTTGTAATGACAGTCTTGCCATCCCTAAATGATGTACGAAAGGTAAGGCTATCATTTGGGGATAGGGGGTTCACAAATGGTACGTGGAATATGTGGAAAA
Organism: Salipaludibacillus agaradhaerens; assembly: GCF_002019735.1. Lineage (NCBI taxonomy): Bacteria > Bacillati > Bacillota > Bacilli > Caryophanales > Bacillaceae > Salipaludibacillus > Salipaludibacillus agaradhaerens. Next base: position 3,374,937 of record NZ_KV917378.1, read on the forward strand.
AGACGAGGAAGGGCTGAGAAAAAGGGTTTAAGCGATGCCCGTCAAAGAAAGACGGGAGTTTTGGGGGCCGTCGTACTTATTGTTTTTGCATCGTTTATTGGTATAGTTACTTATCAGGCATTCTCTTCTAACTCCTCTCATATCACGGTTGAACTTTTAAAAGAACGAAAAAGTCCAGTACTGGATAGCAACGTAGATAAGCCACTTCCCACATTTTTTAAAGAGCAAGACGAGGAACTTAGTACAGCGAGTATGATTGAAGAAGCCCAGCAATCTGTTTACACCATTGTTACAACGGAAGAACAAGGGTCCGGATTCTTATATAATAACGAAGGACATGTGATTACGAGTGCCCATGTTATTAATGATAGTGCCTTTGCCTCTGTTATAGCCGAGGATGATACACATTATGAAGCGACGGTTGAAGGGATATCTGAGTTTATGGATGTGGCTGTGCTTTATGTACCAGAACTAGATGGGTTTGAGCCATTCCCACTAGAAACCGATCAACAATATGGAGCGGGAGAAGATGTTCTAACAATCGGAAGCCCAGAAGGTATGCAAAATACTGTGACGTATGGGGAGATCATCACAACGGAGGAAAACTTATTGATAGAAGAATACGAATATGAAGATCTATATGAAATATCAGCTGATATTATAGAAGGAAGTAGTGGCGGTCCCTTAATTTCAGAAAATGATCAAGTGATTATCGGAATGAATGCCGCCAGAACGTTTGGTGAAAATGCAGTGGGCTATAGTGTTCCGCTATACAAACTAGAAGAAATCATTGAGGATCTCATAAGTTGACAGTTCGAAGAAGGAAAGGAAATAAACTCTCATAAGCTATTAATTAAAGATATAGAGGCTTGGACAAAACCCAGTGATTAAGAACGGCCCTCACTTATGTGAGAGCCGTTTTTTAAATGGTTGGTGGTTCATCTACCAATCTTCACTTGATTGTTCCTCAGTCTCTATTAACTCAACCACTTTAAAGCCATCACTGGTGAGCTTTACCTCGTACTGAGATTCAAACGTTTTACGTTTTGTTTCATGATCGTCTTCATAATAAATAATATAATCTTCAAATGTTGTGACTGTATAGGTCTCATTGTCTGCTGGACTCACCTCAAGAATGTCAGCCCCCATGAACGTTTGGGTAATGCTGCGACCGTCTAGGTAATCAGCGTAATCAGTAATAGATTCTTTGTATTCAGATGAGTCATCATAAATGTAACTAAACGTGTCGTCAGCAGTGCCACCATTTATTAATCGTACGTTTGCGCGGATAAAGTCGTTAAATAAATAATCGAGATAGGTCTCTGCTTCAGCCTGGTACTCTGCTTTTGTAGCCTCTTCTTGACGCGCGACAAATGCTTTTAGCTCTTCTTCATAATCAAATGTGATTGTAAGATTATCGCCGGTAAAGGTTGTATAGGTTCTTTCACGATTCATTAAGGTCCATGACTCAGAACCAGTATTATAGAGAAGTTCGTAGTAATATGCCTCTTCGTAAGGAACGAGTGCTATGTCATCATCATACCAGGACTCATCCTGCTGCCAGTCCTCAGTGACTTGAAGATAAAGCCACCATTGCGAGCCAGTTTGTTCAATATAACTTCCTTCCTTAAAAAGGTGTACATTCTCTAACACTTGAATACGATTATTCGTCATCTCATACAGGTTAGTGCTATGGTCAGTGAGCAATGCTTCAAGATCGGATTGGACCTCTTCAAGCAATGCATCGCTAGCTTCAAGGTGAAGGTCAAGATAACTACGATCAGCTTCAATAGGGAGGGATGAGACTTGTCCGAACGGTGTTTCTTTTTCAATATGAAATGCCATTGAACCATCCAAGAGAACTGGTCCGACAAAGTTAGGACCACGCCCGATAAACATATTGGTCGTCTCACCGTTTATAAATAACTCTGCATCGTCCACATTAGCTGTTAACTCAATATCATCGACATTAAATTGAAGATAGACAGGTGCATCGAAGAAATGAGAAGTGTGGATAGAGTGTTCAAGTTCAACAAAATCGGTGGCAAGCTCAGCGGTGATCTCGTAGTTCCCTGGGGCGAACGCACCTAAATCATACAAACCCTCAGCTGTTAATTCATAGTCTACAGGGTCACCATCTACTTTAAATGAAACCTCTTCTTGATGAACTTCTACTTGAAGAGGGATTGCTTGAAGCACGAATTCATAACGATCATATAGGAACCAGCGTTTCCCTGTTTGTTCAAAAGTGAGTGCTGTTAATCCAGAAGATGCTCCATGGGCTGCTGATAATGTGTTTGAGTCTCTTTGCAGCCACTCACGTTTTTCATCTAAATAGTGATTTAAGCCATTCATAGCGTGGGCATGCTCATGATAAAAATGAATTAAGTCTTTCGCATGGTCTTCAGTTAACGGTTGATCTGTCCCTTCCAGGTGGAGGTACTGTAAAACCGTGTCATGATCTTTTTCTTCTACAGCTGTACGAAATTGCTCAATGATTTTTGTTCCGTCAGCAAGGGCGTCCCCCGTTTTATATACACCAAATAGAACAATAATACCTATTAATCCAGCGGCAACTATTTTTTTCGGCTTACTTGGACGGGGAGAAGACGGTACCACAGATTCAGTCGAGCGTAAATCGCCACCACATGACGGACAAAAGCGTTTGTCTTTCTGTTGTTCTACCCCACAATGTTTACAATAATTCATCGATGTGACCTCCTAATAGATTTAAGAGCGAAACCATGCTGTGACATACATGACGGCAGAACTGAAAGTGAAAGTAGCCAGTGCTGATAGAATGAATGTAACGCTAATTGATGCATGAAATCCCTCAAGGGAAACGATAATACGTAAGAAAAAGGCAAGAAGTAAGCTTAATAGCGTATATGTGCCACTTGCAACGAGCAGTGGTTTAACAAAGCTTTTTCCATAGGTTTGATGCAAAATGATACCTGTCCACACGAACAAAGCCACTGGAATAAGCAAACCGGCTATGACAAAAGGAGAAATACCTCCGATCTCTAAATTAAGAAAGAAAGGGTGGTCACTGGCTGAGAAAAGCCATAATGTTTCACGACCATAGGCACTTAAAAGCATGTCAGGCACTTGAAGTTCAATTGTCTGAAAGTGAATAAGTGGAATAAGATAAGCTGCCGCTTGTAATGATAAGATGAAAGCTAACGTGCCAGCTTCAAAGATGGCCACTTCCTGCATCATATCGCTGTTATAAATATAGATAGTATAGATAGCGAGTGTCGTGAATGATGTGATTAAAAACGCTCTAACTCCGAAATAGATACTCTTTCCGTTAGGAAGCAAATCGTGTAATTCTTTCCCTGATCGTCCTTTAGGAGACGCAAGCAGAAAGCCAATGAATGAGAATAATGTCATGGTGATAAAACTGACACTAAATGCTTGAAACATTGAAAATGATAAACTAACTTGTACTGTCGTATAAAATTCTTCAATTGTCATTGTCCGCCGAGCAATTAAGGCCGTAATCGCCATCATGAGGCCATAAACAATACCACTTGATAAAGCTAGCTTTAGCTTGTCTTTAGGTGTCAGGGTAGTGATTCTTTTGCCAAATATAAAGCCAACTAAACTAAATATGAGTGCCATAAGAATAAGACCGTGGACCACGCCGGCTTGAAACGTTTGAGCGCCCAAAAATTCTCCGGGAATGGTCATGGTTACTTGAACGGAATGAAGATACATTAAAAAGTCAGTCAAACGAAAACCAGTCATAGATAAAATATCAAATTCACCTAAAAAATAATTGGAGACACTGTTATGAATAATAGATGCCACTATAATCATGGCAATGAAAGCGGAAGCGGCTATTTTTAAGCCATCAGCTAACCTTCTTTTGATAGATTCTTTCTGAAATTTCCCTGTAGAAAATAGTGCGGCCTTTCGCTCGGAGGGGGACGGAGAGGAAAGGTGAAAAGATGCCCCACAATGCTCGCAAAATTGATTTAATGCATCTTGGGTGGTTCCACACTTGCCGCACTGTTTTTCGGTAGATGTTGTGATATTAGAAGATGAGAGTTTTGTCCCGTCTTCAGGGCAAAATGTGTGTTGGTCGGAAAACGTATTTCCGCATGTCGAACAATGCATGTTGTCAGCTCCTTAATTAGCGGTCATTAATCGTATATCAGTTTAAATGTCTGTCATGGGTCCTTTAAGTACGTAATTGTTTAGGAAAATGGCGTTAATTGAGGTCTTTCATAGTTTAAGGTCAACCAGGATTCGTTAACCCTTTATCATATTTCGTTTAAATTCTTCAAAATATTGGTTATTGTATGGCGTGATTTCTCCCCTCTCAGCGTAGTGACAAGTCCATAGGATTTCCTTAAATGATTTTAAAATAAACACATGTCTTTATGACTATTATTCTTGAAATATATTCATAAAACAAGGGGAGAAGATATATTTCAACCTTTTATAAAGGGAATTATACTAATAACCTAACAATCTAAATAAGGTAATAAAAGGATTAATTTTCGCAAAAACAGCCCACGTTAATACAGGGCTGTTTAGTGATGCTTGGTAACGGTGTTTTAAACAATGTTATTAAAGTCTCTTGCTTGATGATCGAGCTTCTCAGCAGATTGCGAAATATCAGAAAAGTCCTTAATAGCTGTTTCAACTTGCTGCTGAATAGTTGTGATATTTTCCTGAGCTTTTGTCGTACCTAAAGATATTTTTTCAACTTCTTTTGTCATATTATCGACGTTATTTTTTATTTCGATAATGGTGTCGTCTACTGAAGAAGAAAGCTTACGTACTTCACTTGCCACCACATTAAAACCTCGTCCATGTTCACCAGCTCTTGCAGCTTCAATTGCAGCGTTTAATGCTAATAAGTTGGTTTGTGCTGCTATATCTCTTATTGCTTTTACGAAATCCCTAATTTCACCGGCCTGATTTTGTAGGTTCATTAACGTGCTAGTATTTTCAGAGGAAACGCTCGCAATTCTTTCAATACTTTCGAGGAGATGGTGGCTTCGTTCAATGCCTTCTTCTGAGCGGGTTGCTAACTCTTCAGACATGGATTGAAGGTCATTTACAACATCCGTAATGGCATTCTGTCTTCTTGTAATGTTAGTCGCAATCTTGCTAACACCGATGACACGATGATGGTCATCGAAAAGCGGCATGTACGTGGCTTCAAGCGCAATGCAATTTCCATGTGCATCCAATCGATCGATTTTATCTTGAAAGCTTTTTCCGGAAAATAAGCTTTTCCAGAAGGAATCATATTCAGGACTCTCTGCAAATTCAGGTAGACAGAACTCTTTGTGAGACATACCGATCATCTTTTGGACAGAGTAGCCCATCACATCTGCGAAGATCGTATTAACATATGAAACACGCCGTTCCATATCAAATCTAATAATAGCAAGATTTGATTCGATCGCTTTGATAACAACCTCATCATAAATTTGTTCAGTAGAATTCATGGTTAACACCCCTTAAGTGTGGTCGTGATTAGCACACGTCTTATAGCAGAAAATAGTGTTCTGACGTCTAACTAACACGTTTTTTTAGTCTATTTGTAATGATCCTTAGTACCTATGTAATTAGAGATCATACAGTAACACACATACTAGAGCAATAGTTGCTATAGTTATATAAGTAACTTCATCAAAAAGCATGAATAAAAGATAAAAAATGTAAAATAAGATGAGGGTAAGTAGGCCTAAAATCCAGAAGGATGCTGACTAATAGATTGATTACATATACATTTACTTTAAAAATCTAGCACTTAATGTGAGATTTAATATTTATATCAGCAAATGATTCCGATTTAGTTTTACTTTCTATGAAGTTGCTATCGTATATCTTCCTATTTAATATGGGATCATAAATAACGTCTTTTCAGAAAATCAGTGATATAAGTCTTTAAATGTTTTAAATGAATTCATTTCATAAGTCATGGTTGTATTGTTATTTCAGAACGTAATGATTTATTTTCATTACAGATGAACACTTTCCGTGGGGATCGCCTTCAACTCATTTTACCTTTACAAAGCTAAATGGCGTTTCAGGTGTCGCTTCTTCCCATAGGAGTTGCCATCTTGCATTCCAATTCTTCGTTCCTAATGACGAACAATTTATTGTAAATTCCCAATATTATTCGTTATATTGATCGCGACATGGGATTATGACTTTTATTCAAGTGCAAGTAATAAGCTTAGTAATGGGAAAGTAATAGATTACTCATTCCCCTTTCACAACTATCCGCCTAGAATAACTTAGGTTATGTCTCTGTTCTCCGAACTAAAGACACCCCCCCATTTTCCTGTTTTTCATTTCAGTTCTTTTTATAGCGAAAAAAGGTCAACAATGCCAAAGAAATCAGCTAAACTAACAGAAGGTATATCTAAAAGTTAGTTAGTAACGATAATTTAATGACTCCCTCATTATAGGAGGCTATACAAATGAAGTATCTGTGTTTAATAAGTTTCAGTGTCGTGTTTTTACTAGGGGGATGTGTGACAATGAATGATAGTAACCAATTACAAGATGATCAATCAGAAATAGAAGAGGTTCATGATAGATACGTAAATGTAACTGACTATACAGGAGAAGGCTATGATCTACCGGACGGTGAGGCGACAGATCCTATCGCCACTGAAAAAATGACAGAGATAGAAAAAGCCGTAAGCACTTTTTTCCTGGAAGAATACAAGACAGACGTGATTGTTCATAATGCGGTGGGCAATGCAGATGGCGCAACCGTTTTTGTCCAATCTATTGGTGAGCCCCAATTTCATACATACGCGATGATTGGCATTGACGTAGAAAAGGGAGATATCAAAGCGGAGAACATTTGGACAGAAACAAATCAAGTAGAGCAAGCGATCTTTAGTGGGTTATTAGTTATGATAATGGAAGAAGAATTTTCTGAGTTGGATACGTTCATTTCAGAGATCGCAGCCACTCATCCAGTCGTCGGATTGAGGGAAGAAGCAATTAATAATGTTAAAGCAACGGCGTATACGACACCGTATTACTTTGTCCAGCCGCTGGCACTAAGAGATGAGATGGAACAGATTACACAACTCTATTTTGACAATCCTAATATTAGCGCTGACGAGTTGCGCCAACATTTTAATAAAGAAAGTTATGATGCCGAGAAACTCATTATTTCAATCAGCTTTTTTATGGAAGAGAATGAGCCAGAACCGGCACTTTTTGATAATATTGTGGACAGTTTCAAAGACGTAGAAGGCGTACCCCGTGCCAATTATACATTATCGTTGCATGATAATAAGATTAATAAACAATCAGCTAGCGGAGATCAAAATAACTCACTGGAAATAAGTGACATCATAAAATGAAGGGGGGGATTAATGTGACAACAAATGTGAAGCAAGCGATAAATACAACGATTACGACAGATCAAGACTTGGTAGAATTAGCAGGTTTACACGCCTATTTAGAATATGGTAAAGACCAAGTGTTTGAAGTAAATGAAAAAGTGTACAGAGTTAGAGATAGTTATTTTAATGAAGACCCTACAGGACTGGATGCCATGACCATTCAAAATATGACCTCGGGTGAATACCATATTGTGTATATGGGTACGAATGTCCATGGTAAATATGGAACAGCAGATATTGTGACAGATGTGAAACTGCTAACAGCACCTGTACCTGCCCAGCTTGAAGGAGCTGAACACTATTTTGTAAAAATGGAGCAGAAATACGGGGAGATAACATCTGTAACTGGCAACTCTCTCGGTGGTGCATTAGCGAATATGGTTGGTGTTAGACATGAGCATGTTCGTTCTGTTACATTAAACCCTGCTTTACTCCCTGCTAACGCTGTAGAGACAGATAGAGAGTATGAGAATATCGTCAATTATATTGGCCAATATGATATTTTAAATCTTGGTGTAAGTTCTATTGGACTGGGGAACCAAGTGCCTGGTGCTAGACATACGATTTATAACGGGATACCTTCAACGGCGGGAATTGGGTTCAATCACACAGGTTATATTCGTGAAGACGGCAAACATGTTTCTCATGTGACGGTAGGAACAGAAGGGGCACCGGGCTATGGGGTTATTAAAGTAGATGCCCATTATCATCTCGTATCTAGTATTTGGACAGGTCAGCCTTTGTATGGGGGAAGATCAGAACGAATCGACCTCAATGTTGAGACGATTAGACTGCTAAGTGATGGCATAGAAACTTCTGTGTTAGATAGGTTAGACTGGGCGCAGCAATATGTTAATCATTCAATGGAGATCATCACACATGAAAGTGCGGTATATGATGCTCGTTTAAACCAATTACGTGAAATTTACCAAGAAAGTGTTGAAAACATTGTCGAGGATGGTTTGTTACGGTATATCCGGTTTGGGAATGGCATGTTTAAGCAAGTTATACAAGGGCTTCATATGGTGGTAGATGTTATTGAGGCAAGGTGTGAGTCTTTAAACTTTTTGTTAGAATATCCACCGGTAGCCTTGTTAAAATTTATAACGAAAAAAACGATTGACTTGGACGCTGTATTTGCTGAAATTAGAAGTTATCTCAGGAGGCTAGAGGACCAATTAGATGAATTTATAGCCGCTATTGACGATATTGTAATGAGGAAAATTGAAGACATTTTTAAAGCAGGACAGGAACGTTTTCATGATGTGGTCGTCGGAGAGCTTGCCTCTCACTTTAACTATGTCACTACAAACTACAGTAATATGTTTGACCAAGTAAAAGAATTCGGGACTCAAGTCGATCAAGTGGCAGTGGCATTTGAAACAATCGACAACCGTTTAGCAAGTGCTATCTCCAATCAGTCTGCTGTGGGCGATGTGGGTAAAATTCAGCAAACCACAGCTGTAGAAATGATAGAGTCACCCTATCTCCTTAATTTCATGGCATTAAAAGAACAGTGTTTAAATATTGCAATGGAGCAATTTAAAACGGGAAGCAGTTTTATCGTGCTTCCGATAGCGACGAGCTTAAAAACGACAGTGAGCTTAATTGAATGGTCTGGTGAACAGATTACATCAGTTATTAGAACGGGGACCAATATTCATTTGTATGGCAACCCTGGTAATCTTATTTTAAGCACATTTACGAACTATGATGAGAATGTCAAAGCAAAAGTGAATGAAATACTGGAGCCGATGGACGAGTTAAACGAGATGTTACGTGGTGTTCGTACAGGTCTACAAAAGTTTTTAACGAATTATCCCGTGGTCGTCGATAATTTAAGACCATACATCGATTCTGCCTTATTCAATGATTCCGGCTATTATAATATTCACATTTATAACTCGGCGGCGACGTCTATTTTAAAAGACATGCAGCTCCTGTTTGACGATATCGTCTTTCAATTATCTGACCATGAGGCAGAAGCGATCACTGTCTTGCACGATGTCTCCTCAAGTGTGAAAACGAATATGAGCATTTTAGAAGAACAGATTGAGCGAGCCGCAACGTGGTAAGAAAGAAGTTATATATCACTACCATAAGGTATAGAGTTGGAGTTTAGGAAAGCATCCTAGACTCTTTTTCATTTTTTTTAACCTCATATTTAGGACGTGTTTGGAAGTGAGGGTGAATTCGGATAATCGTGTTTGTTAGTGAGGATAGAGTGCTGTCTATTTGGATAATGCCACGAGTCATCCTTACAAATCTAGCAAATCGTATCAACTGTTGTCGAGAAGCTTTTGTTTCGTAAAATAGGGGCCTATAAAGTATAACGGTTTCTCTCTTTATAAGACTAAGCTATATTTTTTTGTTCAGCAAAAAAAATGAGGCTCATTGTCTTTTTCGACAATTTCCCGGGAAATATCACGGATTTAATTGTCATAGAGAGGCGGGTAGATAAGTGGGGAGCCGATTTAGCTATTTTAGGGTTTACTTATGATAGGAAATCTCTATAAAAATCTAAAAAATATCTCATTTCACTCAAGTTGGCTCTCAGAGTGACTAATAAGATGTATAATTAAAAAGAATACATGATTAATTATGAAAAACGTTAGTTTGAGAGAACATGAATGATAATAGAGGTGTTGAAAATGGACGGCCAAGCATTTTTACAAGTGATCGAAACTCATATGAAAACAGAGGATGAGATTATCCAGAAATTTGTTCTAGATATCCTTCACAAAAGTTATATTGGCGATGAGAACACATTCCTTATAGGACTTGAAGCGAATGAACTATATCTCCAAAAGGAAAAAACAGAAGGCTCTTTATTACCTTATTTAGAGCACCTGCCCGTCTCTCATAGAGAAGTAGAATACATATTAGAGCGCCTTCGTAATGATACGGTTTCAAAAGAGCAACAACCCTTTTATACAGACATTTTAAATCATTTAGATCCGTGTCTTGCTAAAGCCTATCAACATCTTATTTCACAGGTGTTTAAGAAACAGGGCATTCAACTAGGCCGCATGGATTTCTATACAAGTCTTTGCACTGATCAGCGAGATATTGTATTGCAAAAGTTTCACAAAGTTATTCATACGTTAGAAGTCAACGGAACCTTTGATAAAAACGTGTTTATTTTAGGGAAACAAATCGCGTCCCTTATGGTCCACCGTGAGATGATAGGCGCCCTTGAAATCATTCATAGAATTAAAAAAATGAAAAGCAAGTCTATTCTTTCATATCGTGATTTATATGATGTTGTGTTGGCCGGTGAGATGAGGTTAGGGGAAGCCGTACCGGAAATCCTTGCTTTAGCGCAATGGCATTATAGAAATGAATTGTTTTTAGAAGAAATGTGTTACATGCTTATTAAAGTTGGCGCGGAGGAAAATAGTGTCATTGAATCGGTAAAGGCTTTAATTCATGATCCGCGGTTAAGTCATTATGCTATTTATATTCTTAGTAATATTAAAACAGTTAAAGCGAGAGAGACATTAGTGCAAGAGTGGGAACATGTGCAAGGTAAAACAGAAAAAACAATGATTGCGGCAGGTTTATGTGAACATTTAACGGTAGATATGCTATCTAAGATTGACTCGTTTATTCAACATGAAGGCTATGATGAAGCAGTTGCTACACTGGAAGAAGGCCTGTATTGTACGGCTGTTATTCATGACATTGATCATCCAGAAATGGCACGATGGAAAGCATCTCTACAAGAAAGACAAAAGGTTGATAACGGTGTGGAAGAAAAGGGAGAAGAGACACGGTCGAATGACAGGGAAAATCACGTACCAAATAAAGAGGAGTACCAAGACGAAGTGAATGATGAGGCGGCAGAACAATTGGAAAATCAGCGTTTAGAATTGACAGAACAGTCTGCTGACATAGTGACTGAGGAAGAACTACATCGTGACGAAGTGGATGAAGGCAATGAAGCCATAATGGTAAGAGAATCAACTTACTCACAAGAAATGGAAGAAGACAATGACACCATTATGGAAAGAGACACGCCTTTCTCGCGAGAAACGGAAGCCACTCATGAGGAAATAAAAGCAGCGGTTGAACGAATATATAAAGCTGGTCTTCGGCGAAAGCAAGTGAAAGTTGGACGAAATGACCCCTGTCCATGTGGAAGTGGACACAAATATAAAAAGTGCTGTATGTAAGATTCTTTCTTTACGACAATTGAAATGCCAGTGATCTAGAGGAGAAAAGTTATAATAAAGGGAGTGTGGCAAAAGGTGCTATTTGGCACAGTCCCTTTAGACATGGCATAGATTTTTTAATACTATTTTATTTGTAACGCTCTTCTTTAAATGGGTTGGCAGTCATTGAGTAGCCAAGCTCTTCCCAAAAACCCTCCTCATCTTCAGTCATAAATTTAATGCCAGAAACCCATTTTGTTCCTTTCCATAAATAAAAAGAAGAAGGTGGGATAAACCGAAGGGGGAAACCGTGCTTAGCAGAAAGGGTTTCCCAACCTTGATTATGATCTTTCCACCTGTAAACAAATAACGAATCGTCACCTAAGAGGTTATCAAGTGGTAAGTTGGCTGAATAGCCGAATCGGTCCCCATTATAATAACCAAATATTTTTACATGTGTAACACCTTCACGTAAAGTGACTAAATTTAAAAATTCTCGAAAAGCGATCCCTTCGAACGTGTTGCCAAACTTCGACCATGTCGTGACACAGTGCATGTCGATTGAAGATATTGTTTTAGGCAGACGCATGACCTCATCATAAGTTAGGGATAGTTCCTTCTCAACTTCTCCAAAAAGTTTGAAATTCCAATTATCTTTATTAAAAGAATATACGTCTCCCTTATGTAAGATAGGCCATTTCTCTGTTTCGAATTGTCCTGGAGGCAATTGATTTGCCATAATAACCATCTCCTTTAGAATAGTTCGGAAAGCTAAGCAAAATAATAGGAAAAAAAAGATACAATTGATAAACTAACTGTAATGCCACAAATAGATATACCCATGTATAGTTGTTTTTAAAATTAAAAAAGGAGTGTCCAATGTCTATGAATAATAGCAAACGGATGGAAAAAATACCACTATCCATTCTTGATCTCGCACCAATTCTCGAAGGCGGAACGGCAGCGGATGCTTTTAGAAATACGCTTGATTTAGCTCAACATGCTGAGCAATGGGGATACCATCGTTATTGGCTTGCGGAGCACCACAATATGCCGGGTATTGCCAGTGCTGCTACGTCTATTTTAATTAGTCATGTAGCTCAAGGCACGTCAACTATGCGTATAGGTTCTGGAGGGATTATGCTTCCGAATCACGCCCCACTCATAATTGCAGAGCAATTTGGGACATTGGCTTCTCTTTATCCAAATCGGATAGATTTAGGACTTGGTCGAGCCCCAGGTACAGATCAACGTACGGCTTATGCTCTGCGTCGTGGGGATCTTACTAATGGTGATGATTTCCCAGAACAATTAAAGGAGTTAAGAAGTTACATTAATCCTGAATTGGCTGAAGGAAGACTTGCTGTCCGTGCTGTACCGGGGGAAGGCCTTGATATCCCTATTTGGTTGTTAGGATCTAGTGGATTTAGTGCAAGGTTAGCCGCAGAGCATGGATTGCCATTTGCTTTTGCTAGTCACTTTTCTCCTGAAAATACATTACCCGCATTAGACTTATATTATAACCAATTTACACCTTCGCAAGTTTTGCAGGAGCCTTATGCAATGGTTGTAGCTAACGTGGTGGCAGCGGATACTGAAGAGGAAGCCAGTTTTCTATCTTCAAGTCTAGAACTGCAATTTTTAAACCTCATCCGTAATACACCAAGTAAATTGCAGCCACCAGTAGAAAATATAAAAGAATTGTCGTCAGATTACGAGAAGACAATTTTAAAAAAGCAGTTCGGTTCTGCCGTCGTTGGAACAGCGGATAATGTGAAAGAACAGCTTCAGACGTTCTTGTCTGATACTGGGGCTAGTGAGATGATGATTCATTCACAAATTTATGACCATAAAGCAAGACTGCGCTCATTTGAAATAGTAGCGAATGCCATGCAGATTAATCGTTAAAATAAGAGCTTGAACGCTAGGGGCCACCTGTGTTCAAGCTCTTTGTGCTATTTATCCTACTCTTGAGGGGCAGTACCCCCCCCACACTAATTGAAGTTTAGCTTATAACAATTAACCGTCCGTAAAACGCCTGTCTCAAGATAGAGAGGAGAATCTATTTACGTGGGTGATAATGGATGCTAATGTTCTGATTGAAGGTTCTTTTTATGAAATAACAAAACTAGTAATATACACATGCTCTAATTCTACATCCGAGTAAGCCTTATTCAAGCTCTCTTTTATGTCTTCTTCAAATTGTCTTAATTGATCTGGACCTCTAAAAGCACTGCGCTTCTTTCCGGAAATGACGTCAGTAATCGTATATTTAAGTAACGATTGACCATCTGATAATGTTGTCACTTGTGAACTATCAGTAACGACGAATGCAAACGAGACCCTAATGAATTGACCATTGTCCAGCATGTAACCATTTTCTTCTAAATGATAGATGCGGTCCCATTCCTCTTCTTTTGTAAAATCAGCATAAGCTGTTTTAAGCTTCTCATTAGGAATGGCGATCAGGACAACACCTGAAACTAATATAATTAGTGCTAATAAACTTGCACTCAAAATAATAACAAGACGGCGCTTTCCAGTCTGTGTCTTGCTAGTCTCACTAACTTCCATTTCTTCTGCCATCTTTTAAATTGCCCCCTTTTACAGTTGTGCTCTTATATTCAATCATTATAAGATAATACTTTAGTCCCGTATATGAGCCATTTATCTAAACTTTAACAGTAGTATTATTAAGGTATAAAGACCTATTATAAAATATTAATTAGTTCTATTTTCATAAAAATAGCTGTAAAAAATTATGACAAATGCGGTAAAATTGTTGTTAATATCTATCTCAATAAGGTAATATATTAAAAAGTCTTAATATTTTTGATCTTACTAATAGTTTGTTAAAAAAGGAAAAAGACTTTTAGTTTTATGACTATGAATCGGGAGGATAAAAGATGGCGGTATGGAATCGACTTAACATTCGAAATAAAATGTTAACTGTGTTTGGACTTGTACTTATTTTATTTTTAGCAGGTATCGGTTATGTTTACCCACAATTAGCAGCAACACAGGGGGATATTGAAGAACAAAACCTTCGAAGTGAACAAGCGTTGATCGTTACGGAAGTAGGGTCTCTATTTCGATCGATGTATATTATTGTGAGTGACTCTGTACAGACCGGTGAGTTTGATGAAGAAGCATACATAGCTGATGAGACACGTCTCAATGAATATTTAGACGATCTACAACCGGATATGAGTACACATGATGAGCAGGAATTGTTTGAGCAGATTTACACAGCTAAAGATCAATATGGAGAGATTGTCAGTCGTATTGTAGGAAGAAGTGTTCATTCTTCTGGTGAAATTGTAGCATTAAATAACTTACGGAATGAAACGATGACACACATTGAATCGTTAACAGACTTGATGAAAGCACGGGCTGACGATGCTGGGAAAGAAGCTGTTTCATCTCTCGGTGCTGTTCAGATCACATTTTTAATCACGTTTTTAGGAGCCACCATTATAGGATGCATATTGTTCATTTTATTCAGCCAGAACATAAGTCAATCTTTAAAAAAGGCAGTCGGCGTGGCTAAGAATATTAGTGAGGGGAATTTACGTATAGAGACACTAGAAGATAAACGTGATGATGAAGTTGGGCAACTCATTCAAACGATGAATCACATGACAACGAATCTACAATCAGTGTTTCAAGGGATCACAACTATTTCTACAGATTTAGCCTCTTCAGCAGAGCAGATGAGGGCTGGAGCTGATGAAACGAGTCAAGCAAGTGAACAGATATCATCTGCGATCCAAGAAGCAGCTATGGGCACAGAAAATCAAATGGGGCGAACCCATGAAGTTAAGCAAATGATTGATAACATGACGAAATCAATGGATAGAGTGACAGCAAATTCAAAAGACGCCAATGAATTCGTTATATCCTCCAGCACGCAAGCACAAGAGGGGAGTTCAATTATTAAGCAGACTGTGGAGCAAATGGAAACGATAAGAGAGCATTCCTCAGAATCCCATGTAAAGGTTAATAGTTTAGGTGTGAAGTCTGAAAAAATTGGTGGTATAGTGTCAATGATTACGGACATTTCAGATCAAACGAACTTGTTAGCCTTAAATGCAGCAATCGAAGCAGCTAGAGCAGGAGAAAGTGGTAAAGGATTTGCGGTAGTTGCAGATGAGGTAAGAAAATTAGCTGAACAAACGCGCTCCTCAGCAGGAGAAATAGAATCTATGATTGGAGATATTCAAGAAGATATACAATCCTCAATGCATTCAATGGAGCTTGGTGGAAAGGCCGTGGATGAAGGGGTTTTATTAGTTGATAAAGCCGGTGATTCTTTTAAACAGATTGCTAATGTTGTGGAAAATATATCTGTACAGATGGAGGAGATCACAGCTTCAATTGAGGATAGTGCTCTTCATGCGCATAAATTGGCATCGGTAGCAGATGACATTGCTAATGAAGCGGAAGCCGTGGCTGAAAACACGCAAACGGTAGCAGCCTCTGCAGAGGAAACGAATGCTTCAATGGAAGAAATTGCGGCTAATTCATCTAACTTAGCAACATTATCAGACGATCTTAAAAATCGCATCGGTGTTTATCAGATATAATTAAAATTTTTAGATCATAAATGAACAACAACAGATTGCTTTTAGTAACGATTTCAAATCAGCGATCATTTTTCTTGAGTAATAACGTTACCTCTTACATGATTAGTCAGTCCTATTTATCACAAGATAACCGTCCGTAAAACGCCTGCCTCAAGATAGAGAGGTAAATCTATTTAGGTGGCAGATAACGGACGCTAACGTCTTGATTGAAGGCTCGTTTTATGCAGCCCTATGGCTGGTTTGTGGGGAAAATTACTAGAAAGGCGTTATTTTAAGATGAACGACATAATTTAAACTTGGCGCTCGAACAAAAATAATATAAGAATGATCTTATATATGTTTCTAATATAGTAATGAATTTTGGGGAATAAAATAAATTTTTTTTGAAGTGGATCCGAAACGGTGCACTAAATGAATGGAAGTATCAGAAAAACACGTATTATGACATCTTATGTCATAAATTTATTTTATTACTAAAATTAGGGGTTCGTGTGTTATAATCTATCTAACAAAATTAAGAGGGGATTAGTTATGTCGGATGCAATCTTTAAAAAACGTAAAGAACTACTAGAGCTAGCAGTTAAGAATGGGCTAAACTCTACGCCTACCATAAAATGTAGCCAAGAACTTGATGATATGATTATCGCTTATCAGAGAACGCAATTAGCTAAAAAACAAGAACCTTCTCCAGCATATTAATCGGATCAGATAGATCGCTAATCAAGAAAATGAGCTAGGTGAACGTATCCTAGCTCATTTTCTATTTTAATTTGTAAAAGAATTGCCCTAAAAACAAGCTTAATGCTTACAGGGCAATTCTTTTTTAATTGAGTTGATTACATAATGATATTTTTTGTTCAAACTTTGACCTCCTTCTTTGAATGATAATATTCATTCAATTAGGTTAGTAAAATTTTTCTGGGAGCTCGGAGGACAAAATCGGATAAAACTAAAAAAGTATTAATTAATTTTCAAAGGCAGCAATATAATAGCATCACAACCACTCACTATATGAAAAGTGGAGAAGGAGGGATAATTAATTTTTATCTTGAGATCGAGTAAAGGGGGATATTGATGAAACAATATGGGTTAGTCATGATAGTTGTCGTTATAGCGGCCATGCTTATTAGTTGTAGTTCTAACGAACGTAATGATAGTGAAGGTAAAATAGGACTGGCATTGCCCACACAATCTTCTGAGCGTTGGGTGAAAGATGGCGAGAATATGGTAAAAGAATTTGAAGAGCTAGGGTATGACGTAGATATTCAATATGGTGAAGATGTAGTAGAAAATCAAATTGATCAGATCGAGAACATGATAACTCAAGGTGCGGACTTAATTGTTATCGCTTCCATAGATGGTGAGGCATTGACGAGTGTCCTTGAAATGGCGGAAGCGTCGGATATACCTATTATCGCTTATGATAGATTAATCATGAACAGTGAGCATGTTAGCTATTATGCTACTTTTGATAATTATCAAGTTGGTGTCCTACAAGGTCAGTATATTGAAGAACAATTAGGATTAAATAATGGAGATGGTCCTTTCACAATAGAGCTATTTGCCGGTTCTCCTGATGATAACAATGCGTATTTTTTCTGGGATGGGGCTATGTCAGTACTTGAACCTTATATGGATGAAGGTCTTTTAAAGGTAAAAAGTGGGCAGGATGCTTTTGAACAAGGGGCCACTTTACGATGGGATGGCTCATTGGCACAAGAGCGAATGGATAATATTTTAAGTGCGCATTACGCTGATACGAATCTTGATGCTGTTTATTCACCATATGACGGTATAAGCAGAGGCATTATTTCTTCTTTAACATCAGTAGGGTATGGCAGTGACAATCAGCCACTTCCTGTCATAACGGGGCAGGATGCTGAATTATCGTCTGTCAAATCTATTATAGCTGGTGAACAAACACAAACAGTCTTTAAAGATACGAGAGAATTGGCTAGACAGGCAGTCAATATGGCTGATGCGGTATTACGTGGAGAAGAACCAGAAGTGAATGACACAGAAACGTATGATAACGGAATAAAAGTTGTGCCTTCCTATTTAATTGAGCCAATTTCCATTGACAAGGATAATTATGAAGACATCCTGGTTGGCAGCGGCTATTTTTCGGAAGAAGAGCTTAGATGACCCGAGATAACGAGAAGGTGATTTGGCCTTATCACAGATAATCGTCCGTAACACCCCCACCTTAAAATAGAGCAGAGATAGTCACTCTATTTAGGTGGGAGTTAACGGACGCGAATGTCTTGATGGATTGAACAACCAATCTGTGGGGAAGGACCAACGCCCCCCTTGATTGTAGGTTTGATTTATAGGTGCTAAATCATCTTCCATTATGTGAAAGCAGGTGGACCTAATGTCTCGAACAATTCTAAAAATGGCTCACATATCTAAAGTTTTTCCTGGTGTAAAAGCTTTAGATGGTGTAGACCTTGAAGTTGAAAAAGGAGAGATCCATGCGCTGATAGGTGAAAATGGAGCAGGGAAATCGACATTAATGAAGGTGTTAAGTGGCGTACATCCTTTTGGGACATACGAAGGTGATATTTTTTATAAAGGTGAGCGATGTGAGTTTAAAGATATTAATTCTAGTGAGGCTAGAGGGATCGTCATTATTCACCAAGAACTCGCCCTCATTCCTGAGATGTCAATTGCAGAGAATATCTTCTTAGGTAATGAACAAGCAACGAAAGGGTTGATTAATTGGAGCGACACTATCTTAAAAACAACGGAACTGTTAAAAAAGGTAGGCTTAAAGATAGATCCTCAAATGAAAATCAAGCAAATTGGTATTGGTCAGCAACAACTCGTTGAAATTGCCAAAGCATTATCCAAAAATGTACAACTCCTCATATTAGATGAACCTACAGCTTCACTTAATGAAGAAGATAGCGCTAATCTATTGCGTCTTTTAAGAGAATTTAAACAGCTAGGGATGACGTCCATATTGATTTCTCATAAATTAAAAGAACTATTAAGCATTTCAGACAGTTTAACGATTTTGCGTGATGGACAAACGGTTCAATCTTTATCTCTAAAACGCGAAAACATATCAGAGGCCATGATTATAAAAGGAATGGTAGGAAGGGAACTAGACCAATTGTATCCGGAAAAACAGGCGGAAATTGGTGAAACGGCTTTAGAGATTAAAAATTGGTCAGTGGATGATCCAGATAATCCTGAAAGAAAACGACTTGACCGTGTCACTCTCACTGTGAAAAAAGGGGAAGTAATCGGTATCGCTGGGCTTATGGGTGCAGGACGTACGGAATTAGCTATGAGTATTTTCGGTAGATCATATGGGCGCAATATTCGTGGAGAAGTTTATAAGAACGGAAAGCTGATAGATGTAAGTACAGTAGATAAGGCAATATCGAATGGTCTTGCTTATGTCTCAGAAGATCGGAAGGAATTTGGTCTCATTTTAATGGATAGCGTCAAAAACAATCTGACGCTTGCAAACCTTAAAGCTATTTCTCATTATGGTGTTCTTAACTTAAATAAAGAAGTGGAAGTGACAAAAAGATTAATCAAAAAAATGAATATTAAGACCCCAAATCTAGGACAGAAAACGGAACATTTAAGTGGGGGAAATCAGCAAAAAGTCGTGCTCGGTAAATGGCTTCATGCAGAACCAGATGTTCTTATTCTAGATGAGCCAACACGGGGAATAGACGTAGGGGCCAAGTTTGAAATCTATAAGATTATTCGATCGCTCACTGAACAAGGGAAGAGTATCTTACTTATTTCATCAGAGTTGCCTGAAATCCTCGGTTTGTGTGATCGGATTTATACCCTTAATGAAGGCAGAATTACAGGGGAGTTAGTAAGACAGGATGCGGATCAAGAAAAACTGATGATGTATATGACTGAAAGTTGGAGGTCTTAATCTATGACCAAACTAAAATTATTAGTGACTAACAATGTAAGAAAATTTGGTATGATCATTGCTTTAATTGGTATCGCACTTTTCTTTCAAGTATTAACAGGAGGGGCTTTATTAACACCGCTCAATGTGACAAATATCATTATGCAAAATAGTTATATTATTGTTCTTGCCATTGGGATGATGATCATTATTATTACAGGTGAAATAGACTTATCTGTCGGATCAGTAGCAGCTTTTATAGGAGCATTAGCTGGTTTTTTTATGGCTACGTTAAGTCTTCCTGTGAGTGCAAGTGTTTTGATTTGTCTTATTGTAGGCGCCATAATCGGAGCTTGGCAAGGATTTTGGGTGGCGTATATGCGCATACCGTCCTTTATTGTCACCTTAGCTGGGATGCTTTTGTTCAGGGGGTTAACACTTATTGTGCTTGATGGACGAACAATTGCACCACTTCCAGATTCGTTTAGGACGATGAGCGCGGCGTTTTTACCTGATATAAATGCAGGCGGAGAAATTAAGTTACTCACCCTTATTATTGGTTTTGTTGCGTCTGTTCTCTACATTTTATATGAAATAAGATTGCGTAAAGTCGCGAAATTTTATAGATTTAAAGTCACTTCTAAGGGCTTTTTCGTATTTAAAATTAGTTTTTTTGTAGCAGCTCTTAATCTATTTACCTATTTCCTTGCCCTTTATCGGGGGTTACCGGTCGTATTGCTTATTCTGGTTACGCTTGTGCTCGGCTATTCTTTTATTATGTCTAAAACAGTACTGGGAAGACACATTTATGCAGTGGGAGGAAACATGAATGCGGCTCAATTATCAGGTGTAAGAACTAAAAAAATGAAGTTTCTTGCTTTCGTAAATATGGGTGTTCTAGCTGCATTGGCAGGGTTAATTTTCACGGCAAGACTCAATGCTTCAACACCTCAAGCAGGCACATTGTTTGAATTGGACGCTATTGCAGCTGCAGTCATTGGTGGAGCATCTTTTAGTGGAGGAGTAGGATCTATTTTTGGAGCGGTCATCGGTGCCCTTGTCATGGGTGTTCTAAACAATGGCATGTCATTGATGGGGATAGGAACAGATTGGCAGCAAGCCATTAAGGGCCTTGTGTTATTAAGTGCCGTGGCCTTTGACGTATTAAATAAAAATAAAGGAAAAATATAGAGAACCTGGTGAACCGTCCGTAAACCTCTCAGTTCAAATAGAGAGGTGAGATAAAGCTATTAAGATGGGAGAAACTACCAATAAGTGGGAGAGGGCCATACCTCCACTAATTGAAGGTTCGTTTTATGACGTTGTGAGCAGGCGAATTTAATAAATTTAGTGTGGAAGCCATGTTTGTTGTGAATATCTCTCCCAATAGAAATCTGGCTTCCTATGAACTTATCTATGAGAGTTCTTTTCATGGCCAAAGAGTCTAAATGAAAAAGTCAGCCTATAAAAGGCTGACTGGGGAATAGCTTATTAAACCATAACTTTGCATATATCATTAGTGAACTCAACAGGATCCTCAACGGGAAGGCCTTCAATGAGACGAGCTTGGTTATACAGGACATTTGTGTATAACTTAAGCTTTTCTTTATCGTTCGTTAAAGCGTGTTCTAGTGCTTTAAATATATCATGGTTGGCGTTAATTTCTAAGATTTTTTCAGCTTGGACGTTTTGGTTATCTGGCATAGCTTGAAGGACTTTCTCCATTTCAATAGTAACTTCTCCTTCAGTTGTTAGACAAACAGGATGGGATTTAAGGCGCTTAGAGATTCGCACATCGCTGACCTTATTTCCTAGAACTGTTTTCATCTCATCAAACAGTTCCTTATGTTCAGCTGGAGTATTGTCTTCAGCATCTTTTGTTTCCTCATCTGTATCAAGCCCTAAGTCCCCGCTAGACACATTCTTAAATTCTTTTTCATTATACTCACGAAGCATTTTAATCGCAAACTCATCCACATCTTCAGTGAAATAAAGGATTTCGTACCCTTTATCAGCCACCATCTCAGTTTGTGGCAATTTTTCAATCCGATCATAGGAATCCCCTGTAGCATAATAGATAAATTTTTGATCTTCAGGCATGCGATCAACATAATCAGAAAGAGAAACAAGCCCTTTTTTCGTAGATGAATAGAACATGAGTAAATCTTGCAAGTCATCTTTGTTAGCGCCAAAATCACTGTAGACACCGTATTTTAATTGACGACCAAAGGCATTATAAAATGTCTCGTATTTCTCGCGGTCATTCTTCATAAGTGTCTTAAGCTGTGATTTAATTTTAGATTTAATATTTTTTGCAATCGTTTTAAGTTGTCTGTCTTGCTGGAGGATCTCCCTTGAAATATTTAATGAAAGGTCTTCTGAATCAACCATTCCTTTAACGAAACTGAAGTAATCAGGAAGTAGCTCAGAGCATTTTTCCATAATCATAACGCCACTGGAATAAAGCTCAAGTCCTTTTTCGAACTCCTTCGAATAATAATCGAAAGGCATCGTTTCTGGTATAAATAAAATGGCATTGTAACGAATTGTCCCGTCCACATTAATGTGGATATGTGTCAGTGGTTTGTCGAAGCCATAACGTTTTTCTTGATAAAAATTATTGTAATCGTCATCAGTAAGTTCTGATTTATTTTTGCGCCAAATTGGTACCATGCTGTTAATTGTTTGCTCTTCTGAAACTTCTTCAGTTTCATTATCGTCGCTACCTTCTATTGGTTTATGGACAGTGACATCCATTTTTATTGGGTAGCGGATAAAATCAGAGTATTTTTTAACAATAGACTTTAGTTCATATTCTTCAAGGAACTGATCATAGTTTTCTTCGTCGGCATTTTCTTTCAACTTAATTGTAATCGTTGTTCCTGTATGTGATTTCTCTGCTTCTTCAATTGTATAGCCATCGACACCGTCAGATTCCCACACGAAAGCTGTTTCCTCACCAAAAGCTTTTGTTAAAACAGTCACAGAATCAGCTACCATAAACGCGGAATAAAAGCCTACACCAAATTGTCCGATAATGTCGTGCCCATCTTTCATTTCGTTTTCCTTCTTAAACGCAAATGAGCCACTTTCTGCAATGGTTCCAAGATTCTTCTCAAGTTCTTCTTTTGTCATTCCGATTCCTGTATCCTCAATTGTTAAGGTACGATCATCCTTGTTGGTAGTAAGTTTAATGTAAAAATTGTCTTTATCGAATGTAACTGAATCATTCGTTAATGCTTTATAATACATTTTGTCAATAGCATCGCTTGCATTAGAGATTAATTCACGGAGAAAAATCTCTTTTTGTGAGTATATGGAATTAACCATCATTTGCAGGAGGCGTCTTGACTCTGCTTTAAATTCTTTCTTTACCATCATCATGTCTCCCCTTTATATGTAGTTTGAAATCTTATGGATCAATGTTCCTCTAGTAAGGAGGTGTTAACTATTAGCACTCGTTGCTGGAGAGTGCTAATTCAATTTTTATTGTACTTAAAAATATTTAATTGTCAATATTCCTAGTCACAAATTCAGCAATAATTTGGTAAAAAACAGTGAGCATGCTGTGTATTTATAACTTACAAACTGATCGAAGCGAAAAATAATGTATACTAGAGGCATATCATTTAGCTAAAGAGAGGTATAAAAGATGTTTTGTCACAGGTGCGGGGAAGAACTCATGCCAACAGATACAAACTGTCCTACTTGTCGAGCGAAGCGCCGACCAGCTCGGAAGAATGTTTATCTCCTTATAAGTGTGTTCTTTTTGCTAGGAATAGGAGCTGGCATTTTAACTATATTGACTACTTCTCATTGGTCATCACCTGAGGAAGTGGTGTCCACATTTTTATATGAGCATGATAAAACGAGAGAACAGTTCACATTTCCAACTCCTTTTATTGTTAAAGAACGAGAAGAACCAAGAGACTTGACAGAAATGGTTGATGAAGCTCAAAGTTGTGTATATACAATTGTCACGCATAATGAGCAAGGATCGGGTTTTCTCTATAATGAACATGGTTTTGTAGTGACGAATGCCCATGTTATTGATGGAAATTCGACAGCGCTTATAACTACGAATGAAGGTAATGAATATGTAGCAATGGTGGAAGGTTTTTCTGAACATTTGGACATCGCCGTATTATATGTAGAAGAATTAGAAGGAATTGAACCTTTTCCTATAGATGAACATAACATTTTCCCCCCTGGTGAAGAAGTGATAGCTTTAGGAAGTCCGAATGGTGTTAGTAATTCGGCGACAATTGGTGAAATCACTCATTCGGAAAGAGATTTGGTCATTGGCCCTTACACCTATGAAGATATGTATGAAATGACGGCTAGTATTCAGGAAGGTAATAGTGGTGGACCACTTCTATCAAAAAATGCAGAAACATTCATCGGTATTAACGCTGCAAAAAATGTAAATAATCCATCAATTGGGTACAGTGTGCCACTTTATAAAGTTCGGGACATTATCGATGACATTATTTCTTATTAAGTCTATCTTCCCTTAAATGTTTGCCCTAGCTTAAGGCTTTTTTGTGAAGTAATAGCATCTAGCTATTGTATGAAAAGCCGAGCCAATAAGGAAACTGAGGTCCTTTAGAAAAAAAGTGGCCTTCACTAAATTATTATCTTAGCCATCATTCACTTCGAAATTATGGTATAATTAGGTAAATATTTTAGGGGAAGGGGTTATATATGACATCTAATGAAAAGGATTCTTTTAAAGCTGTTTCAGGAATGAAACCCCCTCATCGGCTTCGAAATCGGCTTCGAAAAAGTCATGTATTTATGACATGGTTCGAACGTATTTTTGCATTAGGAGTTTTGGGAACATTGATTTTTCTCATTGTTCATCCTGCCTATAGCGTGTTAGACTTCCCTACTGTATTTTTATGGCTATTTTTCCTCATTATATTTTCCACCACGTGGAACTGGAGTTTTTATTTAGGTTGGAATCAACGGTTTGATGGGAGAATGTGTTATGTGTTAGAAAATGAAGGACTGGCGATCTACTTTAATAAAAAAAAGCTAAAACTAATTCCTTATCGAGACATGAGACATGTAAGTGAATTGAGGGAACCATTAACGAACATGAAAAATGTCCAGCTATTTGGGGATAAATATTGGGTGACCCCGAGATTAAGCTCAGGTACGAGCCAACAATATCCGACCATTCTTGTTTTTTCGACTATGATTGATAAAGGTATTTTGATACAAATGACCTACGAAGCACTTTTAATCTCTCCGGAAAACCCTGATTTTTTTAAAAAGCGTCTTTCGCTAAAGATCTCTGAATGCAGTGTTAGTGAGCCTTCTACGAAAAATTCCTACACTCTTTATTAATTTTACACATATTTGAATGTTATAGACAATAGGCTCAGTAATAAGGATATTTTGAGCGGTTACGTGACCTCTGATGGAGGAGTAACCGCTTATTTTTTATGAGATGGTACTTTTGATGGTCATTTTATGGTATAAAATAATAGGATATGTCGTTAATTAATTTAGGAGGGGAAGAAATGACTACGTTTATCATAATAGGTTTAATAGTGGTGGCGGTTATATTATTAATCATGTCGTTTTATAAGGAAGATTCAAATCATGAAGTAGACCAAAAAATAGAAAACTTTTCTATAAGTTTAATGAAGGAAATGGAACACTTAGATAATAAATTAAAACAGCTTGAAAAAGTTGTTAAGGAAGAAAGACATGTGAAAGATCTTAATCATGTTGTACAGGATGCTGAGGCGATTAAGAAACAAATTGAAAGTCTATCAGCTGAAGGACACAATAATGAAGAGATTGCTCAAGCTGTACACTTGCCTATAGAAGAAGTTGAAAAAGTGATGGTAGAAGAAAAGAAAAGCGAGGTTGTATCAGGATGACGAGAAGCAAATTACGTAGTACAGCAGTAGGCATTCTCATTGCAACAATTGCTTTAGCACCTTTTATTATCTTCGCTGATGATAATAGTGATGCGGCAACAGATGAAGGGCAAGTGAATGAGGAGCAGCCAGACAAAGAAGATTCACATGAAGAGAATGGGTCTGAAGTACTTGTGACTGAGCAAGATATGCTTCAATATATTGAAGAGAATGATTTAGTCGCATTAACCGCTGCTAAATTTGAAGAGCTTCAAGAAGATATAGACCGTTTATCTGAGTTAGAAGACGAGTTGGCTGTCCTTCAAGAGGAGACTGAAGCTGCATCAGTAGATGATGAGGGAGAAGAGTCTACAAGTGACTCTGACGATGTACATCGGCTGTATTTAGTTATTGGTTCTGGTATGAGTGCAGGTGAAATCGCTAATGTCCTAGAAGAAACGAATATTATAAGCAGTGCTAGTGACTTTAGAGAATATATTGAGAATAACGATTTGGAATCAGCGATTAAATCTGGTCAATTTATGCTTGACAGTACAATGAGTGTGAGTGAAATCGTCGGGAAAATCACATAAAAATTGGGGATAGCGGCTGATCGTCACTGCGTGTGGCGAAGGATATCTCTCACTTAATGTAACTTTCGATAAAGGGATAGTTTTTCTGGGTATTGTTTTCTTAACAGACTGTCCAAGTCTTAACTAAATGAGTCGATTTCCGATTTTATAATGTTAGAAGTTAACTTTAAAACGAAATGATCATGTTGAAACGAGGCAATAGATTCTTTGTCTCGTTTTTTTTGCATCATAACGAGACTGTTAAAAGGCGTGTAATAAAAACATTACCTTTTTGTTAGATACCAATCTAATGCATTTTTATATAAAACTTTCTCAGCTTGTGAGGTTGATAAAGCGTTGTAAACTAATTCAATATCAGAATGATCATATGGTCGTTTAGCTCTTGTGGAAGGTAAATCAGTACCAAACATAAGAGCAGCAGGGTTGATAGCATAAATGGATTTTAATGTCTTCTCAATATCAAGGTCCCCTCTACCAAAACCTGTTGCCTTAACTCTCACCCCTTTATCTACTAAGTAAAAAAGGTGTTTGAGACCTTCTTTTGATAAACCTAAGTGATCGATTGAAACGGCCGGGAGACTTTCTAAAGTGGTGACTATTTCCGGCAAATATTTAGAATCAATATACAATTCTACATGCCAGCCTGCTAATTCATATATCCTCTTTGCAACATCATTTAATTTAGATAGGACGTCGTTTCCACTTCGTTGAACATTAAATCGAAGGGCTCTAACACCAACATTATTGAGTTCTAGAATGTCTTCACCTGAGATGCTATAAGGTAATTGTGTTACCCCAACGAAATTTTTTCCTAACGTCTGTAGTGCATCAATGAGGTAAGATTGGTCAAAGCCTTGAAAAGACCCTGAGACAACGGCTCCGCCAACAATTTGCAAATCATCAACTCTCTCCTTATAATCCTGACAAGTAAAAGGCTCAGGAAGAAAATCTTGATTTTTTATTAACGGAAATCGTGGGTCAATGATATGAAGGTGGGAGTCAAACATTTTTCTCATACATGATTCACATCCTCTTTTTAGTGACTAACTCTATATGTAAAATACTAACACAATATCGCCTTTTAAAAGGAATATACTCTTTGAATTGGCAGATTGCTTAAAAGCTGACTAAGCTTTTTATAGTCTTAACATAGTACTCAGGCTGAAAGGGGGCGTGTATAGATAAATCTCCTTTTCGGTCTGAGTACTGTTCAGTGGTAGGTCATATAGTAGTTTGATACACTTGAAGTAAATAACTAATCAGGAGTTGAGAGGATTGGGTGTACCATCTGTTGATCAAATAGTGAATGTCATTGAAAAGTTAGTTGAAATTCCAAGTCCATCAGGAAATACGAAAGAGGTTATCGCATTTGTTGAAAATTATTTGTCTCAATTCGATATAAATGTGAAACGAAATCATAAAGGGGCGCTTATAGCGACACTCCCTGGAAAGGATGATAAGAAGCATCGGATGCTTACGGCTCACGTGGATACACTAGGGGCGATGGTAAAGGAAATTAAGCCGAGCGGGCGTCTTAAATTAACGCCTATCGGAGGTTTTCGATTAAATGCGATTGAAGGGGAATACTGCACCATCCATACTTCTTCGAATGGTAAAGTATTTAACGGTACGATTCTCATGCATCAAACCTCAGTACATGTCTATAAAGATGCAGGAAAGGCTGAACGAAACACAGAAAATATTGAAGTAAGAATTGATGAAAAAGTTACTTCTGCTGAAGAGGTAAAGGAATTAGGCATCGAAGTGGGGGACTTTATTTCCTTTGATCCTCGCATCCAAGTGCTGGACAATGGCTTTATTAAGTCGCGGCATCTTGATGATAAGGCAAGTGTCGGCATTCTCCTTGAGCTGATAAAGAGTATGTCTCTCCAAAAAATAGAGTTACCGTATACGACACATTTTTTAATATCTAACAATGAAGAAATAGGCTATGGGGGAAACTCAAATATTCCTCCAGAAACAGCGGAATATCTAGCAGTTGACATGGGGGCGATAGGAGATGGACAGACAACCGATGAATATACCGTGTCAATTTGTGTGAAGGATGCAAGTGGTCCTTATCATCTTGGTTTACGACAACACCTTGTTCAATTAGCTAAAACCAACAATGTGAATTATAAATTGGACATTTACCCATATTATAATTCAGATGCTTCTGCTGCTATTCGCGCTGGACACGATATTATTCACGGATTAGTAGGACCGGGGATTGACTCTTCTCATGCTTATGAACGGACCCATACCTCATCCATTAAAGAAACGTCCACCTTGCTTTGGCATTATATTCAGTCACCGATGGTTGAGTAGCGATCTTTTCTCTTTAAGGGCACATGAAGATCTACTCTTTCGGAAAGTAACTATAATGTATATCAATTAATAAGGCGACCACGGTAGTGACTGTGGTCGCCTTGAATAATTTATAATGACATCCTATTGCTGGTGATAGATCCTCTGACGGAAAAAAAGGTCATTTCTCTCATGTATACGTCTACACTTGAATGTTTATTCGCCCAAAAATCTTCACTTGAAATCTATTTTCAAATATGTGCAAATTGTTTTAGAAAAGGGCGCTTAATAGAAGAAAGGAACTGAGTTACCAAGCAACTAGGTAACTCAGATAGGTGGTCTTTTCATCATATGAAGAATAATCACAAGAATAGAAAAAAGTATTATAAAGAAAAGCCAATGAGAATGATCCAATGCAAACAAAGGAGAATGGATTAGTGAGCTTGGACAGGCAATATCCCTTTCTTCACAAGGCGAGAGAAATTGAGGGGTGAAACAGGTTGACTAAATAAGTAACCTTGAACAAAATGACATTCCTCTTGCTTTAAAAACTTCAGCTGGTCGGTTGTTTCTACGCCTTCTGCGACTAAACTAATGCCGAGACCCTTGGCCATTCTTATAAGGGTTGAAATAATAATGCTGTCTTCCTTTTTTTGTGGAAGGTTAGCGATAAGTGATTTATCAATCTTTAAAGCATCAAGCTGAAATTTTAACAGATGGGTAAGTGACGAATAACCGACACCGAAATCATCTAACGAAATTCTAACACCTAATTGTTTCAAAGATTCTAGCCGTGAAAAAATAAGCTCAGAAGATTGGATAAGAGATGTTTCTGTAATTTCAATTTCAAACAGATGCGGTGGGATATGATAGTGAGTTAACGCCTGTTTGACTTTCGTAATCAAATCTACTTTTGTGAGATGGAGGGCTGAGATATTAACTGAAATAGGAATAAGAGGTAGCCCTTCGGATTCCCATTTTTGCATCTGCCTACAGACGTTCTCTATTACCCAGTCTCCGATATGACAAATGAGATCACTCTCTTCAGCTAAAGGGATAAACTCTCCTGGAGACACATGTCCTAATTTGGGATGCTCCCATCTTAATAAGGCTTCACCTCCAGTGAGGAGTTGTGTTTCTGGAGAAACCTTTGGCTGATACTCAATAAATAATTGGTTAGTTTGTAGTGCGTTACGTAAATCTTTCTCTAAAGAATAGCGGTGTTTCGATTCCGTCGTCATCGTTGAACAATACACTTTAAATGTATTTTTACCGCCGTTTTTGGCATGATATAAAGCCGTTTCTGAATTTTTCAAGAGATGCTCGAGATCTTTTCCGTGTTTTGGGAAAAGAGCAATGCCGATGCTTCCTGTAATATAGAGTTCATAATCTTTGATCTTAAAAACAGGGCGTAAACTTTCGAGGTATTTAGCAGCTTGATGTTTAGCTTCTGCAAGTTCACAGCTGGACAAGATCACTGCAAATTCATTCCCACTGATCCTTGAAATATAATAATCAGAATGAGAATGTTCTTTCAGACGACTGGCTGTATATTGTAGCAAGTCATCCCCAATTTCATAGCCGAGCATTTCATTAATATGTCTAAAGCGATCCAAGTCAACGTGAAAAATGGCAAAAGTATCGTTAGCCTGTTGCGCTAGAGTTATTTTCTTTTGAAGTGTTTCTTCAAAATGCAAGCGGTTCGGCAAACCTGTGATATGGTCATGATAAGCGATATGTAATAGCTTATTTTCCATTTCTTTACGACACGTAATATCTTGAATGATACCATCCAATCGAATAAGTTTGTTATGGGAATCTAATATCGGATAAGCTTTAAAATGGCCCCATCTCAGTTGGCCAGAAGCATGGTAAAATTGGTAATGAAAGGACGTTTGCTTACCATCTAGCAGGCGGTTAATTGCTGCTGTTACATGGTCTTTGTCTTTAGGATGAATTGTTTCCTTCCAAAGCTTATTAGGTCCGATTAAGTCTGATAGCTTCCATCCCGTAATCTCTTCAAAATCATTTGAGCAAAAAATGATTTTTTTGGTCGTCATATCGAGAGACCAAACGATCTCTTCTATTTGATTGTAAAGGTTCTCTGCTTGAATGTTTTTTTCTATAAGCTTATTTTTAATAGAATGATACTCTGTCGTGTCTTGAATCACCCCGGTTAAACATGCGCTCAACTGGTCACCTTTCTTAATCGGCTTTCCATGTATTCTAATATAGGCAATCGATCCATCGTGTCGTTTTATAGGACAAGAAACCTCTAGAATTCTTCCCTTAAAATATAAATTGTTGATAGATGATTTAAGATGTTTTAGATCTTGTTCTTTAAGAAGGTACTCATATTGCTCAAGCTCATTCATTGATGTAATCCGTTTCTTAATGCCTAATATTTTAGATACTTGTTTAGAGCAATAGAGTTTTTGTGTATGGGAATTATAATGCCATATGCCTCCCTTCACTATTTCTTGCAGTTCATTCAGATTATTTTTTATTTTCAGTAATTTAGAGCTATATTGTGTAATATCCTCAATATTTTTAGCTATACAAGCAAGCTTTTGAATCCCTTGCTCATTTACATAACTGGTGACGTACAAG
This sequence comes from Salipaludibacillus agaradhaerens, assembly GCF_002019735.1. NCBI lineage: Bacteria > Bacillati > Bacillota > Bacilli > Caryophanales > Bacillaceae > Salipaludibacillus > Salipaludibacillus agaradhaerens. Next base: position 3,406,340 of record NZ_KV917378.1, read on the forward strand.
ATAACATGGATACTTGTCTTCTGTGGTGTCGTTATAATAGTGGAAATTGAACGACTGTCTTGACCTAACATTAAGGTTTTTATACTGTCAATTGTATTATTAACTAAGCTGCTATCAATAAATTGATAAAGTGAAAGACCTATGAGATCTTTTTTAGCGCCACCTAGTAACTTTTCAGCAGCCTTGTTTAAGCTAATAAATACGCCATCACTCTTAAGAATAAATGCTGCCTCAGGGTTTAAATCATAAAAAATCGAATAGTCGTCCTGACCTCTGTAAGTCGAAGTGTTTGTTATGGCCTTTCGGTGTTTATACTGTTTAAATCTCATCATGGCGGTAACTCCTTCCATAAATAAAGCATCTCAACGTATCCTTCATTAGATAGACTCAATGTAAGGGGTTGTTGCGATAATGATACAAAGTTCTTATTGCAGCAAATATAAAGTGGTCTACTCAATGGATGGAGAATGACAATGTCAAATTGATCTTTCAATAGCTTTGTTAAACACAAAGGAATAATAGTTTTGCTGAAAGAAGATGTTTACATGAGATCGAAAGCGTTAATATAAAACATAAGATATCCACATAGTACCATAATGTAAGTTGGATAGAGAACAGACCAAGCTATAAGTGTAACAAAATAGTAATCTTGTAAAGATTCTTTCATATTATTGAATTAGAAAGGATGTCTCATAAATGGGTGTGGAAAACAAGTTGGATAGATCATGGCATAATATAGACCCTGATGATGTTTTGACAAGCTTTGAGACCGATGACATGAATGGATTAACGTCTGACATGGTTAGTGAAAGATTGAACAAATATGGTGAGAATGCCTTACCTGAAAAGCAATCAGAAAATAGGTTTATTAAATTTTTGAAACATTTTAATGATGTTCTTATTTATGTCTTGTTGGTGGCAGCTTTCGTTACAGGTTTCCTTGGTCACTATATCGATACTATCGTTATTGTGTTAGTGGCTGTTATTAATGCAGTGATCGGTTATTTTCAAGAAAGCAAGGCTGAAAAAGCATTAGAAGGTATAAAAAATATGCTCTCTTTAGAAGCAAACGTACTCAGAGATGGTGAAAAACAGATCATTCATGCAGATGAACTTGTGCCAGGAGACATTGTCTACTTAAATTCTGGTGATAAAGTACCTGCTGATCTCCGTTTATTATCAGCTAATCAATTAAAAACTGAAGAAGCGGCTTTGACAGGTGAATCAACGTCAACAGAAAAAAGCATTGATACATTAGACGAAGAGACAGTTCTAGGTGATCGGTTAAACATGGCATTTTCCGGAACCGCAGTTACCTCAGGTAGTGGACATGGTGTTGTGATAGCTACGGGAACACATACTGAAATTGGAAAAATCAATGAGTCAATCAATGAAGTTGAGGAATTGAAAACCCCGCTTATGAAGCAGACAGACCGTTTTGGTAAAACAGTCGCTGTTTTTATTCTCGCAGCCTCAGGGCTTATTTACTTGTTTGGTATTTACTTAAGGGATTATGGCGCTGCTGAACTGCTTCTTTCTATCATTGGATTGGCCGTTGCGGCTATACCTGAAGGTTTGCCAGCCATTATCTCGATTATTCTTGCCCTTGGAGTCCAAACGATGGCGAATAGAAAAGCCATTGTGCGGAATTTGCCGTCAGTGGAGACATTAGGAGCTGTATCAGTTATATGTTCAGACAAAACGGGAACCTTAACGAAAAATGAAATGACCGTCACGTCTGTCAGTACTATAGAACATGATTACAAGGTAACAGGTACAGGATATGCACCAGAAGGGGAAATTAAACAGCATGATCAAGAAGTGGACGTGAATGATCATCCTGCGTTAAGAGAGCTATTGATGGTCATGAAAACGTGTAACACAGCTTCTTTAAAACAAGAGGATGGAAGTTGGTATGTGGTAGGTGAGCCGACAGAAGGATGTTTGTTAACATTAGCTGAAAAGGCAGATAATCATATTCCTAGAGGTGACATATTATCGACGATCCCCTTTGATTCTGACTATAAATATATGGCTGTTTTAACGGAAAATGATGAAGGGAAATATATTTATATTAAAGGGGCTCCTGATCGCCTTTTCCAAATGGCTGAAGCAAGTGATGACAATTTTGATAGAGATATTTGGGAAGAGAAAGTAAAAGCGCGCACAACAAAGGGAGAAAGGGTACTAAGTGCTGCGTATAAAAAAGTTTCTGATAATGTGACTAAAATACATCATGAGGACTTGGACGAGGGCGTTATATTTCTAGGGTTGACAGGTATTATTGATCCGCCTCGTGAAGAAGCGATTAAGGCGATTGAAGAGTGTGCAAAAGCAGGAATAAACGTGAAAATGATTACAGGAGACCATAAAGATACTGCATTAGCCATTGGCGAAAAAATGGGGATAGGAGATGGTGAGAAGGGTCTTGAAGGAAAAGAGATAGATGCTATGTCAGACGAAGAATTGTCAGAGGCGATAATGACTTATGATGTGTTTGCACGCACAAGTCCTGATAATAAATTACGTATTGTTAAAGCTTTGCAAAACCATGATAAAATTGCGGCCATGACTGGAGATGGGGTTAATGATGCCCCAGCATTAAAGCGAGCTGATATTGGTGTAGCAATGGGGATAAAAGGGACAGAGGTGGCTAAGGAATCGTCTCAAATGATTCTTACAGATGATAATTTCGAAACAATCGTCGGTGCAGTAGAAGAAGGGCGTCGCGTTTATGCAAACTTAAAAAAGACCATTCTATTCATTTTACCGACTAATGGGGCTCAATCTTTTCTCATTATGGCCAGTATCCTTCTCGGCACGATGATGCCCCTTACACCAATCCAAATATTGTGGGTAAATATGGTCATCGCCATAACAGTATCGTTAGCTCTTGCCTTTGAGCCTGTGGAAGCGGGAGCCATGAGACGTCCTCCACGACCGGTTAAAACACCATTGCTGACCTCCTATTACATTTTTCGAATCATTTTCGTTTCCCTGTTAATTGGAGGAGGTACATTACTTTTAAATGTAGAATTGCTAAGTCGTGGTATTGATAACAATATGATTAATAGCGTGCTTTTGCACACCATCGTCATGATGCAAATGTTTCATTTGTTTAATTGTAGGAATGAATTAAGCATTGCTTTTGATAAAAATTTCTTCAAAAATAAAATTGCTTTTCTCGTATCAGGCGTTCTTATCTTGTTACAACTCGCTTTGTTGTATTTACCATTTATGAATGTGGCATTCGGTACGCAGCCATTGGACATCATCTATTGGATTGTGCCAATTTTAATGGGCATGACAGTATTTGTTATCATTGAAATAGAAAAAGCGATTACACGATATCTTCTACAAAGACGAGATGAATGACAAGTTGATTATTAGTAAAAAGCCCATTCACTTTAGGGATTGGGCTTTTTACGTGATGCCGCAGGCTCATGATGTAGACATGTTTTTTTAGCTGATATGTTTGTATAAGTTTTGTTAATTAACATGTCTCGTAGAGAGGGAGATGTGGAGGGCCACACCATTAAGCTTTTGTAGCTTAGCTGACAGGAAAATGGTTTACCTTTATATTTTATCTCTTCGAATTCAGGCTTAATATATTTTTTTATGCCTGGAGAGATAAATGAGTGATACATATTGACGGCAATAGGCAGTGTTTTTTCCAAGCGAACTTTTTCATAATCAAAAATAATGCCATTTCCCTTTCCTAATAGTTCAAAGACGCCTCTCATATCGATCGGCCCTCTCATGACAAAAATAATAGGGTTTTGTATTAAATCAAGGATATTCATTTCTTTTAATTCATTTTGCCTTTTTACTGGATAAGATGTTAAATAGACGAAATGTAAAGATTGAGGTTTGCCCATCGAATGTAAATATCGTCTCATGATGTATCCCTCCTATTCTAATAAATAGTCATAATGACCTAATTTAATTTAATAATATTAGTTTATATACTCATTTTTTATATTACTCGATCTATTATATATGAAAAAGAGGTACAAATGTCTAATACCTTTTTACTTGTTTTGAGGAAATTTATATTAATAAGCACTACTTGAATAGAAATGGTTAGAGGAAAACGTGGAAAATCCTCTATCAAAGGAGGTGAGTTATAAATGAAAAGATCAATTAAGGATTTTTATAATGTTATGTAGCGGTTGGTGTTTTTAAGTGGACGAAGTGACCGTTGTATATATTCGTCTTAAAGGTTAATGAGAGTTTTTAAAACGTTAGAACAAAGAGGGGGAAACAAGAAGATTTGACTTACGACTCTCTTATATAAGAAAGAGAAAAAAGCTGTTACTTGATATATAAATATATGTTAAATATAACATACTTTAGTCCCTATTATTTGTGAGGTAATCGTGATAAGTTGAAGAGAAATTTACCATACTGACTTGAATTATGTTTAAAGATAAGGCCTTCTAAGTAGCTAGCTGTCCCTTTGAAACCCTCTATAAATAGACAAAAAAGTTAGAAAAAATTGATTAAACCGCATATTGTTTGGTACTATTAAACATAATCTCACGGGATTCTTTGTTGTGAGTGGGACAGTTTATGTCAAAGATGACACAAATTGTCCCACTTACAATGACATTAAGTGCGGGATTTTTAACTTGAAGGATTTTCTGACATTATAACAGGAAAGCTAAAGGTGCGAGTCTTACAAAGTTATACGGCAGCCACATTCAATTGCACTTCTCAGCATGCATTGTGTCATGCGCTTACAAAATCACTTACTAATCTAAGTAAGTGAGGTTTTTATACAGGAGGATGATAAAATGGTTGACAGAAAAGACCCAAACGCTCGTTTAAGAAATGATGTAAAAAAGCTTGGCAACATTTTAGGACAGGTTTTAACTAATCATGGAGGAGAAGAGCTTTTCCAAGCTGTTGAGGAAATCCGAGAGATGGCAAAAGGTTTACGTGAAGAGTTTAATCAATCACAATATGAAGGGTTAAAAGAGAAAATTAATGGGTTGCAATCTCCAGCGAGACAAGATGTGATTCGAGCCTTCTCAACTTACTTTCATCTCGTTAATATTGCAGAACAAAACCATCGTATTCGACGTTCACGACAGTATCGCATGCATGAAGATGGTACAATACAGCCCATTTCAATTGAAAGTGCTGTAAAAACGTTAAAAGATGACAATCATACGCCAGAAGTCATTCAACAAATTTTAGATGATTTGTCCATAGAGCTCATTATGACTGCTCATCCTACAGAAGCTTCTAAGAGAACGGTATTGGAAATTCAAAAGCGAATCTCACAGATCTTACAAGAATTAGACAGCCCACTCCCAACTCGTAAAGAACGAGATGACTTAGAAGAAAGTCTTGTCAATGAAGTAACGGCTTTATGGCAGACCGATGAATTGCGGCACAGAAAACCATCTGTTATTGGCGAGGTAAAAAATGGCCTTTACTATTTTGATCAAACACTGTTTGATGTATTACCTGCGATTCATACAGAATTAGAAGATCAACTGGATGACTATTTTCCTGGTAACCAGTGGCGTGTCCCGAATTTTCTCTTTTTCGGTTCTTGGATTGGGGGGGACAGGGATGGCAATCCATTTGTAACCCCTGAAGTAACGTGGGAAACGTTAAAGCTTCAGCGAGAATTAGCTTTAAAAAAATATGAGGAAGCATTAATTGATCTTATGAGACGCTTCAGTCATTCCTCAGCACGTGTAAAAATTGACGAAACGTTAATCTCAACAGTGGAGAAAGAAGAGAAGACCTATTTGAAGAAAACGGAAACTTGGCCGATTAAGTCTGAAATATACCGTCGTAAATTTGCTATTATACTAAAGCGACTTCGTCAAGTAGGTCATTCCAAAAATGGCTATTCCGAAGCGGAAGATTTGCTAGCAGATTTACAACTTATCGAAAAAAGTGCCCTAAGCCACCAGCAACAAGGTCATAAGCTGAAAAAGTTGGCTAAGTTAATTAGACAAGTAGAATTATTCGGCTTTCATCTTGCCACATTAGATGTGAGAAACCATAGCGGTGAACACGAAGTAGCTATTGCGGAAATGCTTAAAGTTGTTAAGATATGCGATAACTATGCTTCTCTTTCCGAAGATGAGAAGTTGTCAATATTGCAACAAGTATTAGAAGATCCTCGGCCGCTCATGCTGTTAAATGAAGATTATTCAGAGGAAACACAAGAAATCTTTAAAGTTTTCAAACTCATTAAAGAAGCGCATGAGGAATTTGGTCACCGAGCAATAGAAGTCTATCTCGTTAGTATGACGAAATCTTCAAGTGACTTGCTTGAAGTGCTTGTTCTTGCAAAAGAAGCAGGAATTTATAAGCTTCATGCCGATGGGACGGTGGAGAGTAACATCACTGTGGCACCACTTTTAGAAACGATTGATGATCTCATTGCTGGTCCGAAAATAATGAAACGATTATTTAATATGGATGTTTATCGCCATCACATCCGTGAACGAGGAGATCATCAAGAAATCATGCTTGGCTACTCCGATGGGAGTAAAGATGGCGGAACGTTAACAGCTAATTGGAAATTATTTAAAGCTCAACAGGAAATTCATGATATGGCGCGGGAATTTGATATCGGTCTAAAGTTTTTCCATGGTCGAGGCGGGTCCTTAGGCCGTGGTGGCGGACCATTGAACAGAAGTATTGTGTCCCAGCCAGCAGAAACATTAGGAGACGGTGTAAAAATAACGGAGCAAGGAGAAGTTCTATCCTCCCGTTATTTATTAGGGGATATCGCTTTCCGTAATCTTGAGCAAGCAGCGTCAGCATTAATTTCCTCATCGTCAAAAGTTCATACTGAGACGGTTAAAGTAACAGGATTAAAGAAAGAATGGGAAGAAGCAATGGAAATTATTTCAGAACATTCCCTAAAAAAATATCAAGAGCTTGTATTTAATGATAAAGATTTCTTAACCTATTTTAAACAGACAACACCTTTAAATGAACTGAGAGAACTCAATATCGGTTCACGACCGATGGCGCGGAAAAATAGTGATAAATTCGAGAACTTAAGAGCGATTCCGTGGGTATTTGCATGGACGCAGTGCCGACAAAATATTCCTGCATGGTATGCTTCTGGTACTGGTTTAGTAGCATATGCTGCTAAAAGTGAGGATCACCTTAACGTCTTACAAAAAATGTACGCTGAATGGCCATTTTTCCATTCCACAATTAATAATCTTCAGATGGCGCTTATGAAAGCTGATTTACAAACGGCAGAGGAATACGTTGGATTAGTAGAAGATAAAGCGATCGGTGAACGTATTTTTAATGATATTAAGGATGAGTATCATCGTACAAGAGACATCCTATTGAAAATATCCCAAAATGTTGATTTACTGGGGCATACACCAACGATTCAAGAATCTGTGTATCGACGTAACCCTTATGTGGATCCGTTGAGCTATTTACAAGTGGATCTGATTAAAAAGATGAGAGATTCGAACGGGCAAAAATCAGATGAATTACTGACAGAAGTACTGCTCACCATTAGTGGTGTTGCTGCTGGACTCATGAATACAGGTTGATTTTGGGTCAATAACTAATAACAGATGCCCTTTTATGGGTATCTGTTATTTTGTATGTATAGCACAAGGGAGAGAAAATTCTCCAGTAATGACGAGTGCGAAAATCTGTTTAATAGAGATACGGGTAGCATGTTGAAAGATGTAGGAGTAATACGTCACTTTATTATATTTTAAAATGAGTTAAAATAGAGAAACGACGATGACACTCGGACGCCTAATCCTATTCTAAGTAAAGGCTCCTCTGCTGTCTGGATGTTTTGAGAGTTAGTAAAAACATAGAAGAGTTTCGTGTAAGGGTCATGTCTAACGAAGGCTAAAGTTATGAGAAGGGGGTTGTACGATGAGTCGTGATAGTAACCAAAAAGATCCTCGTTTTAAAATTGCGAATCGAGAAGCATTAATAGGAGTTGGAGTTGTTCTAATAAATTTTGGCTGGTGGTACGGGTTTGCTTATGGGCTTGGCTCAGGCTCTGTGGAAGAGTATACATATGTGTTCGGTTTCCCAGCGTGGTTTTTTTATAGCTGTATCGTTGGATTTGTAGTGATGGTAATACTAGTCATAATTGTTGTCAAATACTTTTTTACATACGTCCCTTTTGAGGTTAACCAATCAGAGAATGAGTCAGAAGGAGGACAGGAATGAACTGGGCAGTTGTAGTACCATTAATTATTTTTTTCTTTATAATATTTGGCGCGGGATTTTGGTCATTGCGATTTGTAAAGAAATCGAATCAGTTTTTACATGAATATTTTCTTGGTAGCCGAGAGTTAGGTGGCTTTGTCCTTGCAATGACAATGATAGCGACATATGGAAGTGCAAGTAGTTTCATTGGGGGACCTGGAGCTGCTTATACTCAAGGACTAGGTTGGGTTCTTCTTGCAATGGCACAAGTAGCCACAGGTTATTTTGTTTTGATGGTACTGGGAAAAAAATTTGCTATTTATGCGCGAAAGTATGATGCGGTAACGTTAATTGATTTTTTAAGGATGCGTTATGCAAATAGCCGTGGCGTTGTTTTTATATCAGCAGCAAGTATCATTATCTTTTTATTTTCAGCGATGGTGGCTCAGTGGGTAGGTGGTGCCAGGTTAATCGAATCACTTACAGGACTAGAATATACAACAGCATTATTTATATTTGCAGTGACAGTTCTAATTTATGTCATAATCGGGGGTTTTAGAGCGGTCGCGTTAACGGATATGATCCAAGGCATCGTAATGGTGTTTGGCACACTTATTATTTTAATTGGTACCATTGTGGCGGGAGGCGGTATCTCTGCCATTATCACTGATTTGGCAACAGAAAATCCAAATCTAATATCCCCATTTGGGCATGATGGTGGCTTAACACCAGCTTATGTCTCCTCCTTCTGGATTCTAGTTGGTGTAGGGGTGTTAGCTTTACCTCAAGTCGCAGTGAGAGCTATGTCGTATAAAAATGCCCGTTCTATGCATAGAGCTCTCATTGTTGGTACGTGCGTCGTAGGATTTATTATGCTTGGTATGCATTTAATTGGTGTATTTGCAAGACCTGTTATGCCAGGCATTGACGTCCCTGATAAAGTGATGCCATTAATCACAATGGAAGTTCTACCACCTTGGTTGGCGGGCATGGTGTTAGCGGCCCCTTTGGCTGCTATTATGTCTACAGTGGATTCGCTTTTACTCATTGTCAGTTCAGCAGTTGTGAAAGATATCTATTTAAATTACATAAACCCAGATGCGGAAGAGAAACGGGTAAGGCGTATGAGCCTATGGGTGACGTCTCTTCTAGGAGTGGCTATTTTCACTGCGGCCCTCAGTCCGCCTGATTTACTCATTTGGATGAATTTATTTGCTTTTGGAGGATTGCAATCCGCTTTTATTTGGCCAATTGTGATGGGGCTTTACTGGGAAGGCGCTAATAAGTACGGTGCCATAACGTCTATGCTGACAGGGATTATTAGCTATGCATGTATTCATAACCTTTACCCGCACATGTTGGGTGTGCACACGGTCGTCTTCCCTGTTATTTTTTCCTTCATGACATTTATCATTGCCAGTTGGTTAGGAAAAGAGAAGGAGTTACGCCCCTTGAAATCTGCATAAGTATTAAAAATATGGCGAATACCAAGATACTTCCCAGAGGAAAAATCCTCTGGGTTTATTTTTTGACAGCTAACTCCCGACACAAAATAGGAAGAAGGGCTAACTCAATTTAGGCGGGAGCTAATGGACGCTAATGTCCTGATTGACTCAACGCCTAATCATGGGGGAGTAAGAAAATGTCCGCTGCTTGAAGTTCGGTTTTATTATTCTTAGACGTATATTGTAAGAGCTAAATAAAGAAAATGGCTAAATTTACAAGTGGATAAGCTCTCAAGAATAATAGAGGCCAATACACTGGTTTGCAAAATGCGTTATGATGAAGACCAATCTAAAAAGGAGGTTTTAAAAATGGCCAAGAGGCTGTCGGTGTTCGTCGGGGTATTGTTTGTGTCATTGTATGTGTTTCAGGTGACGACTAACATTCCAGATGTTCATTCGGTGAGATTTCAGGACCCTTTGTTACAAGCTGACAGCGGAAGTGAGTTAGAGACTATGAACAACCAGAAAGATGTGTATGGAGATCCTTCTTTTGGACGTTGGCAGGAGAACAGTCGTGAAACAGTGGTTATTAGCAGGCAGGGAGACGTATATGTGCATACTGGAAGCAGTAAGACAGTCGCGAATTCTAATAACCATTTACAAAATGTATATCCGTATCAATTACCGGCCATGACTGACACGGACACTAAAGCACCCATTCTCCGCTACTTTGATCACATAATTGTTATGATTTTAGAAGAGTTAAGTATGGCAGTAGTCATTGGAGTATATATGTTCTGTAGATTTCAGTATTTAAGGCGGCAAAAAGAGCAGGAGAGTTTAGACCAATTACCTTTCATCTTTTGGAAATAATAAAGCCCCCCCTTTTTGCAGATGATCTCTGCAACTTTTTTTGTTTAAAAGTAATAAAAAAGCGTTGATAGAAACTGTTAGCAAGGTGAAAGGGAAATTAACATAGCATTTTCTTTTAAAGTGACTAGATGTCGTTTTTTATTTTATACGTCTATACATATTTTTTTAGATATTTCTTCATACTTGTTGTAGATTTTATGAGAAAAGAGTGAATACCACGTCTTATTGAATTCAAATTATTTCTAATATAGTATAATAGAGGGTAGTTATAAACTGATATTGTTTTCAACTAAGAAGTTAGTAACCTCTGCTGCTGAGAAAATAGTTTATTCCTCGTATTTTATTGGCGTTCAATTAATTCAAAAAGAAAAGAAGTCAAAGCTAAATGAGCTTTGACCCTATTGATTCTTGAACTTAAAAAGAATCTGGTACACTGTGCTGATTAGGTAAATCTTTTACCGCAAAAGCGTCTCCTCCACTAAATGAAACAATTCCACCAAGTAGTATCGTCACAACACCTAACGCCATAAAATATTTTTTCATTATGTCACCCCCTTTATCTAATCTACAATTTGACAGGCTGCTTAAAGTTCCAAAGGTGCATTCTCATTTAACTATTAATTTAGGAGGGAATTGATAATGAATTATGAGTTAATAGGCGAAAATATAAAGATGTACAGAGAAAAAGCAGGGATGTCACAGACAGACTTGGCTGACGGTATTTGTTCTCAAGCACAAATTAGTCGAATCGAAAAAGGGGAAGTCATACCATTAAGTACGACGCTTTACCAAATAGCGAAAAAGCTAGAAATTGATATAAATGATTTCTTTAATATGGCCCACTACAAACGATTTGACTACATTAACGAAGTGAAAAACGAGATACGAAAGTCTATTAGATTGAAAGACTATCGGACAGTTTATGATATAGTGAATAGTGAAAAAAGAAATGCCGTTTTTTCTTCCCTTGAGCATCAGCAATTTTTAATGTGGCATGAAGGTATTTCAAGTTATTATCTAAAGAAAGGATTCCGCAGGTCTCTTGATGTCCTGCTAAAATCTTTACAATTAACTCGTTCAAAAGAGAAAACTCTTTATTCGGCAACTGAAATTGAGATACTCAATAGTATTGGGATTATTTTCAATGAAGAGGGAGAGTTAACCCTTTCAGTTCAATATTATGAGCAGGCACTGAGAGAAATGCATAAATGTCAAAAGAAAATGGATTTAACAAAAATTAGAGTCTATTATGGCTTAACAAAATCGTTAACGGCACTTGGTAGACACCGTGATTCATTTGCCTATGCTCAAAATGGCATCCGCCTCTGTGCACAATTAGAAAGTTTATATTTATTGGGAGAGTTGCATTTTCAAGCTGGCATGAACTGTTTTCATATGAAACAATTAAAAAAGTCAGGAGTTCATTTATATAAAGCACAATTAACTTTTGAAATTATGGATAATGATGAATATGTGGAGATTATTAAAGCGAATATTAAGGAGCTATTCCCTGTTTAATAGCATGGTTCAACTGAAGTGTAACGCTTCTTTGCAATAGGCATGTTTTGTGGCGTCTGATGACTATTTAAATTTATTAGTTCGCTGGAGGTGAAAGGTTTCGTAGTAAAGGGACCTATTTGACAGCCCTTTTCCATATAACCCCCTTTTGAATGACACTATGAAAAGAATTTGCCCTTTTCAACGTCGTTAAAAAAAATTATAATCAGACTATAAAAAATATTCAGAACTTTGAAGAGAGGCATAAACAGCCAGACTAAAAGGAGAGGGGCTAAACTCATATGGTAGAAAATTTAACACCAATTATTATTACTTTCATCGTATATCTCGTGGCTATGATGGCGTTAGGGGTAATCGCCTACCGATTGACAACGAATTTATCAGATTATGTACTAGGAGGACGGAAGCTTGGAGCAGGGGTAGCAGCATTGTCCGCTGGGGCATCAGATATGAGTAGCTGGCTATTGCTTGGGCTTCCCGGCGCACTTTATGCAGGTGGGCTTGTTGAAGCGTGGATTGCTATTGGATTGGGAATCGGAGCATTTATCAACTGGCAATTTGTAGCGGGACGTCTGAGAGCTTATACAGAATTAGCGAATGACGCCATTACACTACCGGACTTTTTTGAGAATAGATTTGCTGATAAGTCTCAATCGTTACGCATCGTATCGGCATTGCTCATCTTAATTTTCTTTACGTTTTATACATCCGCTGGATTAGTGGGAGGTGCTATATTATTTGAGAACTCATTTGGACTAGATCAAGGGTTGGCGTTGTGGATTGGCGCTCTCGTCATTATTGGTTATACGTTTATGGGAGGCTTTCTTGCTGTAAGTTGGACAGATTTCGTTCAAGGCATCTTAATGTTTTTAGCTCTTATCGTTATACCGATTGTGGCTATTGTAGATTACGGCGGCTTTGGTGCAACCTTTGAGCAAATAAGAAGCATGGATCCAGACAACCTTAATTTAATGGGAGGGGTCGGTGCCATAGGGATTATTTCCTTATTAGGTTGGGGACTTGGCTACTTTGGTCAACCTCATATTATCGTTCGCTTCATGGCGATTCGATCAATGAAAGAGATACCTAAAGCAAAAGCTATTGGTATCTCATGGGTGCTCCTTTCTATGTTTGGGGCAGTTATGACTGGTCTTGTAGGGATTGCTTATTTTGCTGACCAACCACTTGAAAATCCAGAAACGGTCTTTATTGCTTTCACACAAGTATTATTTCATCCAATCGTAGCTGGTATATTACTTGCCGCTGTATTAGCTGCTATTATGAGTACGATTGATTCGCAACTACTTGTCTCCTCATCAGCACTTGCAGAAGATTTTTACAAAGGAATCATTCGAAAAAATGCAAGTGATAAGGAACTTGTCCTTGTAGGACGAATAGGCGTCTTAGTTATTGCGATTATTGCACTTATATTGGCACAAAATCCTGACAGTACCGTCTTAGATCTTGTGGCGAATGCTTGGGCTGGTCTAGGAGCGACATTTGGACCTCTCATTCTATTCTCACTTTTTTGGAAGCGAATGACACGAAATGGGGCTCTAGCAGGAATGATTTCTGGAGGAGGAGCCGTGTTTATATGGATTACTTTTTTGAAAGCAGAAACAGGCTTTTTCTCACTATATGAATTAGTCGTAGGGTTTTTCATTTCTTCCATCATGATTATTTTATTTAGCTATTTTAGTGCACCACCGTCACCTGAAATCACAAAAACATTTGATCGTGCGAGAGAAATGGATAAGAAGCGATTATAAAAATCTTATAAAAACGGATCGTCTTGGGAATAGAAAGAGACGATCTGTTTTTATAATGTCTTAAATGGATGGGTGAAAGTCATAATGCAATGTCACGCTCATATAACGATTATTATATAAAATGTTCGTCATTAGAAACAGAGAATTTGAACGAAAGTGGTGACACCTGTGGAAAAAAGCGAAGTCTGAAAATCCATTATGGCTGAGCTTTGCAAAGGCAGAATGAATTGAAGACGAGTTCCACGCAAAGCGTCCATTAGTAGTGAGAATGAGTCATAATGTGTGGCAATAACGATACAACCAAAGCGTTGCAAGTGAGTTTGCTAACCTTCTCCTCATTAAGGTTACTATTATTCGCTGAAAACATCCGTTGTAACGCTTATAAATCATGCATTACCTCTCGTGCAAAGCATTCTAATCCAGCGATTTATCACATGATTAACTCAACTACCAACCAGTGGGAGAAGAACGAAAGTGCCCACTGATTGGAGGTTCTTTTTATCACGGCTACAACACCTCCTATAATAAGCCTCTTTATTATATTTCCGACTATTTATAGCTGTTTTAGAAGAATAATTAAAGTTTTAGTCGTATTTTGTCGAAATAACTAGAAAGTGATGGTTAAATGTGTAGACCTTCAAAATAAATTTATGTAAGATAGAACTAGTTCTTAATCATGTATTTAGAGTAAGATGATATCCACATATAGGCTTAAAGACATTATTGTGAAGAGGCTAATTTGAGAAGTTAAGAACGTGTGATCTATGATCCCCTCTACACGTGCAGAGATTTCGTGCATCACACATTTAATGACACAGCAGATTGTGATATGGCTATTAGGATAAAGTATGTTACCTTTTTCATTAATAATTATCTAGCTCTATAAAAAGGGGATAGTGTTCATGAGTAAAATAGACAGTCAGCCTAAAAACATATTAATCTTTTCTTTATGCGTGGCTGCTGTGCTTATTTTTGTCATGCTCTATCAATCTAGCGATATATTATTTGGGAAGAATAGTGACGAAATAGAAGATTCATCTATGCAGAAAGTAGCCATACTAACTTCTGATGAGATAAGAGATCAAAGTTGGGGAAGTCTTGCTTATAGAGGCCAACTTAAAATTGAAGAAGAATTTGATATTTCCACTGTATTAGTCAGTGATTTAAATACACAAGACCGGATGTTAGAGGCAACAGAAGAACTGATTAAAGAAGGGGCGACCTTATTTATCGGTCACGGAAGGGAATTTTCCGAGACATTCACTCATTTAGCTGAGAAGTACCCTGACGTTTTTTTTGTCACGCTTCATGGAATGGGCAAACACAAAAATCAGGCTGTGTACACGTATGATCAAAGAAACTTAGAATATTTTATAGCTCTAGCAGCCTCTATGAAATCTGAAACTAAACAAATTGGGGTGCTTGAATCTACAAAAGAAGATAAAAGACATTCTAAATTTCAACAAGGTTTAGCTCATTATGCACCAGAGGTGGAAGTTCATACACAAGTAGTAAACAGTCGAGATGATGGAAAAAAAGCTGTGGAGCTTATGGAACAATTACTGCAAAAAGATGTCGATGTCATTTATTCCAAAGGGAATGCATTTAATCAAGACGTCATTGAATATGCGAAAAAGAAAGGCGTCTATATTATTGGATATCTAGATGACCAATCGTATATGGCGAAAGACCTTGTGTTGACAAGCCTTCTTAACAATGTAAGTGAAGCATATATAGCTATTATGAATGATTATTTTAGCGAAACAGGAATTACAGCAGGGGTTAACGAATTAACTGAGGAAGATGGTGTTTATCAACTTGCACCTTTGGGTCCGATGTTCTCTCACGAAGAAGTTGATTATATCATGAGAGAAATTGAAAAATTTAATGCAGGACAACTATTGTTTGAAGAAGATTGAGGGGAGAAAGACATGAAAGAATGGTTTAGTAAAATGACGTTCAGAAGTAAAATATTGTCTGTTCTCCTGATCATTACGATATTTTTAGGTAGTTTTTCCATCATCGTTATTCAATCATTACAAGAGATGAATCGAATTAGTGATGATCTTAGTAACAATAGTTTACCTGAACATTTTTGGCTATCTCATTGGGAACAAGAATTGATGTCTAAGGAATATATCATTGAGACAGCATTAAATACAGACTTTTGTTGTGGTTTTTTAGAAACGTATGAAAGACATCAGAGTGAGTCCGAAGAAAAAGTGAGTGACGCTCACGGTGAGGTTCCTGAGTCACTTCATTCATTAAAGCGTGATATTGATTTACTTGACTTCACTATTACGAACAATGTGAGGGGATTAATTGAGTATAACGATTATTCAGCGGCGGCCAATCTTGTAGAAGAAGGTTATTTACCACAATTAGAAGACCTACAGTCGATGATCACTCTTAAAAGAGATGACGTCATAGTTTCGCTAGAAGGACACACTGATAGGGTGTCCTCCATTATTAATGAAGCGCTTTGGCTATTTTTGATGATTATGACGTTAGCAATTTTAGTCGGCATTATAGCCTCATATCGAATAAGTGCCGGACTTACAAAACCGGTAGATGAAATTGAAGGAAAGCTTGATCAGATTGCGAGTGGAGATTACGGCTTATTACTTGAAAACCGTGGGCAGATTGAACTTCAGTCACTAACGTCTTCGATCAATAAAATGTCTCTTCGCTTAAAAGAGTCGTTTAACACGATTATTAACGATAAAGTTTACCATGAGCAAATTTTAAACTCCTTGCCATTAGGTATTGTCACATACGAAAAAAAGACAGAAGAACTATCGTTAAATGAAACAGCAAAAAAGTTTTTGGGTAACGATAGTGAGGCGATTCTAGACATTATAAAGCAAGGTATTTTTACAGAGAATAAAGCTTTTTGGCATATGGTTTCCTCACCAGAAATTTATCAAAATATTAAAATACCTTTTTATTCTAAGGAAGGTGACTATTATTTTCTCGTCTCCCAGTCTGAACTAAAAGATTGTCAGGATGACGTCATTGGGAAGGTCTTTTACTTTTTAGATATTACAGAAACAGAAGAGCTTGAGAAAAAAATTCAGCAAACTGAAAAATTAGCTCTTGTGGGGGAGCTCTCAGCAGGTGCTGCTCATGAAATCCGAAACCCATTAGCTGTGATAGATGGTTTCTTATCATTAATGAATAAGTCATTATCAAAAAAGGAACGCGAACAATTTCATATTCCTTTGTTAATTAAAGAACTCGAGAGAATTAATGTTATTATTGAAGAGATGCTGATGCTGACAAAACCGAGCGCGCCAAAAATGGAAATCACTTTTCTAGAAGATATTATTAACGACATCCTTCCACTTATCAACGATTCTCTCGGTCATGAGGATGTCATTTTTGAACTATCCATTGAGCGAATTCCACTCTATATGGATGCGGAACAAATTAAACAAGTATTCCATAATCTAATAAGAAATAGTATTGAAGCGATGGCAGGTAAGGGAGAAGTCACTATCCATAGTGATGCAGATGAAGGGAACTATCATATTTATATCGAGGATACCGGCCCTGGAATTCCAGAAAAATTGCAAAAGAATATATTTAGCCCCTTCTTAACATCTAAGGATAGTGGCACAGGTCTCGGGTTGACCATTGCTCAACGCATAATGGATACTCATAATGGAAAACTAACTCTTGTTTCCTCCTCAGAAAAGGGGACTTGTTTCAAAATAACTCTCCCTATCCCTTATCACAAAAAGAGAATAATGTAATTAAAAGGCTTAGGACTATGTCCCAAGTCTTTTTCCTGCATCGCAAGGAGAGAATTCAAATGATGAGAGTGACCTTCACTTCAGGCGGGTACTAATGTCCGGATTAAAGGGGCATTTTATCGCATTATTAAGTTATATAACTAGTCTCTTTGTTCTTCGAGGTATCCTTCAAGCTCTTAGTAAGGGAAAAAAGCTTTTGTTTTAAGGATGAAAGTATTTGAGAAGTTTGTCACCGTGACCTGAATAATGATATATGAATAACATATTCTACCCTTTTAAAATAGAAGTCATTTTTTAATATGGTTAAAATAAGAATCATGACAATCGACTTTGGACGTTAGATCTATTTTTGGTTATACGTCTGACTGCTATGGATACATTTGGGTATTTAGACCTAATTAGAAGGGAAAGAATCTAAATAGACATGGAAAACTTTTATTAAACAAGAGAGATCCCCTTTATTTACCATAAAAAAGAACCATTATACTGTGTCAAGAAATCGAGTTGCAGTTTCTTATCTTGTTAAACTTAGTCCTATCATCTATTAGTTTTTCTTATTTAGCATAAGAGAGTCATTATTCCTATGAAAATAGATGTGTATGATGAATAATTAAATTTATCCTATGTTTACGGTAATAACTGATACAGATTATAATGAAAGCGCTCTGGAAAATAAAGATAAAAGCAGGTCATTATCACTATTTTAAGGAGGCTAGAGGCATGAAAGATCGTTTTAAACAGGTCCGTCGATTAATCACAGCGAGTATGGCATTTTTTTTAGTAGCAACATCCTTTGTACCGTCAGTTAAAGGGTATAGTGGTTTTGTGGAAAGCACGACTAGCGATTACTTAGTGAGTGAAGCAGCAGTAAACACGACTCACGGGGGGAAACAAGGACCTAAACGACATGTAGAGGACCTCATTGATATTGACTCTACAAGTTTTGTAATTGATTTTGATAAAACATATCCAAAAGGGTTGCCAATCGAAAGATTAGTAAGTGTGTCATTTCATTTGGACAATGACGACGTGATTGAGCCAGATATAACAGATTATTATGTTTCTGAAGAGGATCGTTCACACGTAACAGTCGTGCATACCAATGATGATTTGTTAGGTGAAATTGGAACGATAAAAGCTAACAATGTCAATCTTGAATTTGATTATACAGAAATTGAAAAAACTATGTCCATTGAGGAAGTTAGGGATGGAGAGGTTGGATCCACTTATACGACTGAGGGTGTGGTAACAGCTCACTTTGAAACGGGTGGACAAACAAATATGTTTGTTCAGGATGAGTCTGCCGGCATCTTGCTGAGAGGTCCTGGTTTAGGATCTTTATATGATATTGGGGATAAAATAAAAGTGACAGGTGAGTTAGACCATTTTAGAGATATGCTTCAATTGCTTATTAGTGTGGGGAATTCAGAGGTTGTTGAGCAGCAGGTCGGACTTCCAACACCAAAGCTTGTGAGTGCAGAAGATTTTCAAGAGAATGGTGAGATGATTGAAGCCCAGCTTGTCATGGTTGAACAAGCTAGTGTGACTGAATTAAGAGATTTCGATGATTACAAGGCAACGGATGAGACTGGAGAATTCATCGTGCTTGGATCGGCAGCAAACGTACAGGAAGAAACCGACTATGACTATATAATAGGAGTCGTCAATTACCATTTTTACGAATCGAAATTAATGCCACGCTTTGATGAGGATTTGATTGAAGATATTACTGTTGTGCAACCAGTAAGAGCAACTCCAAACTCTTCTGAAGTTGTGGCAGGGTCTACCGTGCGCTTAAGTACATTTACCGACGAAGCAGAAATATATTATACAACGGATGGATCTGATCCAACTATTAATAGTACGCAATATGAAGAACCTATTGATGTCACAGAAGATGTTACTATAAAAGCGTTTGCTGTTAAAAAAGGGCTTTCAGATAGTGTTGTGACTACTTTTGAATATACGATTCTCCCTGAAGCCGGCACCTTGAATATTTATGATATTCAAGGAACGAGTCACGTTTCTCCTTATGAAAATATGATAGTGCGTGAAGTGCCTGGTATTGTGACTTATACACGAAATAACGGTTTTTACATGCAAAGCGAGGAATCTGATGGTGATGTGAACACCTCTGAAGGCATTTATGTGTATCGACCAGGTCATGACGTTTCAGAAGGTGATTCGGTCCTTGTAGATGGTCAAGTAATTGAGTATGAAGAGCAGGGTTTTGACGATAATCATGATTTAACGACCACCCAAATTGTCGGATCTTTCATTGATGTGGTATCTAGCGATAACTCTTTACCTGACCCAGTAATCATTGGTGAAGATAGAGACATACCTGATGTGTTATTAGCGGACCCAGAAAATTATGATATCAATGATCCAGAAATGTTCGATGCCACTGCTAATGCTCTTGATTTTTACGAAAGTTTAGAAGGGATGCTAATTGAAATCCCTGGACAGATAACTGTCACAGGCCCACAGAAATATAATGAAGTGACCATCATATCTGAGGAATGGGGTCTTGATAATCGGACAGAAGATGGCGGTGTTTATTTAACGGAACAGGAGTTAAATACGGAAGTTATGTTCATGAATGTCCCAAGAAATATGGTTGCAAAGACAGGTGATTTTTTTGCAGAGAGTATAGAAGGGGTTGTGGGCTATAACTACGGAAATTACAAAATACAACCAGTAGGCCCGTTACCGGATCTTCAAGAAGGGGATGCCGAGCGGAGAGAAGAGACAACGATAGCTTTTGAAGAAGATAAGTTAACTGTGGCTACTTATAATGTGGAAAATTATTATCCCGGGGTACCTGAAGAAAAAACGGAACGACTGGCAAATTCCATGGCGAATGAACTAGGTGCACCTGATATTATTACACTCGTTGAAGTGATGGATAATGATGGTGATGTGGATAGTGGAAATACGGATGCAAGTGAAAGCTATCAAACACTCATTGATGAAATTGCTGCTCAAGGGGGACCTGAATATGCCTATACCGATGTGGCACCGGTTGATGGAAATGATGGAGGTATCCCTGGTGGAAATATTCGGGTAGGCCATATTTATCGCACGGATCGCGTTCATATTGCCGAGGGTGATATTGGTGGTCCTACGGATGCTATTAAAATTGACGAGAATGGAGACTTAAATTATGTGTCAGGTTTAATTGAACCAACGAATGATGCATTTACATCGTCTAGGAAGCCTTTAATGACTGAATTTATTTTTAAAGGAGAATCTGTGTATGTAATAGGGAATCATTGGAATTCCAAGCGTGGCGATGATGCTCCTTTTGGAATGGAACAACCACCGGTACAAGGGAGTCGAGATCAGCGACAGGACATAGCTGAAATTATCCACGATTTTGTGTCAGAGTTAAAAAGCTACGATGAAGATGCCAATGTGGTTGTACTAGGGGATTTTAATGATTTTCCATGGTCGCCACCTCTTCAAATACTTGAAGGTAATGACATGCTTTACAATACCATTTATGAACTGCCAAGAGAACAGCAGTTTACTTACAATTATAATGGCAGTTCCCAGTCGTTAGATTCCATTCTCGTTTCCGAGCATTTACAAGCGGGATTAAAAACAGATATTATGACGATTAATTCTCAATTTATGGAGGCGCATGGGCGTGCCAGCGATCATGATCCAATGATAGTGCAGCTAGAGATACCGAATATTGACCCTGATTACGATATGGGTGATGTTATACCGCCTGAGATTATCTTTGCGAAAGATGAGCTTAATAGCGATCCAGTCATTCGGTTAGCGGTAGGCGATGAGTTTGTTCTGCCGGAAGTAACAGCCGTTGACGATGTTGATGGTGATTTAACAGACTGCATAGAGGTAACCTCAAATGTGGATATGTCTGAAGCTGGAACGTATGAAGTCCGATACACGGTGTCAGATAAGGCTGGAAATACAGCTGTGAAGCAACTCACTGTTATTGTTGGTGAAACAACTCCTTTAGCTGAAATAATGAATGGGTCATTTGAGGAGTGGGAAGGTAATCTGCCGAATAAGTGGTTTGGAGATGCTTCAAATATTGCACGGTCAAGAATCGCCAAGTCTGATGAGGCTTATACAGGGGATTACTCTGTACAATTAATAAATGAGAGCAGTACCCATAACCGATTTACCTCCCATGCTTACGGGATTGAAGAAGGAGCGTCATACGAAATAAGTTTCAAGGTTAAAGGAAACGGTGAAATTAGAAATGGTATGTATGCACCGGGTTATCACGGTAATAACTACAGCTCTTATTCACAGTATACGTTAGTTGAGAATGATGAGTGGCAAAACATCACATGGGACTATGAGGCACCTGGTCATGGAGAGGCAGAATTAATTTTTTCCATTCGTGAAACGGGTGGGGAACATCTGCTAATTGATGAAGTTATAGTGACCAAGAAAAACTAACGTTATTTTATTGAGAACGATGTGTAACCTTTATAACAATGATGTTTGTCCTGCCTTGTATGGCAGGACATTTACTTTTAATGAGAGTATAGCAGATACTTGAGAACCTCTTAAATGAAAATGGAAATGATTAACATGGTTTGTTGTGGTACGAATCATAAGCCGTTAATTGTTGTATTTCCTGTACTATCATAATGGATTAACGTGAGGTGGGAAAGGATATAACATGCATGGCTGAATAATTTTATCTTGTCATAATAGCATGTAGCGCTATTGAAGGGTGAGGAGGCTTATTTGTAGCATTATGGAATTTAATGGTAGTCAATGTGTTTCTCGATTATAACTATTACCTACATTGTTAATTGACACCTCATATTTTTATGTACGAGAGCTTTACTATCCTTTACATGAGATAACTGATGATTTTTCTAAGGAATTATTAGCTTTCTTTATTAGTCAGTGTCATAAGTCTACGTTGATTCTAATTAGTTTTATGTGTTTTAATGATATGTCTCAACAAATTATAGGACCCATTTAATCCAATTTAGCTGAGGGATAGTTTGTGACACATCATTTGAACATAGTGATGTTTTAGTGAATATAAATACAAAGTCTGTTTCTTTTAAAAATATTGCCTGCTATAATAAATAACCGATAAGTTTTGCTGGGAGGTACCGGCTTAACTTTTTCATAGGGGTAAGAGAAAGGATGATGACTTCATGCTCAAAACGTTATCAGCCGAATTAACGGTTTGTTCACAAGTAAATGAGGATGGTTTTTTGACAATCGCCGGTTTAGCTAACGGAGAAGGTCTAGCTGAAGGCAATAAATTAGAATTATATCTTGAACGAGTCCCAACTCAATATGAAAAAATAGCAGAGACAACGCTTGATGAATTTTGCTATTTTGAACTAGTAAATATCAAATTGGAAACAAGTGACCTATTGCAATCTCACCTGTATATTAAGGTTAATGAAAACATGTTGGAAAAGGTAAATGTGCATGCTGGCTAACTCAATGGCATAATCAGCAATCTTCGTATACACACTAAGGATGATAATAGACGAGAGCAAGGGACTTAAAACTGTAACCAACATGCTTAGAACTACTGAAATCGAGGGTAGCAAGCAATATTATCTCATTAAGAGATAGACTATGAGAAATGAGGGTGCCTTATTGAGAGGTTGCCCTCTTTTAGTAGGTGAAGTCCATGATTACTTCGAGAATATCAGAATGAATTGTCTCCTAACAGAATTGAGTAAAAGATATCTATTTATATAACATAAAAGGGAGCGTTTATTGATGAAGGAGCGCTATAAATTTATTTTGTATCATTTAATACCTCTTTTAGGATGGATGGGGTTAATATACTATTCCTCCTCTCAAACGTTTGAAGAGCAGACAGTGGAACCAATGTTATTAGACACTAACCTATCTTTTGTTTCTTCTTACTTTGGCTGGGTTTCCTTTTATTATGGAGACTCTCTCGTCAGCTTAGACACGAGGTCTCCTGCTGAATTTGTCGAGTTTTTCATAAGAAAAGGTGCTCATTTAGTCACTTTTGGTATTCTAGCTATTTTAAGCTATCGTGTATTTTCATATTTTTTTAAACATGTCGTCTACTCAAGCTTATTAGCTTTAGTTTTTGTGGTCCTTTATAGTGCGCTTGACGAGTACCGTCAAGCATTGAATCCAGGAAGATCAGGAATGGTAGAGGATGTTATTCTTAACTTTTTAGGAGGAATGCTGGGCGTCATCCTATGGGTGAAGATCTTGAAGGTAATTAAGAAAAAAAGGAAGAGATTTCCTGAAATGTAGTGTGATGGTGTTTTTTATCTTGTATACTTTTATAACATAGATCTTTTTAGCTGAATGTGAAACAGATAATATGAAATTAATGAAAAAATGGTTAGATGGCCTTGCTAGTTTTGTAGGCGCTGATTTAATAGAATACGGAAATGAATGTGATCATCAGTTGCCGACAGAAGATGGACACGATTTGTGGAGTGAGAGTGTTGTAAGCTTCTTTACCCCATAAATGTGACATACAAAGGTTCCGTTTCGGGGAAGAGGGGATAAATGACCAACATAAGCGATAAAGAAAAGGTACATTATCATCAATTCAATGGAAATTATTAAAATAGGCATCATTTTAAGATATAGGATATATTATAAAATAGCTATCGATCATAAGCTCTTATTTTAGAAGAAAAAGTTTAAATTATAAGCCGAAATGCTAGTAACTTATACAATGGTTAGGAGAATGGCCTCATACGTTTGTGTAGTAAGATGATGCCATTGGATAACGTGATCGATCATTCTACAACTAGGAGATTCTACATATAAAGCTTCCGGAAAATTATTCTCTGTTTAGCAGTTTTCTAGAACACTGCATCGCTAGTGAATAAAGTTATTTACACGAAGATTTGTGAGAATGGGGAATATTTTCTTTATTTTTGAGAAAAATGTTGAAAAATTTATACTACTAATATGAAGTATTTTTTATAAAGTTGCACTCACTTAAAATTGGAAGGTGTTTACTGTGATAAGGACAAAATTCATAATAGGATTGTTGACAGTTGTCTCAGTATTAACTGCTTGTAAAAATGAAGAACCACCCCATCCTGAGGAGACATTAGATGTTTATTTAGAAGCATGGCATGAACTCGTTTTTTCGGAAATGCATGAATTACTAAGTGATGCGAGTAAAGAAGAGATCGCAACTTATGATTGGGAGTTTACTGACAGGTACGAGAAGATTTATGGAGATTTGGAGATAACAACGATTGAGACGATGTATGAACCAGTTGATTATAAGGAAGAGAATAGCGATTTAGACGATTTAACAGAAGCGGAATATCCCGTCACAATAGAAATGAACTCTGTGGCTGGGACTATGGCTTATACAACGAATATTCGTTTAGTAAAAGTTGAAGAGGAGAATGAAAAGTCTAGATGGGAAGTGACGTGGGAGCCATCCCATCTAATGATGGGAATGGAAGACCCTCATGATCAGATAAGCGTAGATATTGTGCAACCTAATCGGGGGAGAGTATTCGACAGAGAAGGACGAGAATTAGCGATCAATGGTGAGATATATGAAGCCGGTATCGTTCCTGAAAGTTCGGATGACCTTGAAGCTTCCGCAGAACAATTTGCGTCAGTGTTAGAATTAGAGGAAGAAAAGATTATTGATATGGCGTCACGTTACCCAGATAATCCAGATTGGTTTGCTCCGGTGCAAACGATAGCTTTGAGTGATGATAGGGTGGAGGAATTATTAGATATTCCTGGGGTTCTCCTAAATCGCATTGAAGGACGAGAATATCCTTATGGTGAGATGACGGGCCATTTAGTGGGCCATATCGGACCTATTAGTGCAGAAGAATTAGAAGAAGTAGAGGGGGGAGGATACTCCTCTTCATCAGAAATCGGAAAAAATGGCATTGAGCTACTGTATGAAGATGAGCTGAGAGGATCAGCTGGCGTGACAATATCTATTATTACTAAAGAAGGAGATTTACGAGATCGGTTAATAAATTCTGATCCAGTAGATGGTGAAGATATTTATCTAACAATCGACATAGAGCTTCAGGAAAAGATGGCACATATTATGAGTGAAGACTCCGGTTCAGCAATTGTAATTGATCCCCTCACGGGAGAGACACTAGTGTTGCTTAGCCTCCCGTCCTTTGACCCGAATTTAAGATATTTACAATTGCCGGATCCAAGGGCAGAAGATTTGGTAGAGACAGATACTCTATTCGAACGGCGTTTTCAACGCACCTATACTCCTGGTTCAGTTTTTAAACCGTTTACGGCAATGGCAGGGATTGAAGAAGGAACACTTGATCCAGAAGAATTTTTAACAATAGAAGGAAGTCAATGGCAGCCGGATGATAGCTGGGGAGGCTATAAAATTACACGCGTAAATTCTCAGGAAACTGATGTGGATCTACAAACTGCTATGGCATTATCTGATAACATTTATTTTGCTAGACAAGCACTTGATTTAGGAAAAGACAGGTTTATGGCTTGGGCTGAGGAGGTTGGTTTTGAAGATGAAGGGTTTGTATTTAATTTTCCCGTTGATTCATCGACCATTGCCAATCATGATCTCGAAAATGAAATACTACTTGCTGATTCAGGCTACGGACAGGGAGAAATTCAAATGAGTCCTGTGCATTTAACGGCTCTTTATACGATTATGCTTAATGAGGGAAAAATGATTCAGCCAATTTTAATCCAAGAAAGAGAGGAAAGGGAAGGGAGTGAGCAATCGGGAGCTACTCCAGTAGTGGCAGCGGATACGGCACTGGTTCTCCATGAGACATTGATAAGTGTTGTGGAAGATGAAATGGGGACAGCTCACCGGGAAAATCCAGGACATAGTCGCTCATTGGCAGGAAAGACGGGTACCGCAGAAATGAAAGAAGCGCAAACAGCTGAAAATGGAGAAGAAATAGGCTGGTATGTTAGCTATGACTACGAAAATAAAGATTTATTAACAACCCTCATGATTCAAAATGTGGAAGATAAAGGTGGAAGTGGGTACGTGGTAGATTTAACTAACGCGTTCTGGACAGCCATTAATGAATAAAGATTTTTCCTATGCCGTAACGGTGCTTAAATATAATAAACAAAGGCTGGGGCAAATCTAACTGAAAAAATTATCCTTTAAAAGGTTCTAACTATCAAAAAAATGATGGTGGAACCTTTTAAAGTTGGGCCTTTTATCATTTTTCATTAACTGCTCCGGGTGATCTCCTTTTTCAAGTTCACTGCCATGGAGACAAACATTCACTCATTTTTAACTTTCTCTTTGTAACTTTACTAAAAATGAAACTAAAATTAGCTTTAAAAATTCTCAGACTAGTTCCTCATCAATCTTACATTTTTTATTTTTTCCATCCTTCTCATTCCCCTCCGAAAGCTTTTGTCAGATGGATGGCTTTTGTTGTTACGATAAAGTTTAGCAGGCCATAAAAGGAACGGGAGACACCCAAATTTCCATAAATCCAAATTATGTAAATTGACGCTTCTGTGAACTCTATTGTATTTTTTGCTAAATTAATTTATATTATAACTATCAACTTAGTGAAAAAGTTCACAAAACAATCTCGTTATAGTGTTAACCTACGACAAATCATTTTTAAGTTTTATTGTGAAATACATCACATATAATTAGAGGAGGCATACATGATGTTACAAATTACAGAACGAGCAGCAAACATTTATAAAATGGATATGGAGGTGCAAGCTGAAGAAGAGGTTCGTTTATTTGTAAGAGGAGCTGAAGGCTTTTTCTTAGGTGTAGAAAAAGAGACATCTGAAGAATCAGATTGGAAAACAGTTGTAAACGGCGTACGTTTCTTTGTTAAAGAAGATGATTTATGGATGTTTGATGGAAAAACATTGGACTTCTGTGATAAAGGTGACTGCATTAAATTACACTAATACTTTGTCATGGAATGGCTGATAAACAATTATCATGATTCTAACCTCATATAATAAAAACGCCTCCTTGAGTGTTTGGTTCGTTTATAACACGATGAAAGGTACGGCGTTTTTATTTAGAAAAAAATAGGTGTAGTGAAGTGAAGGATATCGATGCTTAACACTAATATGTGTAGCAGTTGAAGCAATCTGATACCTTACTCGTTGATTGAGCGATTAACTTTACCCTGATAAAACAAGATGTCTCTTCTGAGATATCTGTTTTTTTGTCTTATTAAGTGAACGGATGTTCAGCAGAAAAATCAAACAATGATAACTAAACGATATTTTGTCAGTTTTGTACAATGGACTTTCATGAAAGACAGCTCATGATGAGAAAGGGCTTATCAAAGATAACTGTCCATAAAGCTCCTGATGCAAAAGAGATAGAATAGGGTCATCTATTGAGGTAGGAGCTAATCTTTGTATTATGAAATTGATTCAAATATGACATTTAAAATAATGAGAAATCGTTAACTAACATGTAAATTTATTATTTAATCTGTAAGTGTACAAATATATGTATTGAGGGACCAACAGATAGATGAATATGCATTATTTATTGTAAACGCTTTATATATTTTTTTGAAGAAGTCAAGTGAAATGATGTATTTTTATAAGGTTATTATCATAGTTTTCTAGTAGACCTGTACGAGCAGGAGATTGTCATAGAGGTTACTAAATAAAAAGGTCATAGGGGGATCAAGGTTGGATAAGCCTGTTATTGAAGTTAAGCATTTGCAGACGCATTTTGTGACGGATAGAGGCACAGTTCCGGCTGTAAATGATGTAAGTTTTACTATTCATCAAGGGGAAGTACTTGGCATTGTTGGTGAATCCGGATGTGGGAAAAGTGTCACATCACTATCTATCATGGGACTTCTCCCCCAGCCACCTGGCCAAATCAAAGGTGGGGAGATTTTGTTTCGTAAAAAAGATTCAGATGAAGAAACGCCAGAAAATCTTCTTAATTTAAGTAAGCGTAGGATGAGGCAAATGCGAGGAAATGATATTGCAATGATTTTTCAAGAACCAATGACATCTCTTGATCCTCTGTACTCAATAGGCGCACAATTAACCGAAGCAATAAAGAATCATCAACAGATGTCGAAAAGCGCTCGTATTCAAAAAGCTATTTCTATGTTAAAACTAGTCGGTATCCCTCGAGCGGAAGAAGTTATTTATGATTATCCTCACCAGCTTTCAGGAGGGATGAGGCAGCGAGTCATGATTGCGATGGCGATGGCATGTGATCCGGAAGTCCTGATTGCAGATGAACCGACAACCGCATTAGATGTAACGATCCAAGCTCAAATTCTTTCGCTCATGAAGACGTTAAATCAGACAGAGAAAACAGCTATATTATTTATTACTCATGATTTAGGGGTGGTAGCAGATATATGCCACCGGGTCATTGTTATGTATGCTGGGAAAATAGTAGAACAAGGCGATGTGAGGAACATACTTAAAGCACCAAAACATCCCTACACAAGGGGATTAATTCGATCATTACCGAAATTAACTGATAAGAAAAAACGGCTCTATTCCATTCCTGGGAACGTTCCAAAACCAGGTTCTGTCATCCAAGGATGTTTGTTTGCTGAACGATGTGAGGAAGTGCTTGATGACTGTTTGAAGGATGAGCCGAAGCTTCTGTCATTGGGAGATGACCATCAGTGTCGTTGTTTTCTTTATCAAAGATAACTGTCTGTCAATTTCCCCGCTTCCAATTAGAGGAGAGCGACATCTATTTAGGTGGAGCTAACGGCCAGTAATGTTCCGATTTATTCAACTATCAATCAGTGGGAGAAGAGCGAATGGTAAGTGAACACAAAGACAATGGGTGACACAGCAGCAACGATAGAATTGAAGAGCTAATAGTGACAAGGCTATTACTCAAGCTAAAGGTAGGTGCCGTTTAAAATGTCTGAACCTTTACTCAAAGTTCAACATTTAAAAAAGTGTTTTGATACAAGGGGAGGTGTTTTCGCTCGGAAAACTGGTGAAATAAAGGCTGTGGATGACGTTTCGTTTAGTGTTAAAAGAGGAGAAGTCCTTGGTATTGTAGGGGAATCAGGTTGTGGAAAGTCAACGATGGGAAGAACGCTCTTAAAGCTAATAGAGCCAACCGCTGGAAAAATCGTGTTTGATGGGAGAGATGTCACGTCCTTTTCACCACGAAAGATGCGATACATGAGACGCAATATGCAGATGATCTTCCAAGATCCATACGCTTCCCTTAATCCACGTCATAAAGTAGAAAAAATTATAGGTGAACCATTACTTGTTCATGGAATAGGAGATGCAAAAGAAAGAAGAAAGCGAGTTAGTGAGATGTTAGAAGTAGTAGGTTTATCAAACGATCAAGGAAAACGCTATCCTCACCAATTTAGTGGGGGACAACGACAAAGGATCGGTATTGCTAGAGCGTTAGTCGTAAATCCGAAGCTAATTGTGTGCGACGAGCCGGTCTCAGCATTAGACGTGTCCATCCAGTCGCAAATCTTAAATCTGATGGAGGATCTCCGTGAAGCATTTAATTTAACATATATTTTTATTGCTCATGATCTCAGTGTGGTAAAACACATCAGCCATCGAATTGGCGTTATGTATTTAGGAAGAATGGTAGAGCTCACAAGTAATGACCACCTTTACAACGAGCCGTTGCATCCCTATACGCAATCATTACTTTCTTCCATACCAAATCCTGACCTAGACGCTAAACGTGAACAGATTATTTTGCAAGGAGAAGTGCCAAGTCCATCCAATCCTCCAGGAGGTTGTGCATTCCATCCAAGGTGTCCAGCGTGCATACCTATTTGTGAATCTGTCCGACCTGAATTTCAAGAAATTTCTGAAAATAGATTTGTCGCCTGTCACCTGTATGACAGTCAGACGATTTCTAACGATTAAAATTTTTTTTTTGCCACCGGTACGGTATTTACCCGGAAAACGAGTCTAATCATACCGAGAATGCTTTTAGAACGTGATTAAACAGAGAGAGATGTTCAACAAATATTATAAAAAGAAACTGAAAGGGGACTAAAAGATGTTACGTCTGGCCGCGTTAATAGGAGTGGTATCAGTTGGTTTATTTGTTACGGGTTGCAATAATAATGACAATGAGGTAACGATGGAGTCTAATGACAGTAACGACCATGAAGTGAACGACCACAATGACTTAGACAATGAAGGAAATGAACTTTCTGCAGATCAAACATTAATTTTCGCCCGAGGAGGAGATTCTGTTAGTCTTGATTATGCTAGTGTCACAGATGGCGAGTCTTCCCGTGTGACAACACAAATTTACGAGACGTTAATTGAATTTGATAATAATTCGTTTGATATTGGTCCAGGACTCGCAGAAGACTGGGATATGGAGGAGGGCGGATTGGAATACACGTTCTATTTAAGGGAAGGTGTGACGTTTCATGATGGGACACCATTTAATGCTGACGCCGTGAAACTAAACTTTGAGCGATGGGCTGACCCTAATCATGAGTATCACTTTGCCGAGGAAGGTTATACGTACAGCGTTTATGGGACACAGTTCGGTGGCTTCAGTGGTGACGAGGACCACGTGATTGAGGAAATAAACGTCATAAATGACTATGAAATTCAATTTGTGTTAAAAGAACCATTGGGGTCCTTTATGCAAAATATGGGTATGAGCTATTTCGCTATTACCTCCCCAGCTGCATTTGAAGAGTATG
Source organism: Salipaludibacillus agaradhaerens (assembly GCF_002019735.1). Classification (NCBI taxonomy): domain Bacteria; kingdom Bacillati; phylum Bacillota; class Bacilli; order Caryophanales; family Bacillaceae; genus Salipaludibacillus; species Salipaludibacillus agaradhaerens. The sequence continues at coordinate 3,437,524 of NZ_KV917378.1, forward strand.
GACCATTAATTAATGAAAATCCTGTGGGAACTGGGCCATTTAAGTTTGTGAGTTGGAGCCGTGATGATCGTATTGTATTGGAGAAAAATGAAGCGTATTGGCAGGACGGTTATCCGAAGCTTGATCAGGTCATTTTTCAAGTCATTCCAGACAATGCCGCTCGGCTGACAGCACTTCGTTCCGGAGAAATTGATATTATGGATGGACTCAATCCAGATGATGTTCCCGTCCTTGAAGGGGAGGCGGGCATTCAAGTATTTGAAGGTGCAACTAATAATGTCGGATATTTAGGTTTTCACGTGGATAAAGAGCCGTTTAATGACCCTGCTGTTAGGCAAGCGCTAAATTATGCCATTGATAAAGAAACGTTAATTATGACACTTTACGCTGGTCTAGCAGAGCCTGCTAAAAATGCCGTGCCACCCGGATATCTCGGTTACAACGATCATATTCAACCTTACGCTTATGATCCTGAACGTGCTCTAGAGCTATTAGCTGAGGCCGGTTATGAAGATGGCTTCGAATTTGACCTATGGACGATGCCTGTGTCAAGACCATACATGCACGATCCAGAAAAGGCAGCTGAAGTTATGCAGGCGAATTTTTCGGAGATTGGTCTGACTGCGAACATAGTGACGATGGAATGGGCGACTTATTTAGAACGGACAGAGCAAGGGGAGCATGACGTATTTATGCTCGGCTGGTCAGGGGTAAATGGTGATCCAGATTATTTTCTAAGTAATCTTCTTCATGGAGATGCCATACCAGGAGGGAATAGAAGTTTTTACCAAAATGATGACGTGGATCGACTGTTAAATGAAGCAAAGCGACAAGTGGAAGAGGAGACAAGAGCGGATCTGTACGAAGAAGCACAAAGTATCATCCATGAGGACGCGCCGATGATTCCGTTAGTTCACTCTACCCCTGTTCTTGCTGGTAGTGATAGCGTTAAAGATTATGTTCCACATCCTTCCACAAATGAAGTGTTGACACATGTGTATTTAGCTGACTGATAAGCATGAGTAGAGCGCGTGTTTCAGCATGAACGCTCTGCTCCTTCTTCAATGAGACTGAATAGTGATAACTATGTATGAATAGGGATTGAGGTGAACAAGGTGATCTCTTATACGGCCAGGCGTTTATTAATGCTTATTCCAGTTTTAATCGGCATGTCGCTCATTACTTTTTCAATCGTCCACCTTATTCCAGGAAATCCTGCCCAAACCATTCTTGGAGAACAAGCAACACCTCAAGCTATTGCTGATTTAGAAGAAAATTTGGGGCTTAATGAACCGTACCTTGTACAGTATGGACTTTATATGAGGGATTTGGCACAAGGGGATTTAGGGACATCTTTAAGGACGAATCGCCCGATAAATGAAGAACTCTGGCCTTTCTTGGCTGCTACTATTGAGTTAACGATTTTCGCCATGATATTTGCTCTCATTGTCGGGGTAAACGCTGGAATTTTAAGTGCATGGAAACAAGGGTCCTTGTTTGATTACATGAGTATGTTCATTGCCCTCATTGGCGTCTCTATGCCTATTTTTTGGTTAGGATTAATGGAACAGTGGATTTTTGCACAGGAACTTGGCTGGCTTCCTGCATTTGGGCGTGAGAATCCTCGCGATCCCATTGATACCACCACTCATTTTTATTTGTTAGATGCTCTTATAGCTGGACGTCCTGATCAGTGGTGGACAGCTTTTAAACATTTGATTTTGCCGGGGATCGCATTAGGCACGATTCCAATGGCCATCATTGCAAGAATGACACGGTCAAGCATGTTAGAAGTACTACGTTCTGATTATATTAGGACGGTGGTGGCAAAAGGATCCGGAACGATTGCTGTAATTTATCGGCACGGGTTTAAAAATGCCATCATCCCAGTATTAACTGTGGCTGGTTTACAAACCGGGACCCTTCTTGGAGGGGCCATTCTCACAGAGACGATTTTTAGTTGGCCAGGTATTGGTAGATATGTTTATGAAGCTATTGGAACGAGAGATTATCCTGTTATTCAATCAGGTATTTTGGTCATAGCGACGTTATTTGTGTTAATTAATCTTACTGTTGATTTGTTATATAGCTATATAGATCCTCGTATTAAGTATTAGACTGGAAATGTGAGGGAGAGAGGAGATATGAAAGACGTGACAATGAAACAGAAAAGAATGTACTCAAATTCCAGTAATGAAGACGTGATTTCTCCTTGGAAAGAAGCTTATTGGCATGTTCGTAAAAATAAGTGGGCCTTAACGGGCTTTTTCATTATTATCAGCTTTATTTTAGTAGGTCTCTTTGCCCCATTACTGACACATTATTCGTATGATTCGATGAATGCTACTGATCGACTTCGTTCTCCTGATAGTGAGTATTGGTTTGGCACCGATGATTTGGGAAGAGACATTTTTACGCGAATTGTTTATGGCGCTAGGATTTCCTTGCAAGTTGGTTTTTTTGCTGTAACAGGGGCGCTCATTTTCGGGACGGCTCTCGGCGTTATTGCTGGCTTCTATCGTGGGTGGCTCGATATGATTATCTCCCGGATATTTGATATCATGTTAGCATTTCCGAGTATATTGCTAGCCATAGCTATCGTCGCTATTCTTGGTCCCTCTTTACAAAATGCGTTAATAGCAATAGCCATTATAAATGTGCCAATTTTTGGGCGGCTAGTACGTTCGAAAGTCATTTCAATCAGACAAGAAGAGTATATTCTAGCAGCGAAAGCCCAAGGAATGAAAAATAGCCGTATATTGTGGCAACACATATTGCCTAATAGTTTGGCACCGATAATTGTTCAAGCCACATTAGGGTTTGGGACAGCCATTTTAGAAGCTGCAGCACTGGGCTTTTTAGGCTTGGGTGCCCAGCCTCCAATACCTGAGTGGGGAAGAATGCTTTCCGATGCGAGACAATACATTCAGAGTGCTCCATGGCTCATGTTGTTTCCTGGACTTTCTATAATGCTGGCTGTATTGGGTTTTAATATGATAGGAGATGGTTTACGAGACGTGCTCGATCCAAAAATGAAACAATAAGAGTATTTATCACAAATAGCCGTCCGTGAAACTCCCTGCTCAAAATAGAGAGGGTAGCTAAATCTATTTAGGCAGGAGAAAACGGTCGCTCATGTCTTGATTCACGCACCTACAATCAGTGGAGGAAGAACGAAAACGACCATTGATTTTAGGTGCGTTTTATGTTGCAAGCCGTCGCACATATGACGGCTTGTTTATATTTATTGAGATGTAATACTCTCCTACAGTTAGTCTATACAGCGAATGAAGTCCTGATTTCTAGTTCAAGAGTTTGTTCAACAGTGGAATTGGTTCTTTTGACCTAATTGTTCGACAAAAACTGAAAGTTAGAAAGGTTTTTTTTATGTTGATATGTCCTTTTTTCAATAATACATAAGGAAAGAGAGCCACAGAAGTTGTATTCAAGGGAAAATTAAACCGGTAAGATCTCACTTTCATTATGATTGATATTTAAGAGATTAATAGCTGAAAATCTTATTCTCATGGTGAAAGCACTGTGTACTGATCAGAAGAAATACGATACTTCTTTCCTGACGCCATAGGTGAGTTAGAGTAGGGGAAGTTCGACATTTTTTTAAATTTAAATGCATCTTATATGTCTCAAAAATGTAATAACAGACAAATTTTCTATAAAACTATCGTTACTAAATGACAGAATTTCTCTATTTTCATTGTATAAGGAGAACTATTGACTTATTTTTATCAGAAAATAGTGAATTTTTGCTAATTTGACGTTAAAATGCTGGATAGAAGTACGTCACAACGATTGTGGACACGTTTGAACAAGAAGGGAGGACCACATATGACGTGTTCATAGATGTAAGTTAACCTCCAGCTTAAGTAAAACTATTTACCTAATTTCTCTACTTTTGATTCTCATTTCCACGACTGATTTCTTTCAAGCATCATGTACTCATTTCAAAATGACAACCTTCATTTTCCATAAGAATTGACTGAATAGCCATAATTGACAATGTGATAAGATCCACATTATTAAAAGGGAGTGGTTGATTTGCTAAGAAATAAACAGAGACAGCAGGGGATTATATGGATGATGGTGGTTGTTCTTATCATGCCAATGATCATGCCGCAAATAGTAAGTGCTACAAGTAATGGAACGTCTACTTCCTATTTAGAAGAGATGGATCAAGACGCACCTGTAGAGGTAGCCGATCATCTGATAGATGAATTTGATGATGAGGAATATGTGACATTCTTATTAAAAATGAAAGAGCAAGTAGATACAGACAAAATCGCTACGGATGTAGCTGCAAATAATATTCAAGTAGCTGGTACGACAGATTTAACGCTTGCACAGCGAACAGCGATCGTTTCCGAGCTTCGGGCGACAGCTACAGAATCACAAGTTGAAGTAAAAGATTTTTTATTAAAAGAAAAAGAGAATGGTAATGTTCAAGAAATAGAATCTTTTTATATTGTGAATGCTTTAGCAGTAACAGCAAATAAAGAGACATTGGAAGCTTTAGAATCGTATGCTGAGATAGATAAAATCCTTCCCAATGAGACGAGAGAACTACATGAAACCACTCGTACTCACGTGGAAGATGAGAATGCACCTTCAGAATTGCCACAAACGTCAGACCCAGAAGTAGAATGGAATATTGAGCAAATAGAAGCGCCGGATGTGTGGGAAATGGGCATCGATGGTTCGGGAATTGTCATCGCCTCGATTGATACTGGCGTGGAATGGGATCACCCTGCTTTAATAAACCAATATCGCGGTTTTGATGCTTCCACTGGAGAAGTAAATCATGAATTTAATTGGTTTGATGCTACCGTTGGAGAAGATGTCCCGTATGATGATTTAGATCACGGCACACATGTGACAGGAACGATGGTAGGAGTTGAAGAAGATGGTTCAAATAAAATTGGCGTAGCACCTGGCGCTCAATGGATTGGTGTTAAGGCCTTTACTGACGATGGCGGCACAGATATGGACTTGCTGGCAGCAGGTGAATGGATACTTGCGCCAACAGATGAAGACGGGAATCCTCATCCTGAATATGCCCCTGATATCGTGAATAACTCTTGGGGAGGAGGCCCTGGGCTAGATGAATGGTATCGACCGATGGTACAAAATTGGCGTGCCGCTGGTATCTTTCCAGAGTTCTCTGCAGGTAACACATCACTAACTAATCCTGGAGGTCTTGGCTCTGTAGCTAATCCAGCCAATTACCCAGAATCTTTTGCTACAGGAGCGACGAATGCTAATAATGAATTAGCCAGTTTCTCTTTGCAAGGACCTTCCCCATATGACGAAATTAAACCGGAAGTCAGTGCACCAGGAGTCAATATTCGCTCTGCTGTTTCAGGTGGAGGGTATGAAGGAGGATGGAATGGCACATCAATGGCTGGTCCTCACACCTCTGCACTCGCTGCTTTATTGTTACAAGTAGATTCTTCTTTGACAGTGGACGAGCTTGAAGACATTATAATGACGACATCGACACCAGCTACAGACAGTCAATTCCCAGAAACCCCTAACAACGGGTATGGGGCTGGAATTATTAATGCATATGAAGCTGTTACAGCCGTTAGTGATGGATTAGGTCGGTTGAGTGGTAGTGTTTTACAGGAGGGAGAAGATTCTGAGCCGCCTGTTCTCCAACATACGCCACCTGAAGAGGTGTTCGAAGGAATTGCTCTTCCACTTGAGGTAAGTGCGGAAGATAATGTGAGTGTCACATCGGTTATATTAATGTATGAAGACGATGGGGAATGGAAGGAGCTAGAGACACAACGAAAAAGTGGTGATTACCGGGCAGGCATTTATAAGGCGAACATGCCTGCTGACGCCATTATAGCTCCTGAAATAACGTATTATTGGGTTGTTGAAGATTTTGGAGGTCATACGGTTGAAAGTGACGTTTATACGGTAGAGGTCCACGACTCTGTTACGACAGGATATGTTCAAGATTTTGAAACTTATCCGGCTGGATGGTTGAGTTTTGGACAAAACAACAGCTGGGAATGGGGAAGGCCAAAAGTTGGACCTTCATCTGCTTATTCCGGTGATCATGTATATGGTACAAACTTAGCTGGTGATTATGCAGATGATATGGACGCTACGTTGATTTTGCCCCCAGTGCAAGTGCCTGATAAGGGAGACTTCTTCCTCGAGTATCATGAATGGTTTGAGTTTGAGATAAACTATGATTATGGCTATGTCGTTGTCTCTACCGATGATATGGATACATGGGATATTGTGCGGACAGTGAATGGCGTATCGGATGAATGGGAATCAGCATATGTTGATTTAAGTGACTATGCTGGGGAACGCATCATTGTTGGATTTAATGCGTATTCTGATTTCCTTATTACCGAGTCTGGTTGGTATATTGATGATGTATCATTAACCGATGAGGTTCAAAATACAGATGGTGGAAAAATGGAATTAGGTATTATTGATTCTGGGTTAAGTTTGTATTCCTCGTTTGGCTCCAAAGCAAATGGACTTGGACGTACAAATGGATTGCACTTAGGACGAACACCTACAAACCCTGCTGAGCATGTTCCACCAAAAGGAAAAGAGAGAGAATTGATTGCTCCTGAACAGAAAACAGATCAGCGACAGAAAGATAAAGACAGTTCAGGTGATGAACAAACGACCGCTGGATTACCGCTTGCAGCGACTGTAAAAGTGAACGAAACAGGTCGACGAACACAAACTAATCCAGCAAGTGGCGCATTTTCATTAACACATCCAGCTGGTCAATTCACAGTAAGGGCCGAAGCATACGGTTTCCATCCTTCTGAAAAAGAAGTATCCATTGAAGCTGATGAGACAGCAGCTGTACACTTTATGTTGGATGAACTAGGTGTTGGATCTGTTTCGGGAGCTGTTTTAAATGAAATTACTGAAGAACCAGTTGAAGGGGCTACTTTAATGCTTAAGGAAGACCCTCGAATTTCAGCAGTAAAATCGGATGAAGAGGGCCGTTATTCTATTGAAGCATATGAAGGGACCTATACGTTAAAAGTTGTGGCGCCATCTTATTATAGTTATGAAACAGAGATAACCATTGAGGAAGATGACATGACAATAGCAGATATTGCTCTAACACCTTTTATAGGGTATCCTGGTGAAATTAGCTATGATGATGGAACAGCTGAAAATGCTCGTGTTTTCTATGAAGCAGGCAATGGATGGGCAGTTAGAATGTCTCTTGAAGAGGGACAAGAGAAAGCCCTTCTCACAGGTGGATTACTCCATTTTTGGGATACTGAATGGCCACAACCAGGCGGTACAGACTTTCAATTAGCGGTCTATGATGCTGAAGGTAACGGCGGTGCCCCAGGTGAGAAAATTGCTGGGCCAATTGATGCAGAAGCATTGCGTGATGGATCTTGGACGCACGTAGATTTGAGTCAGGAAGGGATTATTGTCGACAGTGATTTTTATTTGGTTTATATTCAGACAGATGATAATCCACATGCGCCAGGTTTGGCAACAGACGAAAATGGGCCTTTTTCAGAACGAAACTGGGAGTTTGTTGGAGGGGAATTCTCACAAACACCAGCAGATGAAGGAAATTATATGATTCGTGCATTAGTTGATTATGAGGTGACAGTACCAGAGATTACCTCACCGGAAGACGGCTATATGACAAATGATGAAATAGTAACAGTAGAAGGAAATGGTTCACGAGACATTGATATGATTATTTATAACCAAGGTGAGGAAGCAGGAAACACAACAACAGATGACAAGGGCTTTTTCTCAGTTGATATCACACTAAACGACGGTGAAAATAAATTAACTGCAATAGCTGAAACACCATCAGGATCGAGTGGTGAGTCTGATCCAATTACTGTTATTCTTGATCAAGAGGCGCCAGAGTTGGAAATCCTCAGTCCAAAAGAGGGGGATAAGCTAAACAGTGAAACAGTTAGAGTAGAAGGAAGTGCCACGGATGAGTATCTTGACCACGTGACTGTTAATGGGGCGAAGGCAGAGTTAGACGAGGAAGGGTTCTTTTCCCATAGAATTATGTTAGATGAAGGAGAAAATGAGATAACAGTTAAAGCAGTTGACGGGGCAGGTAATGAGTCAGTAGAAACATTGACGGTTCACGCTAATTTTGGTAAGTATGTCTTATCTGACATTACCCCAGTAGAAGATACAGAACTCAAAGCAGGTGAGACGGTGCTTGTGAGTTTTCATGCAGAGGAAGGGCTCGATAGCTCATTCGTCATTCGAATGCCTTTAACGAATCTACCATCTGCTAACAGAACTGGAAATGCAACAGAACTGCCAATGAGAGAACAATCACCAGGTTATTATGTAGGCTACTACACGGCTACGTCTAATGTGAAAGCTAATGGAGCAGAAGTTGAAGTTATTGCGCGAGATGACTTCGATAACGAAGTAAGGGCGGTGGCAGATGGCAAATTGTTTATAAACGTTGATTAATAGAAATAGAGCTTATGACTGCTGGACACCCTAGAAATAACTTAACAATGGATTCGATCATCGTATACTGATGATCGAATCCTTTTTTTATTGTCTATCTTTTCAATGATGTTAGGGGGGATGATAACCCAATCATTTAGTGAGGACACCTAATATATAAGGCTTTTTATGCAAGATAAACAACACGTACTCCAATTTAATGAAAGAAAAATAAAGGCAAAAGTCCTAACATTTTTTAATCAAAAATGGGTTTAATTAACTTGAATTGTTTATAGATTAAATGGTACTTTAGGAGAGGTTCTAAAGTCATAGAGGAGAGTATATATGAAAAATATGAAAATATTAACTAAATTTCAGTTACTAATGTTCATCACGATCATTAGTCTATCAGTCATTGTCTTAGGGGTGACTTTTTTATCAGTAAAAAGTGGTATTGAGAGCTTTGCAGCAGAGAAGGCAAAATCAGATTTGGACTTAACCTACAATTATGTTAATGAAAAATATGAAGGAGAGTGGCACGAACAAAACGGAGAGCTATATAAAGGGGATCATCGCATTAACGAAGATTACGATTTAGCTGATGAGTTGGCAGAAATGACCGGAGGACTTATTACTATTTTCCACGATCGTCAACCTATTTCCACTAATCTCATTATTGCAGATGAACGCGCGGTTTCTGTGGCGGCGGAAGGTGAAGTGACTGAACATGTGCTTGAAAATGGTGAAAACTACGGTGGTGAAGCAGACATTCTTGGAGTCGACATGCAAACAGCTTATCGACCTATTTTGGCAGAGGATGGGAATGTTATCGGTATGTGGTTTACGGCTACTTCCCAAGAAAGTATTAATGCCATCATGTCAGATATTTTACTTCAAGTAGGTATTATTATTGTTATTGTCGTAAGTTTAATGACAGCTTTACTGATGTTTTTTACGAAACAAATTAAAGGAAGAATTACATCTATTTTAGATAGCTTAAAATTAGCAGGTGAAGGGGACTTTCGTAGCCACCATGACGATAATCGTCGTGATGAATTAGGGGAAATTTCAACTGGATTTAATATTATGAAAGAAAATTTATCAGAGTTATTACAGGATGTGACGACGGCTTCTGAACAATTGGCTTCTTCATCAGAAGAGCTTACGGCTACGAGTGAACAATCTGCTAAAGCAGCTGAAGAAGTAGCAAAAACGATCGATGATATTTCACGAGGTGCCTCACTTCAAGCAGCGGATACAGAAAAAGGTGCAGGAGAAGTTAATGAATTAGGTAAACTGATTGTTCAAGATCAACATTACCTTGATAAGCTTAATCAAATTGCAGAAGAGGTAACGAGTTTAAAGGATGAGGGATTGGCACTTGTAAACGATCTTGTAGATAAAACAACCACGAATAATGATGTGGCAGATCAAATTCATGATATTATTACGGAAACAAATAAAAACACTGAACAAATTGAAAATGCTAGCGGCATGATTCAAAATATTTCTGAACAGACAAACTTATTAGCATTGAATGCTTCAATCGAAGCAGCACGAGCGGGAGAAGCAGGTAAAGGATTTTCTGTTGTAGCGGATGAGATACGAAAACTTGCGGAACAATCCAATAGATTTTCTGAAGAAATTACATCTATTATTCATAAATTAGCAGAAAAAACGATGCATGCAGTTGATAAAATGAGCGAATCGAAAGAAGTATCACGACGACAAACGGAAAGTGTCACAGCTACAAGTGGCACTTTTGAAGGAGTGGCCACAGCCATAGAAAGTATGAAAGTAACGTTAGCGCAGTTGAATGAATCAGGAAACAGCATGGATATGAAGAAAGAGGAAATAATTTCGGTGATTGAAAATCTATCAGCCATCTCTCAGCAAAATGCAGCTAGTACACAACAAATGTCTGCAGCTGTAGAAGAGCAAACAGCATCAATGGAAGAAATTGCAGGTTCTAGCGAATCATTAGCCCATCTAGCTGAGGATTTACAGACTAAAGCAAGTAAATTCACTTATTAAGTAAAAGTAGTAAAGAGCACCTGGAGACTAATCGGTTAATACGTAATCTCCAGGTGTTTATTTAATTTCATCGGTTACTCAGCTTGTTCAATAGAGAAGAAGTTAATGATAAACAGGTAGGTGTGTACCATGAGCTTCGATTAAGTCATCACACATAGCTGTAATATCGGCGAGAGACAGTTCTGCACTCGTATGTGGATCAAGCATAGCAGCTTGATAGATATGACGTTTGTCGAGAGTAGTAGCTGCTTTAATCGTCAATAGTTGCGTATTTATATTTGTTCGGTTGAGAGCAGCTAATTGTTCTGGTAATTCGCCAATATAGCAAGGCATAATGCCATTGCGGTCTGCCACACACGGGACCTCAATACACGCTTTTGTAGGTAAATTAGAAATTATCCCACCCGTATTTAATACATTGCCACCAAATTTGAAAGGAATATTTGTCTCCATTGCTTCAATAATTCGCGAGCCATATTCGTGACTACGTTCATGACTTAATTCGGAATTATGCACAATATCCTCCCGCATTTTTTCCCAACCATTTATTTGATTGACACAGCGTCTTGGGTATTCATCTAATGGGATGTTAAATTTCTCAATGAGTTCTGGATACTGACTTTTGATAAAATAAGGATGATATTCAGCATTATGTTCAGATGATTCGGTAATGTAGTAACCGAATTTATCCATTAGTTCGAATCGGACCATATCATCATGCTTTTCCAACTGTTTTTCTTGAGCACGTTTTTTAATTTCTGGGTACAAGTCCATTCCGTCTTTTTTCACTTCTAGTAGCCATGCCATGTGATTGATACCAGCAATTTTTTCTTCAATCCTTTCATGATCCATCTCTAACCTTTCGAATAACTCCTTGGTACAGACCTGAACACTGTGGCAAAGACCGACGGTTTTGATAGATGTGTATTTGAGCATAAAGCCAGTCAAAGTGGCCATCGGATTTGTATAATTTAAAAACCAAGCGTCGGGGCAGACCTCTTCCATGTCGTTTGCGATAGCCTTCATGACTGGAATCGTTCGCAGTGTTCTAAATATACCACCGATACCCACAGTATCCCCAATGGTTTGGCGTAGGCCATATTTTTTAGGAATCTCAAAATCAATAACAGTACTCGGTTTATAACCACCAACTTGAATAGCATTAATGACATAGTTGGCACCTGATAAAGCGTCTTTTCTGTTTAAATATGAAACAATTCGAATCGTTTTGTTATATTTGTTCGCTAAATGTTTTAGCATTTGTTCAGATTCTTTTAAACGTTTTTCATCGATATCATGTAAAGCAAATTCTGACCCGTTTAGTGCCTCAACGAACATGCAGTCTCCAAGGACATTTTTGGCAAAAATAGTACTCCCTGCCCCGATAAATGTTATTTTTGGCATTGTAAAACACTCCTTTTGGTATATTATTGTTTCTTAAATCGTATAGAGAAAAAAATTAAATAATGTGATACATTAAGGTTAGTATGGAATATTAGCGCTTACAATGGTAAAAAGTTGTTAAGGGAGGGTAACATGTTGTCACTGGATAATTGGCGCGATATAAAAAAAGAAACTATTGCCTTTAGGCAAAGCGGCCGTTTTGAAACAGTCGTTGATCTTGATGTTATAGGGTTGGAAAAAAGAGTATCGACGGAATACAGGTGGCATGGCCTTGAAAGAAAAAGAGGAAATTCATTTGTTTTTCAATATACTCTTTCTGGAGAAGGGGCTATCGATATTCACGGATCAACCTTCAAGCTCACTCCAAGGAAGGCTTTTATGGTTGAAATACCAGGAAAACATTGTTACTATCTTCCGGACCATAGTCATAATTGGGAATTTATTTTCATTACTTTAAATGGGGTGGCGGCAAAAGCTTGCTGGGACCGCCTTTCACAAAGGCATGGTCCTATTTTAGATATTCCTTTAGAGTCACGTGTCATAAAAAAAGTATTTGATATTTATACTCAAGCAACTGAGAAAGCTTTTGAAGATGCTTACATGTCTTCAGCCGAAGCTTACGCATTTTTAATGGAATGCTATCGATTGCTACAGCCAGTTAAAGCAACATCACCTTTTCCAGAGAGCATGAATGATGCGTTAAATTTTATTCACCAACATTATCACGAGGACATAACGATCGAGGATATTGCCGATGCTGCCTATGTATCAAAGTATTATTTAATCAAAATATTCCAGAAGACACTAAACACCACTCCGGGCCAATATGTCACAAACATACGGATTGAAAAAGCGATAGAGCTCCTGGTGAATACGGACTTTACAATTAGAATGATTTCAGAAAAAATAGGCTTTTCTAATGACAATTATTTCAATAAAGTATTTAAAAAAGTAGTTGGGATTCCTCCTGGGGAGTTTCGTAAAAATAAACACCCTGTACCGTTTGAACGGATTGTAATTCATTAGTACACCGATTGTGGAGATATGAAACAATCCAAACACACATAGTATGTCTAAAAACTTGTAAACAATTTATTACAATGATACACTATTAATAAATTTACTAAAATTTTACCTTGTTGTACTATGGGAGGTCACGATGTGGTTACGATAAAAGATATTGCGAAACATGCGGATGTTTCGATAGCTACAGTATCCAGAGTCCTTAATAATGATAAGAACCTTTCCGTAGCCCAAGAAACCCGGGAACGGATTATGAGTATAGCTAGTGAATTAAATTATACCCCTGTCAGACAGAGGCAACAAACGAAGAATAAAAAACCGCCAGTTAATGAAGTGGAGATTGGGATTGTGATGTGGTGTTCGGAAGAGTATGAATGGGAAGACACATACTTTTTATCGATTCGCAGAGGAATAGAGAATGAATGTAACAAAAGGGGTATTTCAGTTAACAAGATTGTACATTTAGGCAATGCTAGCAATATGCAAATTGGCAATATTGATGGGTTGATTGTAGTCGGAGAAACAGATGAAGCTACAGAAGTAAAAATGAGAGAAAAAATTAATAAAAATATGGTGTTTGTAAATGACTCGCCCGATTCTGAAACCTTTGACTCGGTTGTATTAGATTATGAACAAGCCACACAAAAAGCGTTGGCTCATTTATTAGCACTAGGTCATACTGAAATTGGCTTTATCGGCGGAAACGGGATTAATCATACTACTGATAAAAAACAGAAGGAAGACCCGAGAAAGATATATTATCAAAAGATTTTAAAAGAAAAAAACTTGTTTAATCCAGATTATATTTATGAAGTTTGCGATTATTTTATGAGCAATGGGTATGAAGCGATGAAACAGGCGTTGAAGCATGAAAAACTACCTACCGCTTTTTTTATCGCAAGCGATGCCATGGCAATAGGAGCTATTAGAGCATTACATGAAGTAGACATTCAAGTACCAGGAGATATTAGTTTAGTTAGTTTTAACGACATCGATATGGCAGGCTTTGTTCAACCTTCTTTAACAACTATCAAAATATATACGGAGGAAATGGGGAAAATGGCTGTAAAACTCCTGCTAGATCGATTAGCTGGGCGCGAGGTACCAATGAAAGTAGTTGTTCCATCAAATCTAATTATAAGGGAAAGTTCTGCGGAAAAAAGTGAGAAGAAACGTTAACTACTCAACACCCCCATGTTGGAAATACCGTGTAAAGCTTAACTGTATATTTTAAGTTTCTAAAAAATGCGCATAAAACACAACATTCTTAATTCTTTTGAGGTGAAACGTGAACTAAGCACCATAAGAGAGGAAAGAAGCGTGTATGTGCTTTTTTTATTCATGTTAATTTTAGAGAAAGAAATTAATGAAATGTTATGTGTGAGGGAAATCTCTTAATGAAGTAGCGAAACTAATCTTATCTATACTAAATGTGTTAAGGGATAAGCCAACCAACTTCGTGTCTCAGGTGATGGGCTCTTGTAATCAGCTGATGTTGAGGCGCCACCTAATTTCTCGATCTTTCAGCTTTCTAAAATGTGAGATCGATGTGAGAAAGGATAATGTGGTTCCTTTAACAAACACGAACGGTTAATTGTCCCCTATTCGTGTTTATGTTAATTCAACAAAGATAGAATGGTAAGTAACGGATTAGTATAACAGTAAAAAAATAAAAATACCCCTTGCTTTTTTATTAAAACAGAACTATAATTTTACTTAAATAAAAGATTTTTTTAGTTAAATAAGATCTTTTGTTTACTTGATTTACCGTAATTGTTAGCTATAACATTACGCGGATAGTCTCATTATTAAACTAAATATCTAGGGGGAATAAAAATGAAAACGTTTTCCAAAGTGCTGGCTGTTCCTTTAACGATGGTTTTGTTGACTGCTTGTGGTAATGGAGATAATGCTAATGGAGACTCTGAGAATGTCACGTTATCCCTTTACTTAACACTTACAGAAGAGACGGCAGTGAATGCTGTTGAAGAAGTTATTGACGAATTTGAAGACGAATACCCTCATATTTCTATTGATGCTAATTTCCCAGCAGACGCGTATGAAGATTCTATTCGCGTTCGAATGGCTTCTAATGACTTACCTGATTTATTTGATACACACGGTTGGGCTAAAAATCGCTATGGTGATTATGTAGCTGATTTAAGTGATATGGAATGGGTGGAAAACTTTGACGAGTCAATGGAACCTCTATTAAAAGATGAAGACGGGAAAGTATACGCCTTTCCGTTAAATCAAGCAAACGACGGTATTATGTATAACGCAACAATGTTGGAGGAATTAGGTATTGACTTACCTGAAACAGTTGACGAGTGGATAGAGGCGATGGAGACGATTCGTGATGAAACAGATAATGACGTTTCACCATTGTGGATTCCTGGAAATGATCCGTATGCGATCGGACAAATTTTGGATCAATTCTCAACGCCTTTATTAGTCACAGATGAGGATAATAATTATGAAGAAGAATTGCTAGACGGCACATTTGATTGGTCAAATTACACATTACTTCCTGAAACAATGATGGAGATTAAAGAAAAAGATTTAATGAATGTAGACGCATTAACGGCAAGTCCTTCTCAAAGAGCACAATTGATGGCGCAAAACTTAATTGGTTTTACATTTGCAGACGGAGCCTTTGGAAGAGATGTCTATGAACTAAATCCAGACATCCAGGTAGGAACGATGCCGATGCCTGCGTTTTATGAAGGAGACGAGCCTAGCTGGATCGGGGGAGAGCGTCATACGATGGCGGCCTCTAATAACTCAGAAAATCTTGAAGAAGCCAAACTATTTATTGAATTTATGGCTCGCCCTGATAATGCAAGAAAAGTGGCAGAAGGGACGACACTTCCAGCAGGTATCAATGGAGTAGATGCAGATAATTACTACGCTGAATACTACGAAAAATGGTCTCACATTGATATCCAGCCTTACTTTGATAGAGTTTATCTTCCTGGCGGCATGTGGGATGTTTACGCAACAACTGGGTCAGACCTTATAGCTGAATCAATTACACCAGAACAAGTGTCCGAAATAATGGAGGCTGAATATCATCGTCTAAGAAGAGAAAATAATGAGGATGATGAAGAGGAAGCTAATTAACTCGTAATGAGGGGGGAGAATAATCTTTTCTCCCTTTCCTACTTTAATTCTGTATTTAATACGTGGTGAGCAAAAAAAGGAGAATAGAATCGAGCGAAGATGAATGAGGCTATATGCTAAAGAAAGCCTTATTAAGGAGTTGGAATTATGAGTGAGCTCATAAACAAACAAAATTCTACAATGTCTAAGAAAAGAAGAAAAATTTCCAAGGATGAATCCTCTCTCTGGTGGATGTATATACCAGCATTTACTGCTGTTTCCCTTTTTATCATATATCCATTCCTTAATGGCATACAAATATCATTTACAGATTGGGACGGATTCTCTCAGGACTCAAATTGGATTGGTTTAGATCAATACAAGAGATTATTTTCGGACCCGCTGACGTGGTTAGTTGTAAGAAATACACTTCTATATGGTGTAGGAAGTACCTTCTTGCAATTAACAATAGGGCTTTTATATGCGTTACTTTTGAACCGAAGTATTAAGTTTAAAGCGTTAACACGAACGATTATATATTTACCTGTTATTATAAGCCCATTAATTATGGGATACATTTGGGTATTCTTTTTTGCTTATCAAGGTGGAGCATTAAATGATGTCATCATGTGGCTTGGTTTTGATCCTGTTAATGCGTTAGGTAATCCAAGTGTAAATCCGTGGATCATCGTATTAGTGAATACGTATCAATTTGTAGGGATTTCCATGATTATTTATTTAGCAGGGTTACAGGGAATCTCTAAGGATTATTATGAAGCAGCAGATATTGATGGGGCATCAGCATTTCAGCAATTCAAGAAAATTACGCTTCCTTTATTAATGCCTTCAATTACAATTAACGTCGTTTTAAATTTAATCGGCGGATTAAAGTTATTTGATGTTATCGTTTCTCTTACTGGGGGAGGACCAGGTAATGCATCCCAGTCTATGTCTACCTTTATGTATACGCTGTACTTTAGAAGAGAAGATGCAGGATATGCGGCGACACAAGGGGTTTTAATGACATTTATGATTTTAGCCATTAGTTTGATTGCGCTTATATACTTTAAGAGAAAAGAGGTTGAGGCATAGTGAAAACTACCACTAAATGGTTGTTATCCATTCTAGCTTTAATCATATCACTTATCCATTTCATACCATTTTATATATTAATGACGACGGCATTTAAAGATCGAACAGATTTTAGCTCACGATGGTTATTTCCAGATTATGTGTCATTCGCGAATTTTTTTGATGCGTGGGAGCGGGCAAACTTAACGAATGCTTTTATGAATTCAATCATTATAACTGTCGGTGCAGCTGTATTATTGATCTTCTTTGGTTCGATGGCTGCTTATCCATTAGCAAGAGTAAAGTCTAAAGTGAACCAATTTATATTTGGTCTCTTCGTTGCCATCATGGTAATTCCACCGTTAGCAGCATTAGTACCTCTCTACAACTTGGTTGTTCAAATGGGATTGATTAATACTCATGCCATCGCTATATTAAATAACTTTGCTAGCTTTTTACCATTAACCATTTTTCTATATGCTGGGTTTATAAAATCTACGATACCTAAAGAGTTAGAAGAAGCAGCGAGAATAGATGGGGCGGGAACAGTAACACTATTTTTCCGAATTGTCTTTCCGTTATTAAAGCCGATTACTGCGACGATACTCATTATTTCATCTGTCTATATATGGAACGATTATCAATTCGCTATATTTTTCCTTCAAGATAGTAGCGTGCATACACTGACTGTCACGTTATCAAACTTCTTTGGAGAAAATCAAAATAACCTTAATTTAGTTGCAGCGGCAGCTTTAATGGCTTCTTTACCAATGATTATAGTGTTCTTATTTCTGCAGAAGCACTTCGTTTCAGGGTTATCTTCAGGAGCTGTAAAGGGATAATGATAGGACAACTTCGATACGTTTAATTAGGGATTTGGGAGGACATGCCATGGGAATTACTTATAACGAAAAAGACAACACGTTTCACTTACAGGCTAAAGATACTAGCTATATTTTAAATGTGCGAGAAGGTGGCTATCTAGCACATTTGTACTGGGGTAAGAAAGTGGAAAAGTATAACGGTTCGAATGCACTTCGCTATTTTGATAGAGGATTTTCGCCAAACCCTGTTGGAGCAGGAACAGATCGTACTTTCTCGCTAGACACGTTACCACAAGAATACCCTAGTTATGGCACTACGGACTTTCGCAATCCAGCTTTTCAGGTGGAATTGGAAAACGGTTCTACGATTACGGATTTCCGTTACCAATCCCATAAAATCTTAAAAGGTAAGCCAGCATTAGAAGGATTACCTTCCACTTATGTTGAGACGGAAGACGAGGCTTGGACGCTTGAAGTTTTACTGACTGATACAGTCATTGATTTGCATGCAACGGTCACTTATACAGTGTTTACTAACTTTAATGCGATAACAAGATCTGTTCGTTTACAAAATAAAGGCAATGAAAATATGAAGATAGTAAAAGCGGCTAGCATGAATGTAGATTTTCATGAAGCTGATTTTGATTTTGTGACATTGCCGGGGGCCCATATTAGAGAACGCTACATTTCAAGAGTGCCAGTTAGAGAAGGTGTTCAATCAATAGAAAGCCGTAGGGGAGCTAGCAGTCATCAACAAAACCCTTTCATGGCTTTAGTAAGAAAAGAAACGGATGAATGTCATGGTGAGGTTTTCGCCTTTAACTTTGTTTATAGCGGAAATTTCTTAGGTTTAGTTGAAGTTGATCAATTTCAACAGACACGTGTCAATATGGGGATAAACCCTTTTGACTTTTCTTGGCTTTTAATGCCGGGAGACTCATTTCAAGCACCAGAAGTGGTGATGGTATATGCAGATAAAGGATTCAATGACATGTCAAATACGTTTCATAAACTTTACAGAACAAGACTTTGTAGAGGGGATTTCCGTGATAAAGAACGTCCTATATTAATTAACAACTGGGAAGCCACTTATTTTGATTTTAATGAAAATAAAATAATGGAAATTGCAGAACAGAGCAAGGAATTGGGTATTGAATTGTTTGTCCTTGATGATGGTTGGTTTGGAAAGCGGGATGATGATTTTACCTCGTTAGGTGACTGGGTTGTAGATAAAGATAAGCTCCCTAATGGTATGAAGCATTTAGCTGAAAAAGTTGAAGCGATGGATATGCAGTTTGGTCTTTGGTTTGAACCAGAAATGATTTCAGAAGAGAGTGACTTATATCGGAAACATCCTGATTGGTGCATCCATGTTCCAGGTCGAGGCCGCTCTACTGGACGTAGTCAGCTTATTTTAGACCTTTCTCGTGAAGAGGTGTGTCAAAATATTATCGACCAACTAACAGGCATTCTTTCAAATGCCCCAATCAGTTATGTGAAGTGGGATATGAATCGGCACATGACAGAAATCGGTTCAGCCGCTTTGCCTGCTAACCGACAAAGAGAGACAGCTCATCGTTATATGCTTGGTTTGTATAAGATCATGGAAGAATTAACAACAGCGTTTCCGCATATTCTCTTTGAAAGTTGTTCAGGTGGGGGAGGGCGTTTTGATCCGGGAATGCTCTATTACATGCCACAAGTGTGGACGAGTGATAATACAGATGCTATCTCGCGCTTGAAGATACAATATGGCACAAGCTTAGTTTATCCTATCAGTACAATGGGAGCGCATGTGTCAGCAGTACCCAATCATCAAGTACATCGTACCACAACGTTAAAGACGAGAGGTCATGTGGCCATGTCTGGAAATTTTGGATACGAATTAGATGTGACAGAATTAACAGAGAGTGAGCGAAAGCAGGTTTTTCAGCAAACGGCTTTTTATAAAAAAAATCGTGCGTTAATTCAATTTGGTGACTTTTATCGTCTCAAAAGCCCCTTTAATGGGAATGATGCCGCATGGATATTTGTTTCACCTAACAAAGAAGAAGCTGTATTTGTTTATGTGACTATATTAGCAGAACCAGCACCGCCGTTTAAGAAGGTCAAACTTGCCGGATTAGATGAAAGTAAAAGCTATCACATTGAAGAGATTAATCACGATTATAATGGTGATGAGTTAATGAATATTGGATTAAACATCCCATTATTAGAAGGGGATTTCCAGAGTATAATGTGGAAGCTATCAGCGACTTAAACATACTAACAGTATGTGAGACATGGAGTTACTTTAAGTTTAACTCAGTGGAGGAGTAGACATGTTTGATTTTGACAAAAGAATAGAGCTCCCTCATAAAGAAAATGATGTTTTGGCTGTTGGGGAGCTTCTTATTGATATGATATCGGTTGACTATGATGGGGATTTCGCTGGGAAGACGTTTAATAAATTTTTTGGAGGAGCCCCTTCAAATATTGCCATGAATATCACGAAGTTAGGAGGCCATTCAATTGTCGCCTCGGCTGTTGGACAGGATGGTTTAGGTCGGTATTTAATTAACCATTTAAAAGAAGCGGGGATGGATGCTAACTATATTCAGGAAGTGGATTGTGCTACGAGTATGGTATTAGTAACCAAAAGTAAAAGGAGTCCATCCCCTATCTTCTATCGAGATGCGGACATGTATTTATCGTATACTCCGGAGTTAGAACAGGCATTAATGGCGTCTAACATCATGCACTTTTCTTGTTGGCCTATCTCAAGGGTGCCTGTGAGACAGACGATTGAAAAACTAATTGATTTAGCAAGAAAAGAGCGCAAATTAATTTGTTTTGACCCTAATTATCATCCAATGATATGGAAAAAAGATGAAGATGGGGTTGCTTATATTAAATCACTCATTGAGAAAGTTGATATTATCAAACCTTCTGAAGATGATGCTGAAAGGTTATTTGGAAAAGATACGTATGACAATCACATCGCTCATTTTCTAAGACTAGGGGCAAAGCTTGTCATTATGACTCTTGGTAAGGATGGTGCTATCGTATCTAATGGAAAAGAGACGATAACGCTGAAATCGCTTGCTACAGATGTGATAGACACGACAGGTGCAGGAGATGCCTTTTGGTCAGGATTTTACACGGCTATCGTAAAAGGATATACGATTAGAGAAGCGTTAAATTTAGGTTCAGCAGTCAGTGCTTATAAGTTGAAGCATGAGGGTGCTGTTGTTGAACTGCCGAAGCTCCCTGTCATAAAAAAGGTTTATGGAATTTAGGAGGACACGACAATGGCATTAAAAAATAAAGTACAGCTAATCACTTATCCAGATTCTTTAGGGGGAAATTTGCAAGCTCTTAACCATGTACTTTCCACTTATTTTCCTAAAACGTTTCAAGGTGGTGTGCATATTCTCCCTCCTTTTCCTTCATCGGGAGATAGAGGATTTGCACCATTAACCTATTTAGAAATCGAGCCTGAATTTGGAACTTGGGATGATATTAAAACCATTGGTGAAGAGTATGATGTCTTGTTAGATTTGATGGTTAATCACATTTCTAGAAAGTCGAAATACTTTCAAGATTTTTTAAAAAAGGGTCGAAAATCAGCATATGCAGACTACTTTATTACACTAGATAAAATATGGGGAGATGGGGAACCCGTCCAAGAAGATATTGACAAAATGTTTTTACGTCGCTCATTACCATACTCCACGTTCACGATTGAAGAAACCGGAGAGGAAGAAAAGGTCTGGACGACGTTTGGGAAAACCGACCCTTCTGAACAAATCGATCTTGACGTAAAGTCTGAGAAAGTCAAACAGCTTTTCTACGATTTCTTTCATAACTTTAAACAAAACAATGTGAAGATTGTGAGATTAGATGCTGTTGGATATGTGATCAAAAAACTCGGTACAAGCTGCTTCTTTGTTGAACCAGACATTTATCAGTTTTTAGATTGGATTAAAGACCTGGCTGATTCTTTAGATATCGCATTATTACCTGAAGTCCATGCTCATTATACGATTCAATATAAGCTGGCAGAACACGGCTGCTGGATATATGATTTTATTCTACCTTATAGAATTCTAGATACGTTGATTAACAAAAACAGTACTGCTCTTTACGATTATCTTGAAACGAGACCGGAAAAGCAGTTTACGATGTTAGACTGTCATGACGGTATTCCAGTTAAACCAGATATGGATGACTTAATTGATACAAAGGAAGCAAAAGAATTAGTGGATGTATGTTTGGAGAGAGGCTCTAACTTAAGTTTAATTATGTCTGATGAACATAAAGATGTGGATGGGTTTGATGTTCATCAAATTAGGTGCTCATATTATTCTGTACTTAACTGTGACGATGATGCTTACTTAGCAGCCAGAGCTATTCAACTTTTTACACCAGGAATACCACAAGTCTACTATGTAGGGCTTTTGGCAGGAGAAAATAATCACAAAAAAATAGAAGAAACCGGTGACGGAAGGGAAATAAACCGACAGAACTTTAGTGTTGAAGAAATCGAGGCGTCACTAGAAAAAGACGTCGTACAGCGATTATTAAAATTAATCGACTTTAGAAATGACTACGAAGCATTTAATGGAGACTTCAGTGTACAAAAGTCAGCGGATCATGAAGTTATAATGGGATGGGTGAAAGACGGAAAACAGTGCTCATTGTTTATTGATTTAAATAATAGTCAATCTATCATCAAGTATACCGGTGAAAATGGCGAAATTATTAAGTATTATGTATAACACTAAACACTAGTAAATATAATAAAGCTTTTTAAATAATGAATGATAAACGAGACAAGGTTTTAGCCTTGTCTCGTTTTTTTCGTGGGTCTAATAGATAAAAGAGATTGTGTACTTATATAAAGTGACTATAACGTATTTAAATTGAAATAGTTCCTTCATTGTCTGCTTCAGGTCTCACTTCATGTGAATTAATTCACCAGTAAATAGTTTACTAAATAATTTACTAAATGTATTGACTAATAGAGTTATAGGATTTATCATTTGTATGAAAGGGTTTTCATAAAATTTCTTAGGGGGATTTTAAGCATGAAAAAAACAGTTTTGTTGTGTTCTGCTATGGTTATGATGCTTGCTGCTTGTGGAAATGAAGAAACGACTGACAATGCCACAGATAATAATGGTGGAGGGGAGACTCAGACTCTGACAGCATGGGCTTGGAATATTAACATCCCTGTATTGGAAGAGGCGGCTGAACGTTTTGCTGAAGAGAATCCAGGTTTTGAATTAGATATTGTAGAGCAAGGAACACCAGATGTTTATCAACAGATTACAACAGGGCTTCAGGCAGGGGGACAAGGACTGCCTGACATCATGCTTATAGAAGATGATCGTGTTCAAGGTTACTTAAATTCATTCCCAGAAGCTTTTCTGGATTTGTCAGAATACGGTTTTGACGATGAGCATGGCGAGAAATTTCCAGAATTTAAAACAGAGTTATTAACGTTAAATGACAGCATATACGGCGTGCCGTTTGATGCAGGACCAGCAGGTGTTTTTTACAGAGTAGATTTATTTGAAGAAGCAGGAATTGACGCGAATCAAATAGAAACGTGGGATGATTTCATAGAAGCAGGCCATACGTTAAGGGAAGAACTGGATGTTGCTTTAACGGGAATTGATATTAACAATGATGACGGCGTTTACAGAATGATGCTGAATCAGCAAGGGACATTTTATTTTAATGAAGAAGGCGAAATCAATTTGAACTCTCAAGAATCTATACAAGCCATGGAAGTCGTCAAACGGCTTCATGAGGAAGGCTTAAATGAAAATCTTGTAGGGTGGGATGCATGGCTTGGTGGGCTTGCTAACGGTAACGTGGCAACGGCGCCTTCAGGCGCATGGTTAACTGGTTCATTGACTGAACAGGCGCCTAACTTGGAAGGGGATTGGGATGTTATGCCACTTCCAGCCTTTGAAGAAGGTGGGAACCGGGCAGCTAACCTTGGAGGAAGTAACTATATGATATCAGCAAACTCTGAAAATCCAGATCTTGCTTATGATTTTATGGCCTTTTTCGCAACATCTGAAGAGGTGCAACTTGCCGCAATGGAAGGCGGATTATTCCCATCTTTAAACACGATATATGAGGAAGGGGTCTTTTCAGAACCAGTTGCTTATTTTAATGATCAACCGATTTGGGAAATGTTTGCAGGAATGATGGAAGATATTCCATACGCTAACTACACTGGAAATTACGCTGTGGCGAGAGATGAAGCAGAAACGGCCCAAGCAGAAGCCGTTGGTGGGCGCTCAGTTGAAGAGGCGTTAGAACGAGCAGCCAATCAACTGGACAATCGTATAAACTAGTAAGTCAATGGAATAAAGGGTGGATTTTCCAGCCCTTTATTCACTATTTATTATAGATAATCGTCCGTAACTCCCGTCTTAACATGGAGAGGAGAGTTAACTCCATTTAGACAGGAGATACCGGACGCTAATATCTTGATTTACTCAACGATCAATCAGTGGTGATGAACGAAAATCTCCATTGATTGAAGGTTCGTTTTACTAAATTAGAGATCATTAATAAAGGCTGGGTGAAAAAATGAATCAGACGAATAGAGCACCGTACTTTTTTATAGCGCCAGCTGTTATATTATTTTTACTATTTACAGCTTACCCTATATTAGCCTCCCTTTATTTAAGTTTTCAACGTTATGAAGGGGGGAGCTACTCGTTTGTAGGTCTCGCTAATTATAGTCGATTAATGGGGGATTCCATCTTTTGGACCGCCTTAAGTAATACGTTTATTATCTTTATTTTCCAAGTTCCGATTATGTTAATTTTGGCGATGATATTGGCGAGTGTTTTAAATAGTCAGTTGTTAAAGTTGAAAGGTTTTTTTCGAGTATCGTTTTTCTTACCGGCGGTCACATCTCTCGTTGCTTATTCTCTCTTGTTTTCTGTGATGCTACAAGATAACGGCCTGTTTAACGAGCTTTTAAGTTATATAGGAATCGGCCCTATTCCGTGGTTATCAGATGCCACCTGGGCAAAAGTCTCTATTATTATGGCGATGACATGGCGCTGGACAGGATATAATATGATTATTTTTCTTGCAGCACTTCAGAATATTCCAGAAGAAATGTATGAAGCTGCGTCTATTGATGGAGCAGGGAAAATAAGACAGTTTTTCTCTATTACAATACCAAATTTAAAACCTATCATTCTATTTGCGGGTATTTTATCGACCATTGGGACATTGCAATTATTCGATGAGCCATTCAACTTGACGAGTGGTGGACCAGGTAATGCGACGATGACACTTGGGCTTTATATTTATGAAAATGGTTTTGAGTATTTTGACTTCAGTTATGGTAGTGCAGTGGCATATGTGGTTGTTGTGTTAGTAGCCGTGTTATCGTTTGTCCAATTCAAATTTACGGGTGATAAGTCATGAAACAAAAAACGAAAGCACAAGTGATGTTCGGTAAGGTTGGTATGTACGTATTATTGGGAATATTTCTCGTTATCTCAATCTTCCCATTCTATTGGATGTTGGTAGGTTCTACTAATAGCTCTGATAAAATGTTCACGAGTCCGCCGACACTTTCCTTTGGTGGGCAGTTTATGGAGAACTTAATTAATTTAGATAATACCGTTGGAATCGGAAGAGTACTGTTTAATTCGCTTTTTGTTTCTGGTACTTATGTTGTTTTAGCCCTTATCGTCAGCTCTACAGCAGCATATGCTTTTGCTAAATTTGACTTTAAGGGAAGAAATGTTATTTTCACGATTTTGATTTTGTCGATGATGATCCCTTATCAAGCCACATTAATTCCTCTCTTTCAAATGATGTCGGCTTATGGGTTATTAAATACGTATTTCGCGCTTATTGCGCCCCAATTATGCTATCCGTTTGCCATCTTCCTTATGAGACAAAATTTCCTTGCTTTTCCGAGTGAACTCCTGGAATCAGCTAGGTTAGATGGCGCCGGTGAATTTAAAATCTTTTTGAAGATCGTTCTTCCATCAATGAAGCCAGCATTAGCAGCTACATCTATTTTCTTATTTATGTATCAGTGGAACAATTTTATGTGGCCGCTTGTGGCTATTAGAACACAAGACATGTATACATTCCCTGTGGCGTTATCAACCTTAAGTGGTGTATCGTATACCGATTATGGACAAATGATGATGGGGATATCGATCGCCACTGTTCCAATTATGATTTTCTTTCTTGTTTTACAAAGACATTTTATATCAGGGATGCTAGGAAGTGCTGTTAAATAGAAAGGATGACACGATGCTCACAACAGATAAAGACCAATTTTTACTGAATGGCGAGCCGTTCAGAATTCTATCAGGTAGTATTCACTATTTTAGAGTGGTGCCCGGCTACTGGCGGGATCGTCTTGAAAAGCTAAAAGCTTGCGGTTTAAATACCGTGGAAACGTATATTCCTTGGAATTTTCATGAGCCTAACAAACGTGATTTTCGCTTTGAAGGTATGAGAGATATAGAAGCATTTATTAAGGAAGCTGATGCATTAGGATTGTATGTTATTTTACGTCCTTCTCCTTACATTTGTGCTGAATGGGAAATGGGAGGACTGCCGGCTTGGCTGCTAAAAGATAGGGATATGATGTTAAGGTGTGCTGACCCTAGCTATTTGCAACATGTAAAAGAGTATTACGATGTTCTTTTGCCTAAGCTAGCAACTTATCAATATTCTAAAGGTGGTCCTGTCATAGCCTTTCAAATAGAAAATGAGTATGGGGCCTATGGGAATGACAAAGCGTATTTGAAAGCTATTAAAAGAATGTATGAAGCGCACGGAATTCAAGAGTTATTATTTACATCCGATGGTCCTGATATGATAAAAGCTGGCTCACTCGATAATGTGTTAACGACATTGAATTTTGGGTCTAAAGTAAAAGAGGCATACGAGCAGCTCGAGGACTATAAACCAGGTATTCCTAAGCTGTGTGCAGAGTTTTGGATAGGTTGGTTTGACAGCTGGGGCAATCCTCATCATACACGAGAAGCTGATAATACTGGTGATGTATTCAATGACATGCTTGAAGCAGGTGGCTCGGTCAATTTTTACATGTTCCATGGTGGAACGAATTTCCATTTCTATAATGGCGCAAATCATTATCAAACATATGAACCTACAATTACGAGCTATGATTATGATGCCTTATTGACAGAGTCCGGTGATATAACAGATAAATACAGAAACGTGCATGAGGTTCTTCAGAACTACCATTCACAACTTGAACCGCTGCCAACGTTTAAGACAGAGAGGTTAGGGCCGCAAACGATTAAAATGACACGCTCCGTGAGTATTTTTGATACATTGTCGTCAGTTTCACGTCGATTACAGAGTAAAGCCCCACTTTCAATGGAACAGGCTGATCAAGCTTATGGTTATATGCTTTATCGAACACAAGTACCAGGCAAGGGGGCTTACACCATAGATTTAGAGCCTATTAGAGATCGTGCTTACCTTTATATTAATGGGGAATTTAAGAAAACGTTTTATAGGAATGATAAAATAAAGGAAATAAAGCTTGATTTTCCTAATGAAGTCAATATATTCGAGATTTTTGTAGAGAATATGGGCCGGGTCAATTATGGTAAGTATTTAAAGGATCGAAAAGGTTTAATTGATAACATATGGATTAATAATCAGTATATGTTTGACTGGGAGATGTACGCCATTGAGTTAGAGGATTTTTCATTAGATTTTTCAGATCAAACCGAGACGCGCTTTCCAAAGTTTTACACAGGGGAAGTTACGTTGGATCATCCGAAAGATACGTTTATTAATCTAGATGGCTGGAAAAAAGGAAATGTCTTTGTTAATGGTTTTAATTTAGGAAGATATTGGGAAGTTGGCCCTCAGAAAACGCTTTACTTGCCTGGTCCTTTACTTGTTAAAGGCGTAAATACACTATGTGTGCTTGAGTTGGAAGGAACAGCAACTGACCATATTTTATTTACAGACCAGCCGAATTTAGGATAATGTCAGGTACTAAAAGAAAGGAAGAAAGCAGATGGCAACAATTAAAGATATTGCAGATAGAGCTGGCGTCTCAGCATCCACAGTATCAAGGGTCCTAAACTATGACCAATCATTATCTGTGGCAGTTGAAACGAAGAAAAAGATATTTGAAGCAGCTGAGGAGCTTTCTTATCACAAAGTAAGAGGGAGAAAATCAGTTGAAAGGCAGATTGCTTTTTTACACTGGGTCAACGAGCGGGAAGAACTAGATGACATATATTACATGGCTATTCGATTTGGTATAGAGAAGCGGGCGGAAGCGTCACATGTAAAGCTATTGAAATATGATGAGCTTAACTTTGAAAATATTGAAGAGGACATAGAGGGAATCATTGCTGTAGGGCGCTTTAATCCAGACCAAGTGTCTCAATTGAAAAAAGTGTCTAAAAAAATTGTATTTGTGGATTCTAACCCAGATGAGGGTGTGTCAGATGCAGTTCTCGTAGATTTTGAATGGGTGACAAAATTGGTCATTGATTACTTTCTGAAAAAAGGATTTAACGATATCGGATTTATCGGTGGATATGAAACGTATAAAGATACGATTGCTCCGATTCAAGACGCTCGTGAGAAGTATTATCGTGCTTATATGGCGGAAAAAGGGAAATTAAACGAAGCATTTATCTTTGTTTCCAAATTCTCAGTCGAATCAGGCTATCAATTAATGAAAGAAGCGATAGAAAAATTAGGTGATAACTTACCAGAGGCTTTTTATGTGGCTAACGACCCTTTAGCTATTGGGTGTTTACGTGCTTTGCACGAGGCAGGAATATCAGTTCCTGATAGGGTGAGCTTAATTGGTGTCAATGATATCACCGTTTCCAAATACGTCTATCCTTCTTTAAGCTCCGTCAAAATTTATACAGAGCTCATGGGTGAAACAGCAGTGGACTTAATTTTAGAAAAAATAGAAGAAAAGCGAAAAGTAGCAAAGAAAGTCTATATATCGAATAAGCTGAAAATTAGGCAAACGTAATGTTTGTCTCTACATAAACAACGTTTAAGGCTGACGGACAATTATCGTTGGCCTAGGAGGAGATGGATAAGATGTATATCGGTGTAGATTATTATCCAGAACAATGGCCAAAAGAGAGATGGAAAATGGACCTCGAATTAATGCAACAGCTCGGAATAAATGTGATTAGGATTGGCGAATTCGCTTGGGGACTTATAGAGCCAGAAGAAGGCATTTTTGACTTTTCATTATTCGATGAAGCTTTAGACTTGATGTATGAATACGGATTTGATGTCGTGCTCGGCACACCAACTGCTACACCGCCTGCATGGTTAATTGAAAAGTATCCGGATGTCCTGCCAGTCGATAAATATGGACGTAAAATAGGGTTTGGTGCAAGAAGACATTACACGGTTAACAGTGAGGTCTATCAATGTCTATCCAAAAAGATAGTACAAAAAATGGGCGAGCATTATGGGCATCATCCAGCTGTCATTGGTTGGCAAACTGATAATGAATATGGGCATGAGCAATCAGATCGCAGCTACGGAGAATATGACAAGCAAGCCTTCCATGCTTGGCTTCAAAAGAAGTATGGAACCTTAGATGAATTAAATAAGCGGTGGGGGACGATTTTTTGGAGTCAGACATACACAAAGTGGTGTCAAATCCCAGTCCCAACTGTCGTCTATCAAGAACATAATCCTAGCCTGTTACTAGATTTCGATCGCTTTTGTGCGGACGCATACACACGTTACAATAAGTTGCAAGTTGACACGTTAAGAGAGTCTATTTCAGACAGGCAATTTATTACCCATAATTTTGTGTATACAGGGTTAGCCATTGATCAGTTGGACATGGCAAAAGACCTTGATTTTATATCGTTTGATAATTATCCCGTATGGGGGGGATTAGCAGAACCCATTACGCCAGCAGCCATTGCTCGACAGCACGACCTGTGTCGAGGGA
Organism: Salipaludibacillus agaradhaerens; assembly: GCF_002019735.1. Taxonomy (NCBI): domain Bacteria; kingdom Bacillati; phylum Bacillota; class Bacilli; order Caryophanales; family Bacillaceae; genus Salipaludibacillus; species Salipaludibacillus agaradhaerens. Next base: position 3,467,419 of record NZ_KV917378.1, read on the forward strand.
CCAAAGATGGAAAGAATTATTGGGTCATGGAGGAATTATCCGGGGCACAAGGGTGGAGTCAGATTGGTTATTTACCTAGACCGGGTCACTTAAAACTTTGGACATACCAAGCGATCTCTCGTGGCGCTGAGGCCATCGTCTATTTTCGCTGGCGTGCGGCACGTTATGGTACTGAACAATTTTGTCATGGTATTTTAGACCATGACGGAAAACCTGGAAGGAAATATGTGGAAGTGAAAGACGTGATTGCGTCTTTAGCCCCTTTCGCCGATAAATGGATAACCTCAAAGGTTCAAGCTGACGTGGCATTTTATCATGACCCAGAGAATGATTGGGCTTGGCAGATTCAACCGCAATCTGATCAATTTAATTATATAAATGAATGCCTTAGATTTTACGCACCTGCCCATGATCTGAATGTCCAGACAGATATGATTCGCGGTCATGAAGATTTCTCAACCTATAAAGTGATCATTGTTCCTATATACTTTTTGACAAAAAAGCATGTCAATGACCGGTTAAAAGATTATGTGAAACGTGGTGGCACTGTCATTTTCACTTATCGTGCAGGGGTAAAGAACGAAGATAATGTGGTCACTGATCTCACATTACCAGGAGACATTGCAGACATGGCAGGGATTTCGATCCGGGATTATGAGTCACTTAGAGAACAGAAAAGCTCATCAATTAGAGGGATTTCAGCTCCTCTTTTAACTCATAGGTCACCTGTCCATGTTTGGTGTGATTATATTGAAGCGGATTCAGCGGAAGTACTTGCCGTATATGAAGATGAGTGGTTTAGCGATAAAGCTGCGATAACGAAGAATAGCTATGGTAACGGAGATGTTTATTATATTGGTTGTGGTGTGGAGCACGATTTCTTAAAGCGCTTATATATTGATATTTTCAACAATACAGGGATAGCTGTCCACGAAACACCTTCTAATATAGAAGTGATAAGACGCGAGACGTCCTCTCACAGTTATTTAACAGTGCTTAATCATGACGTAAATCAAGGCTATGACGTTGAACTTCCTGACCAAGGACAGCCTTGGAAAGACATTGAAACTGGGAAAATATATGATAGGAACGTGCATGTGCCACGTCTAGGATGCTTAGTATGTGTGAGAGATAAATAGTGATTGGGGACAGTCTCCTCGGGGTAGTGGGGACTGTCTTTCATATAGTTGGACGTCTGTTAACGGAAACGACATCATGTGTATTTAAATGACTGCAGTTTGATAGTGTGAAATAACGGCAGGTTGGCACTGTAAAGTTTAGAAGAGATTCTTGAATCGGGTATTGGAGGGAAAGATATGAGTGTAGAGGTAATGTGTAATGAGCAGCGATTCGTCTTAGAAACGGCAAATACAGCCTATGTTTTAGATATACATGAAGGGGGTCATCTACAACATATCTATTGGGGAAAGAAATTGGCTCATAATTGTGATTATAAGGCGATGCGTCCTTTTGTGATAGCGCATTCCTCATTTGAAGCAACAAGAGGTGTGATGGGATATGAGTTTGTCCCGTGGGGTGAAATGGTTTATTCTGAACCGACATTTAAAGCGTCAAATTCAACAGGTGAAAGAGGATTCGATTGGATATACGAAGACTATAAGCTTGAAACAGTTAATGACCAACTCACCGAGTTATCTCTTTGTTTAACCGATAAATTAGGACGATATCGTATTCAGCTCATATACGGCGTGTATAAAGAATACGATATGATTAGTCGTCGTTTAGCGGTCATAAATGAGAGTGAAGAGCTATTAACTCTTGAAGCCGCTCGCTCTTTACAGGTGGCATTTAAACCTGGTCAAGTTAGTCGGTTCACTCATTTAGCAGGTAAGTGGGTTGGCGAATTTCAAGTAATCCAAGAAACGCTTAGTGAAGGAAGAAAGACAATTGATAGCAGGCGGGGTAATACATCCCATCAAGCTAACCCGTGGTTTGCAGTGGATGCGGATGCAACAGAAGAGACTGGTGATGTGTGGTTTGGGCATTTAGCTTATTCAGGAAACTGGGACATTCATGTGGAGAAAGATGCTTTCGGTTTAGTGCAGCTTTGTGGTGGTATGACAGACTTTGATTTTTCAAAAGTGTTAAAGGCTAATGAGTCTTTTGAAACACCTCCGTTTTTTATAGGTTATAGTGAAAATGGTTTTTCAGGTATGAGTCATCTGACGCACCGCTTTCAACGTGATGTCATCTTACCAAAAGATCATCGAGATCATTTGAGAAAAGTTCTCTATAATTCCTGGGAAGCGACTTATTTTGATGTGTCGGTGGACGAGCAAAAACGACTTGCAGAAAAAGCAGCAACTATCGGATGTGAGCTATTTGTCATTGATGATGGCTGGTTTGGTGAAAGGCATTCTGATCAAGCTGGTCTAGGTGATTGGTATGTCAATCAAGACAAATTCCCAAACGGGTTATCAGAGTTAATCTCACACGTTAAGTCTTTAAACATGGCGTTTGGTATATGGGTGGAGCCTGAAATGGTGAATAAAGATAGTCAGTTGTATGACCAACATCCTGATTGGGTCTATCAATTTTCAAACAAAAATCATACAGAGGCTCGTCACCAACTTGTCCTTAACCTTGGGAAAAAGGAGGTAAGAGCCTATATTAAGAATTGGCTTGGAGAGCTGCTTGCTAAGCATGATATTCATTTTATTAAATGGGATATGAATCGTGCCTTTTCAGAACCGGGTATAGTAGAAAAATCTCATGGTGCGATGAACCATACGAAAATGTCACACGACCAGCAACAGCTCTGGATGGAACATGTGAAAGGTTTGTATGAGGTTATTGATCATATCAAAAATAAGCATCCTCACGTTGTGATTGAAACATGCTCCGGAGGAGGTGGGAGAGTAGATCTCGGCATTCTTCAGAGAACTGACCAGTTTTGGACGAGTGATAATACAGATGCTGTTGATCGGCTTTCGATTCAATACGGGGCGTCATTTGCCTATAATGCGAAGGCGATGATGTGTTGGATAACGGATTCACCCAATTGGTTGAATCAGCGGGAAGTTCCTTTAACCTACAGATGTCATGTAGCGATGTTAGGGGCATTAGGAGTTGGAGGAAATCTTGACCACTGGGATGACATAGAATTGGCTGAAACTGCAAAATGGATCGCTTATTATAAAGAAATAAGAAGGACTGTCCAAGAAGGTAATCAATATCGGTTAGCTTCTCCGACAATCAGCTCCCGAACTGATTATACAGCAATACAATATGTCTCAGAAGATAAAAAACATAGCGTCGTCTTTCTATTTGAGGATGGCCTTAAATATGGAGAGCAGTTAACGTTAATAACGTTTAAAGGTCTTGACCCAGAAGCCTATTACAAAGACCAATCAGGCTTTAAAGCAACTGGCTCATTTTTTATGAATGCTGGCATTCAGTGGCAACTTTCAAAACAATACACCAGTGAGATTTATGAGCTACACAAATGTGAGGAATGATGGCACCTATCGGATCATTTAGAAACAAAATATTCGACTTTTTGCTAGCCATTTTTGTAAAATGAAGTAAGAAGCCATTTTATAAAGGGAAGGATGAGACTGCTAATGTATGATGTTATAGTTGTGGGAGCAGGACCAGCAGGCGCAAGCGCAGCTCTTTTTACCGCTAAAGCAGGCAAGAGAACTCTTTTGATCGACAGTGATAAAAGCATAACTAAGAAAGCGTGGATAGAAAACCACTATGGAGTAAAAGAAGTCACAGGGCCAGACTTAATAGAAACAGGAATTGAACAAACGAAAAAATTCGGTGCCATAGTAGAAAAAAGCGCAGTAACAGCTGTTATAAGTAACGAGAAAACTGTAAATGTCACAACTGAAAGTAGTACTTATGAAGCGCGTCATGTCATCTTAGCAACGGGTATCCTAGCTGATATAGCAGAAAAGTCTGGGATAGAAACAGTGGAAGGAACAGAACCACGAATTAAGACGGTCATTAAGGTAGATCGTGACGGTAAAACAAATAAACCAGGAGTATGGGCAGCTGGCACGTGTGCAGGCCTCAGTGTTCACACGATCATTACTGCAGGCCATGGCGCTGAGGTAGCGATTAATGTCATTAGTGAATTAAATGGCGAACGTTATGTGGATCATGATATTTTAAAATAAGGTAAAAAGGATTGGGAGAGGAGGACGATCCCAATCTTTTTTGCTCAAATCGGGAGAAAATTAGATTGTAAACGATTTAATACCTGAATAAAAGTTAAAATTATGAAATAGCCCTTTCGTTCGTTATAGAGTTTCTTTATACTGTTTGTAGTGATCATTTTAAGTGTGGAAGGAGGGGAGAAGGGAAATGCTGTGGATTAATAGGCTGAAGCGTCTGTTTCGAGAGGGTGAAGAGCATCCACAAGCTGAAGATCCGCTTCACATGGTGGATGACCTCTTAGATGAATTAAATAGTGAGCTTGAGGATATGAAAATATCATTAAATAAACAAGTAGCTGCTGAAAAACGTCTTAAACGGCGACTAGATGAGGCTAAAGTGGACTCATGGCAACGAGAAAAGGATGCCCGTCATTTTTTAGCAGAAGGTGATGACGATTCAGCTAGACTGGCGCTTATTAAAAAGGAGCAGTTAGATAAGCATGTTCAGGAAATTGCCAGCTTATATGCAGGGGCTCAGACACATAAGCAGGACATCATGCAGCATATTAATGAACAAATGGCGAAATACGAACATCTACAGCAAAAAAAGAATGATTTACAAATGAAACGAAACTTTCCTTCCCCTTCCGCCGTAAATGACATTGAAGAAGCAATGATAGTTGATGAGGCGAGTGGGAATACCGATTTAGGTCAGCAGGGATCAGATGATGAGAATCAGCGTGTTGAAAAGACATTGGAAGAATTAAAACGATCTATTAAGAACAGAAATTAGGTGGCATTATGGAGATGTTCGGTTATTCAATTGAATCCATTTACCTTTTTTTATTAATCGCTGGTGTTATACTAACAATCCTCTACATATTGATCGGCGATTTGCTTGAGGGGTTAATGAATATAGGGATTGATGGTCTCTTTAACCCGATCACAATCATTGGTTACATTACACTTGTAGGAGGATTTGGCTACGTTCTTGAAACAATCGCCTTTTTCATGGCACCTTGGACGATCTTAGTCATTAATTTGCTTATTTCAGCGATTGTGATTATTCTTGTGAATTATTTTATTATTCTTCCGTTTAAGCGATCCGAGAAAAATACCTCTTACTCTATTAAAGAATTAAAAGGGGCCGTTGGTGAAGTGTTTACTACCATTCCGGCTGATGGCTTCGGAGAGATTATTATTTCTCGCCCTCACGGGACTGTCAGTAAAGCCGCAAAAAGCTTTGATGGTGAAGCCCTTCCTGAAGGAACCAACATTCTTGTCATTGATATTGATGAGGAAGGTGTTTTTCTTGTGTCAAAGCACTATGACTAATAAAGAAGACTATAAATAAGCACGCTGATACTTATTAATGTTGGAAGTTTAGCTGACCATGTCGAGTGAAGCTCATTTAGTCAATTCGTCTAATCATGTCTCATAGAGGCTAGTCATGTTTCTTATTAATCCTTTAATAGCTCTGTTCTTATTAAAGGCTAACGTAAGACCCTCTAGCTATTGCCGATATGGCAGTGCCAGAGGTGAAAAAAAGAGTGAAGCATAAAAGACGTCATTACACATTAAAGGAGTGGAATAATGGAAGGGATGTTTTTAGTAGCCGTTGTAGTTGGTCTAGTATTTCTCGTTCTTTTGGGTGTTTACTTTACACGTTATCAAACATCTGGTCCGAACGAAGCACTTATTGTAACAGGTAGTTACTTAGGAAAAGGCAAAAATGTTTCGGAAGATGCAGAAGGTAAAAAAATGAAAATCATTCGTGGTGGCGGGGCGTTTGTTGTTCCAGTCTTCCAGCAATACGCTAAATTTAGTTTAGCTAACTATAGTTTGGATGTACGAACGAGTGGCGCTTATACTGAACAAGGGGTTCCAGTTTCCGTAGACGGTGTTGCGATTATAAAAGTAGGCTCAACGATGGAGGAAATCGCCACAGCTGCTGAACAATACTTAGGTAAAAAAACAGATGAATTTGAAGAAGAAGTCCAAGATGTCTTAAGAGGTCATTTACGATCCATTCTTGGCTCTATGAGTGTGGAAGACATTAATAACAATAGAGAAAGATTTAACCAAGAAGTGCAAGCTGTTGCTTCGCGAGATTTTAATAAAATGGGGCTTGAAATTAAGTCGTTTACACTACAAGAAGTAACCGATGCTCAAGGGTATCTTGATGCACTTGGTAAACCGAGAATTGCAGAAATTAAACGGAATGCAGCAGTGGCGGAAGCTGAGCGGAAGAAAGAAGCAAGAATTGAAAATGCCCGTGCAGAGCAAGAAGCTAAAGCCCAAGAGCTTATCAGAGACACAGAAATTGCCAACTCTGAAAAGGAAAAGCAATTAAAGATTGCTCAATATACACGTGAGCAAGATCAAGCTCGAGCCGAAGCTGATCAGGCTTATGATTTACAAACGGCCAAATCAAAGCAACAAGTAACACAAGAGCAAATGCAAATTCAAATTATTGAACGAGATAAACAGATTGAACTTGAAGAACGTGAAATTATTCGTCGTGAAAAACAATATGATGCAGAAGTTCGTAAAAAAGCAGATGCTGACCGTTATGAGCAAGAGCAAAGAGCTGAAGCGGCAAAAGTACAGCAGATGAGAGCTGCAGAAGCGAGCCAATATCAAATTGAAGCCGAAGCGAAAGCCAATGCTGATGCAGAAAGATATCGCGGTGAAGCAGAAGCCACGGTTACCTTTAAAAAAGGTGAAGCAGAAGCGAGCGTTATCTTTAAAAAGGGTGAAGCGGAAGCCGAAGCAAAGAAAAAACTGGCCGAAGCTTACAGGTACTATGGTGAAGCGGCTAAACTCAGCATGATTCTGGAGATGCTTCCAGCCTATGCAAAAGAGATTTCTGCCCCACTTAGTGCGATTGATAAAGTCACTGTTGTGGATACAGGCGGCAGCGGCAAGAATGGTGGTCCAAGTGGTGCTGGTAAAATGTCGTCCTATGTGACGGATTTAATGGCTACGCTACCGGAAAACTTGAAGGCGGCATCGGGCATAGATGTCAATGAACTTCTAGAAAACTTTACTGGAAAAGGTAATGTAGATTCAACAGATCACCAAGTACCAGCTGAAGCCCCTGAGAAAACGGAGAAACAAGTAGAAAATAATGAAAATTAATTACTAATTGCTTTGAGATAGTTTATCACACCATAACCGTCCGAAAACTCCCGCTTCAAAATAGAGAGGAGAAATAAATCTATTTAAGCGGGAGAAACGAACGCAAATACCTTGATTCACTCAACGATCAATCAGTGGGGGAAAAACACCCACTGATTGATCGTTCGTTCTATATTAGTGCAGTCTATGTCGTTATTATAGCGTCATAGGCTTTTTCATATGGACATACTTATAATTAACGCGTTTTTTATGTGGTGACAAAACAAAGGAATATCTCTCAAGAAAGGCACAATAAGTTTACCACAGATAAGCGTTCGTAAAACTGCCAGCTTGATATAGAGAGGAGAGCTAAAGCTATTTAGTCAGGAGTTAACGACCGCTAATGTCCTGATTAACTCAACTACCAATCAGTGGAAAAGAGCAAAACGTCCACTGATTGAAGGTTCGTTTTATGTGATTTTTGGTTTGCATAGAAACAACTTAGTTTAACTATCGTCTAAATAAGTGACGTTTGAAAGATACGACTTAATTTCTAAGTGAGGTGGAAGGAGCATGAAGTTATTTGTCATGAATCTCAGTCTAACGAGTGTTATCGTGTGCACGCTACTTACTTTATTTATAAACGATTTACAAGCTCATGCAGATGATTTTACAGACAACGTGATTGAATGGGAAAAAGAGGGTGTCGATCTTAATCATACTGAATCAACTGAAATCGTGTTAGCATATATTAATGACCATTTAAGTGACTCATTTGCAAGTATGCATATAGATAGAACTGACAATGATCTTGGTCTCCTCGTCTTTTCTTTCATTAACCCTATTGATAAAGCACATAAAGAAGAGATGGAGCAATTAGTAAAAGAACCGACAGACATTATATTTAGAAACGTCGATTATACTGAACAGGCGTTAAGTGAGAAGCAGGCAGAAATTGATGCGGAATGGACGTGGTTTGAAGAAAAAGGGATATCCCTTCTTCACACAGGTGTTGACATCATAGGTAATCAGGTAGAATTAGGTGTTTTACCGTACACGAATGAAACGGCTCAACTGATTTATGATGAGTTCGGTGAAGATATGATACATGTAGTTGAAGGTCAGGAGATAGATCTTCTAGTAAATGAGAGCAATTTATCCGCAAAAAATGACCATTTGAACGAAGCGGAAGTTAACGAAGTGAAAGACGAACACTCAATCTTTCAACACCTCCTTAATTTTTTCCGTCAACTGTTTGGATGAAGGTTGAATATCCAATGATACGAAGAGTTTTAATGCTTCATTAATAGGGAAGATCAGCCTATTAGTCGGTTTTACAGGTGAAGTTTTACCACAGACAACCGTCCGTAAAACGCCGCTGATTGAAGGTTCGTTTGAGAGAAGTGAGTTCGTTTAATTGAACATAGATATGAAAGGTAAAAGGGCATCTTTGTAAAGGTAGCTCTTTTAGTTTGAGTTTTAAGCCGATGCTTGAATTCATATGTTACGATAGATAAAAGAGTTTAAGAGATTAATTTTTCATTCCATGCAGAACGAGAATCACCTTTTGAAGGATATCATAGTAGGAAGAAGCGATAACATGTCGATTTTTATTTCAGTTGTGCTGCCCGTATTACTCGTGTTTTTAGTAGGCTATATCGTCCAAAAATGGCGCAAATTTGATATAAAGCCTGTTTCCACAGTGGCCATCTATATATTAACGCCTGCTCTAGTATTTAGAACGTTTTATGAAGCTGACATGAATATGCAATATATTTATATGGTCGTTTTTGCGTTAATTTTGTTGTTCACTTTAATTATAATCAATAAAATTTACTGTTGGCGTATGAAATACTCCTCAAGTACAAGTGATGGACTAATCTTATCTACAGCTTTTATGAATTCGGGAAATTATGGTGCCCCAATTATATTATTTGCATATGGTCAGGAAGGATTTGCTTTTGCAGTGTCCTTCATGGTTCTTCAGGCTGTCATTATGAACTTTTTCGGTGTTTATTATGCAGCTAGAGGGGTGTCAGGTGTTAAAACAGCGTTAAAGGTTCTCCTTGCCATGCCAGTCACTTACGCGGTACTTGGAGCTTTATTGTTGAAAATCCTCGGACTCACTGTCCCGATGACGCTTATGCAACCGGTCGATCTTATCTCACAAGCAGCTATCCCGACAGTCATGTTAATTTTAGGCATGCAGCTTGCAAAAATAGAGTGGACGACATTTGACTGGGGTAAAGTCTCTTATGGCAGTGTAGTAAGGCTCATTATTTCCCCCTTGATCGCCTGGGGAATAACTTTATTCTTACCATTAGATCCACTACTTGCAAATGTTTTAATCATTTCTGCTGCAATGCCCTCAGCGGCAACCATCGTCATGTATGCAGTGGAGTTTGATGCTGAACCGAAGTTAGTTTCTAGTATCACACTAATAACCACATTACTAAGTATAGGGACATTGACACTTATTCTGTCGCTACTAGGATAGATAGCGATGTTATACAGATTAAAAATTAAGCTATCCTCATTTTATAGATCAGTGTCTTTCTAAAGAGACAACCATGAATGACACTGTTATAATAGAATGTAATGATATAAGAGCGGAGGGGCTTGAATGGTAAAGAAAATTTTGGCAGTGGTAATGACTCTAGTTATCGTCAAAAAATTTATTCTACCTTTTATGACTGTTAAACGACAGCAGGTCTCACAGAATGGAGAAGGGGAAACTAACGGAACAACCACTTCTATAAAAGTGGCTCATGATAGGGAGCTGAATGCTGAAGGTGAAGAGGCGGATGGAAGGATATTAAATATTAATGAGGCGTCAGAGGAAGAACTCCTACACATTCCTGGTATCGGAAGTGATTTGTCAAAGAAAATTGTGCATGTTCGTGCAAATATTGGGGATTATAACCGAATAGAAGATTTACTCCAAGTGACGGGTATCGGTGACAAAAAACTAGCGACTATTAAGCCATATATAACCGTTACATAGATAGTAAGAATAATAATTTCATTTATTACAGATAACCGTCCATAAAAATTCCGGCTGGAAATAGTGAGGAGAGCCACATCTATTTAGTTGGGAGATAACGGAAGGCAATGTTCTGATTCGCTCAATTCTCAACTAACAATCAGTGAAAGGAACGGAAACACCCACTGATCGAAGGTCCGTTTTAGGTGAGGATGTGTTAAGTGAGATGTTAAGCTCTCGTAGTTTGTCATGGGAACCTATATGAGAGACCGTCTCAACTAATAAATATGAGTCATTAATCATAGGTCTGAAGACATGGTTCTGGACTATGATTTAGTTGTTAGACTTGCACAATGAGTGAAAAATATAAAAGCTGCCTAGATAAAAAGTCATCTAGACAGCTTTTTTTATTTTAAAAAAACGAGCAAAAGACTTATTTATTTGTATGTCGTTTCCAGTCATTGCGTTTCATTTTACGATAAATTTCTAAAGACTCTTTCAAATACTCAACTTCATCATCACTTAATTGTTCTAATGACAAGACCGGGTTTTCATGTTCTTGCTTTGAGTCATGATGGCCCAGTAGATCATCAGTGGACACATCAAAAAATCGAGCTAATTCCTTCACAAGTTGAAAAGAAGGTTCACGCTCATCGCGTTCATACATGCTGACAGCACTTTTACTAATATTCAGTTTAGCTGCTAAGTCTTCCTGCTTTAACTCATGCTGTAGTCTAAGCCTTTTCAATTGTTTACCAAATGAACTCATCGTCATCACCAATTTCAATGTAACACTCTTAAAAAATTTCAAAATAAAATATTACAATTTGTGTTGTTAATCCTCGTAATGTGTTTTATAATGGGATAAATTGTATCATGTGTCTTATCATACCTGTCTGCATATTGGAGGGAGCGCATTTGGAAACACGTCTAATGAAAGTTTGCGATGGTTTATCTATTATTTCTGTTCATGATCGCTTATTAAAATGTATATGGATAGATTTCCCTGGAGATAAAAGCTTTCCACTTCATATTTTTCATGTGATGGATCAACTGTTAAAAAAGAAAGCAATCAGTAAAGAGGCGATTCATGAAATGGAAATTCATATGCATCCGTGCTGGAAAATAACTATCAAGGAGGCACGAATTAACAATGACGATGCCTATGTTATTTACGTGAAAAAAATGAGTTCTTCGAAAATTACAAGCGTTGGTAAATACCCTAGAGAGATAACGATATTTAAGGAACTGGCAAGATTAACAAATAGACGGTACTCCCATCAAATTTTAAATATCTTTACGCCGATTGCCGTCATGCTTCAAAAACTATCAACGGAAACACACTTAGCAGACCATCCGTGGCTGGCGTATTTGTTAAAGGAAATCCATCGTGGGAAGGCTTACTTGCAACTGTACAATGATTTTTATAGAACCAAGGGAGAGACAGCCGTAGAAGTTATGAGTATGAAGCAGTTTTTAGAAGGTCTAATGACACGATTTTGTCAACTCTGTCCGGAAATGGAAGGGTGGCTGCGATACGAAACAAGCCCAAAATCAATTTACATTCAAGCTGATTTAAACAAAGCCTCAATGGCGCTATTTCCATTGTTTGAAAAGATGTTTTATGAATCGATGTCGTTTGATGGTATTACGTTATTTTCGACAGTACGGAATAATAAGTTCATATTATCTTTTCCAATATTCCACCTAAATTATACGAGAGATCCTGAATTTATTTTATGTCTTGCCATGGCAGAGAGGCATTTACAAGATGCTGGCGTGGAAACTGTTTATTTAAAAGAGGCTTGTGAAGTACAAATCCCTGTATATAAAGTGAAACAAGTTTCTGGCTAAACGTATCAGGACTCGCATGTAACAGACCCATTTTGGAGGGTCATACGTCTTCTTCTATGTAGTCACAGCCCTCGCGTTTAATATGTGCTTTACCGTGTGTTAAATCAGTCATCCACGCTTCAAAATCAGCTTCTTCTTTTGCATTTACGTAAATCCAAAGAGTGACTTGCTCCATATACTCACTATCACGAAGTATGTAAGAAGAAGCTCTTGTTTCATTTTCCACCTTTCCGAGTAGTGTATAATCAACGGTCACTTTATAAATCGTCATAAGATTTCTTTTAACAATCCCAGCTGCTCGTATCCCCTCACTTGTTGCCTGACTATAAGCCCGAATGAGTCCTCCGGCACCCAGTTTTATCCCCCCGAAATAGCGTGTTACAACCACTGCCGTATCTTTTAAACGTTGTTTCTTTAAAACGTCTAGCATTGGTACACCAGCTGTGCCAGAGGGCTCACCGTCATCATTGGCTTTCTGAATAAGGTCATGCTCTCCGATCATATAACAAGAGCAATTATGAGTGGCATTCCAATGGTCTTTTTTTACAGAGGCAATAAATGCTTGCGCTTCTTCTTCAGAAGTAACACGAAGTACGTGAGCAATAAACCGTGACTTTTGGATGATAATTTCATGTTCTACAAAATTTTTAACAGTAAAATAAGTCGAAAGCATGGATAAATCTCTCCTGTTCTAGCCGAAAATAGTAGAAAGTAGTTTATTAAACAGCCAGTTTAATACTACGTAATTATAACAATTATTAATTGTAAAAAATTATAGAAAAGTTGTAAAAAGACGAGGAATATGCGTTAATTTAGGGTATGATGGATAAGTAATCGTGTCAAGTTATAACAATTTATAAGTATCTTAGGATCATTTTTCTCTCAAAGAGAAAGAATTGTTATCAATTAGCAAATGGGTTAAAATGGTCCTTCGTTCGAGGTGTTATTTACCAATAAAATAACTTCGGCACCGTTTATTCTCTTAAATATGATAAGATTGTATACGACCACCGTAATTTTTCATACTGAATTTATTTATAAAATGTATCATTTGTCGGATTACCCCCATAAATCAAAAGTTGGTCACGAGTATATGTGAAGCAACGTAATATCATCCAAAAGACTGATTTATTTAATATAGCGGGGTCGTCATCCATGATCCGGAAGGTCTGACAATCATTAGATAACATGCACTGAATTAAAAGGGTATAATCTGTCGTCCTTTCACATTGATCTATTTGCTTTACAGAAAGTGAGGGTTTGGATGAGTTCCGTTCGTTCAATAGAAGTTATTTTAGAAAAAATGATGGATATGGTCGGAAGCAGTAAAGTAGAAATATTTGAAATAGGAGAAGAATCTCGTCATGAATACCAGACACTAAAAAAAGAATTATCACAAATTCAAGAAAAAGTCGTGCAATTAATCGAACAATCTGAAAAGACAGAGCTTCATTCACGATTTGCAAGAAACAGGCTGGCAGAAGTAAGCAAGCATTTTGCCAGTTACAGTGATGAAGAAGTTCGTGAAGCTTATGAGCAAGCTAATGATTATCAAGTGAAGCTAGCCCTCTTGCACCAAGAGGAAAAACAATTACGTGATCGAAGAGATCACATCGAGCGTCGGCTTATGAAGCTTGGGGAAACAATGGAGCGGGCCGATCACTTAATTAATCAAATTAATGTAGTGATCAATTATTTAACTGGAGACTTGCAACAAGTATCTGATATTATAGCCGATGCTGAAGAAATGCAGCAATTCGGATTGAAAATCATTCAAGCTCAGGAAGAAGAACGAAAGAAAATCTCCCGTGAAATCCATGATGGGCCAGCTCAAACGATGGCGAATGTGATGCTAAGATCTGAGCTCGTCGAAAAAGTACTTGATCAAGATGGGGTAGAGAAAGCTAGGGTAGAAATTCATGATTTGAGACGGATGGTTAAAAACTCGTTGAGTGAAGTTCGTAGAATTATTTATGATCTTCGACCGATGACACTTGATGATCTTGGACTTGTGCCAACATTAACAAAGTATCTGAGAAATGCAGAAGAACATACAGGTGTGTCTATTACATTCCAAAGATTAGGGAAAGACCAGCGTCTTCCTTCAGAAATGGAAGTGGCGATTTTCCGTTTTATACAAGAAGCGGTCCAAAATGCATGCAAACATGCAGAGGCAACAGAAATAGTCGTGAAGATGGAAATGAAAAAAGATATCGTAAATGCTGTTATTAAAGATGATGGTAAAGGGTTTGATCCTGCGGTAAAAAAAGAAGGCAGCTTTGGACTCGTTGGTATGAAAGAACGAATAAATATGCTAGATGGACGCTTAAGTATTGACTCTAAACCGGGAAAAGGAACGCTGATTATGGTACAAGTACCGGTTAAACCACCAGCAAATAATCGAGTTGCTGAAGTGTAATAGTCAATAAGACCTAAAAAAAGACGATCTTTGTCCGATATACAAATTAGACCCATTAGACGATCCTTTTAAATAGGAGAAAAAACATAACTGAATTCGTATAAATATATCATCAATAACAGGAGGAGAACGAAATGGAAAGAGAAAATCAACTACGCATAGTACTTATCGACGACCACCAATTATTCCGTGAAGGGGTTAAACGGATCTTAAGCATGGAACCTAATTTTGAGGTTGCAGCAGAAGGTAATGACGGAGAAGATGTTATAAATCTCGTAAGACAAACACGACCGGATGTTGTGTTGATGGATATTAACATGCCGAATGTGAATGGTATGGAAGCAACTAAAAATCTTGTAGAAACTTTCCCTGATGTTAAAGTTCTTATCCTTTCTATTCATGACGACGAAACGTATGTCACACACGTCTTAAAGACGGGGGCATCTGGCTATCTTCTTAAAGAGATGGACACTGAAGCACTCATTGAAGCAGTGAAAGTTGTAGGGGATGGGGGCGCGTATATTCATCCTAAAGTTACCCACAATTTAATTAATGAATATAGACGTTTAGCTTCTGATAATGGCACTGAAACAGAAATTGGTTTCAGAGAAGTGGAATACCGTAGGCCACTTCACCTTCTTACACGTCGTGAGTGTGAAGTTTTACAGCTTATGACAGATGGGAAAAGTAACCGAGCTATCGGAGAAGCTTTGTATATTAGTGAAAAAACGGTTAAAAACCATGTGAGTAACATTTTACAGAAAATGAACATGAATGATAGAACACAAGCGGTCGTTGAAGCGATTAAAAATGGATGGGTAAAAGTTAATTAAGCTTTTATCACAGATGACTATCCGTTCCCTGCTCAACATAGAGAGGAGAGCGATATCTATTTAGGCGAGAGCTAACGGACGCTAATGTCCTGATTGACTCAACTGACAATCACTGGTAGAAGAACAAAAACCCCCACTGATTGACGGTTCGTTTTATATCTTATATAAAAAAGTAAACATGCACCTGTGTCTACGACAGGTGCATGTTTGTGTGGACATGCCTAGTTATCCCTTGATATTATAGGGATAACTGAAGTTATGAGAAAAGAAAAACTGGATTCTCATAATGCAAATAAAGAAGGAAGAAGTGAGAATCTTTATGAGTGATATTGCAATAGTAACTGACAGCACAGCATATATCCCACAAGATTTACGTAAGCAATACAATATTACAATGGTCCCTCTTAACGTTATTTTTGGGGAAACGGTCTTTAAAGAAGGAGATTTAACCACAGAGACATTTTACGAAAAAATGAGGGAAGCTGATGAATTACCAACGACATCACAGCCTTCTATTGGTCTTTTTGAAGAAACGTTTCATCAGCTTGGACAAGAACACGATGAGATAATCGTCATTACACTATCAAGTGGCATTAGCGGCACTTATCAGACAGCTGTTGCGGCTGGAAATATGACAGATAATGTGAACGTGCATGTGTTTGATTCAGAAGTCAGTTGTATGGTACAAGGTTTGTTTGTATTAGCTGCGGCAAAAATGGTGCGAAAGGGGATTGAATCTCAAGCCATTCTAGCTCAACTGGAAAGTATGAAAAAGAAGAGCCGTGCGTATTTTATGGCAGATGACCTCAGTCATCTTCACCGAGGTGGCCGATTAAATGGCGCTCAGCTTGTGGTAGGAAGCTTACTGCAAATAAAACCTGTTCTTCATTTTGACAACAAAGTGATTGTCCCTTATGAAAAAGTAAGAACTGCAAAAAAAGCACTAGCGAAAATATATTCATTGCTTGATAATGATGCCAAAGGTGGAGTTGCCTTGGATATTGTTGTGATTCATGCTAACCGGCCTGAAAAAGCAGAAGAAATAGCAGCAGAATTAAAAGGTAAATATCCAGCTACGAACGTCCACCTTAGCTATTTTGGTCCAGTTATTGGCACTCATCTAGGTGAGGGTAGCCTTGGCATCGGATGGGTAGAGACCCAAGTATAAATAAAAAATGAGACAAATTAAAAGGGAGGCAGCAAACTCCCTTTTCCTCTTATATTCTTAAATGAAACTGGAGCAGCCTCGCTTTAATACCTTACCCCTTTTTATCCCAGTAAGAGATCAATAATTAGGATATCCATTAAAAACATCATATCGTTAAAGGAGGTAGCACACTTGCGTTTTTATGCCGCTAATCAATGGGAAATAAACGATCATCCCACACTTTTTCCTTATTCATTCAAGTGTAAAAGGAAGCAATGGCTTATTCCTGAAAGGTTATTACCTTCGTCAATACCCCCTCATAACATTAAACGTTCTTCGCTCATTCGCTTATCAGACTATCCATTCACTAAATGGTATTTTCCCAACGTCAATAAAACCTATCAACCTGAAAAAGCATTAAAAACCATGTTAACGGGTCGACTGTTATTGTTAGACGAGGTTGTTCAAAAAATACCGTTGAAACTCATTCATGAACACGTGGGTAATGGCTATATACAGTATAAAGCAGGTCTAGATTTTAGAACCTCAGAACCTACGTGTAACAGATGTGGTAATAATGATTCATTTCTGTTTGGACGGTTTACATGTAGCCGATGTAAGAAAAATTGCATCTACTGTCGGGCATGTCTCATGATGGGACGTGTAACATCTTGTACGCCTTTACTTACTTGGGAGGGGAATGAGGAGCGAGTAATGAATGTGCCCCAGATGGCGTGGACAGGTTCCCTCACGTTAGAACAAGAGAAAGCATCAAAGTTTTTGAGACAACAATTAGAGACGCTAAAAGAACGAAAGGAGTGTCTAGTATGGGCAGTGTGTGGCGCTGGAAAAACAGAAATGTTATTTTCATTAATAGAACGAGCATTAAAGGCTCAGTTCCCGATTCTTATTGCAACTCCTCGAACAGATGTGGTATTAGAATTAATTCCTCGGTTGAAAGCCTCCTTTCCTAATACGGATGTCAATGGTTTTTATGGAGGAATAAGTGAAGAGGCCCGTTATGCTCAAAGCCAAATCTATGTGGCTACGACCCATCAAGTTCTTCGATACTCACGATTTTTTCCCCTTGTTATTATTGACGAAGTGGATGCTTTTCCTTATACACATGACAAGAAGTTACAATTCGCTATTGAGCGTGCAAGGGCCAGCCAAAGTCTTACGGTCTACCTTACTGCAACTCCCTCTAAAGCATTCAAGAAAAAGGTAAAAAATGAAGAACTGGCTTATGTAAAGGTGACCCAACGCTATCATGGCCATCCTTTGCCAGAACCTCAGTTCATTTGGATAGGTAACTGGCGGAAAAAGCTTTCAAAAAATCATCTTCCCCTTCCTCTAGCATCCTGGCTTTCTAAACATTTAAACGATCATAAACAAATTTTATTATTTTTTCCAGCAGTAAATGTAATGAAAATAGCCGAAAAAGTCATTAAAACAGTGTTCAAACAACAAAAAATAGATGCCGTTTATGCTGAGGAGGCAGAACGGAGAGAGAAAGTCATGCGTTTTAGAAATGGCCATACACGCCTACTGTTAACAACAACAATACTCGAACGGGGTATTACTATTAAGGATATTCAAGTAGCTGTCCTGGGAGCTGAAGATACGATATTCACTGAGGCGGCGTTAGTTCAGATTGCAGGTAGAGCTGGCCGTAGTCCAGTTGCTCCAGAAGGAGACGTTAGTTATTTTCACCATGGGAAAACTAAAGCTATGGTAGATGCGGTAAACCATATAAAACGAATGAATGATACTTTTTAACGTGAAATTTACACGCGTTATGTTAACTAGAAGGCCCATTAAAAGAGAGCGGGGGAAGAAGAATGACTGCTATTTTAAATGGAAGTGATCGATGTCTCTATTGCCATAACGTCTTTAGTACAGAGGTAAGCTGGCAGTCTTTTGTCGGAATTGAGGCTAAGAAGCTTCTATGTGCCGATTGTGATAGTAAGCTCGAGCCAATAAAGATGATTTGTTGTGATATGTGTGGACGCCCCATTCAACGTAAAGAAAAAACTAGTGGAAGGTTTAGTTTGAAAGGTAAGCATATTTCATCTAACGAACAGAACGGGGATTTTATTCCTTCTACTGGCACGAATAGCCTCCCTCCCTTGTTTAGTCACAATCCAAGTCACCTATGCAGCGATTGCCATTGGTGGTCAACTACACCGCTGTTATCGACACACCCTGTACAACATAGAGCTCTCTACACATATAATGTATTCATGCAAGAACTTATAGCCAAGTTTAAATATAGAGGGGATGCTAAGTTGGCTGAGTTGTTTACTGATGGACTTAAAGAACTAACAAAATCGATTGGTCGCATTGATTGTGTGACAGTCATTCCTTTAACAGATGAGCGACTTTGGGAACGAGGCTTTAATCAAAGTGCTTTATTAGCTCAGGCATTTCCTTGGCAGGAAATACTTCAACGTAGAGGGACGGCGGGGAAGCAAAGTAAGCGAGGGAGAAAAAGCAGGATTGCTGTGTTTCATGAGCATATTTTTGAATTTACGAAAGAAGCTAATGAAAGAATATGGAAGGATAAATATATTCTTATTATTGATGACATTTATACGACAGGGACTACTCTCCGGGCAGCAGCCGAGCTTTTTTATAGAAGAGGAGCAGCTATCGTATATAGTGTGACAGTAGCGCGA
This sequence comes from Salipaludibacillus agaradhaerens, assembly GCF_002019735.1. Lineage (NCBI taxonomy): Bacteria > Bacillati > Bacillota > Bacilli > Caryophanales > Bacillaceae > Salipaludibacillus > Salipaludibacillus agaradhaerens. The sequence goes on from NZ_KV917378.1 coordinate 3,486,577, forward strand.
GCTGTTGGGCAAATAAAAAATAAGACTTAATACCTCGTTTGGAAAAGTCGATATAAAATATATATGAGTAGAAAGAGGGGTCAAAAATGCCTGAATTACAAAATTGTCCGAACTGTGATAAATTGTTTGTGAAAGCCCTACGACCGGTATGTGATGCATGTGCACGAGAAGTGGAAGAAAAATTCGAGACCGTTTACACATTCATTAGAAAAAGAGAAAACCGACGAGCTTCGATTGAAGAAGTGCATGAAGCTACCGAGGTTGAAATTGATCTCATTATGCAGTTTGTTCGTGAAGGAAGACTCCATTTATCACAGTTTCCGAACCTTACGTATCCGTGTGAGAAATGCGGAGCGAAAATTCGTGAAGCGCGCTTATGTGTTAATTGTCGTGATGAGATTAACGAAGGCCTTCAGGCAGGAGAAAAACAAAAAGCCTTTGAAGACAGGAAAAGAGATCGGGAACGAGCTCGTTATCAAACCTATAGTGCCCTTGGAGACAAAGTAAGGCGGGAAAAGCCATAGCTGAAAAAGTGTTCATCATTTGAGATGAGCACTTTTTATCTTGTTTTAAGGGTGGCAGGTGAAAATTAGAGTGTGAGCTAGTTTGCGGCAGGTCCAACTTTTCTAAACTCACGATGTACTTGTATTTAACCTCAACTGAAAACAAGGCTAATAAAGCAACTTAATTATGATAGAAGACGTTTCAATATGGATAAGAAAGTTAAGGATAGGAAATCATGAGAATGATACGACCGCGGCTTCAGAGTAAAAGTTATTTAATAGTTATCTTACCCAAACCATTCCTATACTAGGTCTAATAGTATATCTATAGCGTGTAATGCGGCGATTTAGTTTTAATAAATGATTCGTGTGACCTATAAGATTTTTTTCACGTTCATTAAAGATCATTAAACATTAGCCGATATAGAAGGTAGAAGAAAAGGTATAACAGTTATAAGCGAAGGAATTATAGGAGGTGCACAAAATGAAAATTAATCCAGCACATTCAATCCAACAATATCGAAAGTCACAAGAAGCACAGCAAAAAGTTGATCAAAATAAAATCAATCAATCTGATAAAGTGCAAATTTCGGAGGCAGCGAAAAAAATGGCTGAAGGAAGTGAAATCTCACCAGAACGTCAAGAGCATGTCAATCAAGTGAAACAGCAGATTGAGAATGGCACCTATAAAATTAACCATCAAGAAGTTGCCAGAAAGCTTTATGAATTTTGGGATCTTTAAAGATTAGTGAGGTGTAAATTGCGTGGTTGAGCAGCTAATACAAATTTTACAGGCGATGACTGTCGTACATGAACGCTTTAATGAGCAAGCCGTTAGAAAAGAAGAGATCATTAAAAAAGGAAATATAGAAGGTCTTGAACAAATCATGAAAGAAGAGTCGCCTTTTATTCAAAAACTACGCAAACTTGAAAACGCAAGACAGACAGTGATTCGACAATGGATGGAAGACAAAGGTATTTTTGAAGAAGAAGTGACAATGGCACATCTTCTGCCGCTGTTCCCTGAGTCTGAACGCGAACAATTACACTACTGGCAACAACGACTTATGACAGAAATCCATACACTAAAAAAACAAAATGATCTCAATCACCAATTGTTAGAAGATTCCTTACGCTTTGTAAATTTTTCAATCGATGTCATGTCTCCGAAAACACCATTTTCTAGCTACTCACATGATGGTAGGAATGAAGACTTTGAGGATAAGGAAGGCAGCGGACCATCATTATTCGATTCAAAAGCTTAAGCTATCTTTGTTAATAGACACGCTATTATTGTCTTGCAGAGTATAAGGAAATCTGAATCTATTAAAATAGGAAACAATTGTGCAAGTGATCATATGAATAAGGGTTAGAAGGAGAGAATAGCATGATATCAACATTTCACGGTCTTGAAACGATGCGCCGTGCATTAAGCACACAACAAGCAGCGCTATATACAACGGGCCATAACATTGCGAATGCCAATACACCTGGTTACTCTAGACAACGTGTTAATTTTACTCAAACTGAAGCTTTTCCTAATCCTGCATTTAACAAACCAGGAATACCAGGTCAGCTTGGTACAGGAGTTAAAGCCGGTGAAATTCAACGGATCCGTGATTCGTTTTTAGATTTACAATTTAGAGGCGAGAATGCCAAGCTTGGATATTGGAGTACAAAGTATGCGGCTTTGGAGCGCATGGAAGATGTGATGAATGAACTTGATAATGGAAATGCTAAAGTAATTAACCAATTTTGGCAGGCGTTAGAAGATGTGTCGGCGAACCCTGAGGATGCTGGTGCTAGAGCTGTCCTTCAACAGCGAGGGGTCGCTGTTGCAGAAGCGTTTAATCATACGTATGAGTCTATTGAAACAATTCAACGCGATTACCGTGATCAAATTGGGGTTGAAAACAGTCGAGTTAATTCAGTATTAAACCAAATAAATGAAATTAATAAACAGATTGCCAGCGTAGAAGTACACGGTTTACTCCCGAATGACTTGTACGATAAACGTGACCTGCTCGTGGATGAATTGTCTCAATTTATGAATATTGAAGTGGAACGTGTGCCTAGTGGTGGCAATGCGAAAGAAATGGCGGAAGGCCGCTATACAATCCATTTACTTGATAATAACGGTCAACGTTTAAATGACATCGTTCTACTCGATGGCTCCACGTTTGAATATAATGAAATATCTGTAACAGATGCTGATGGCGGTCAGCTTGATGGACCAGTTACAGAAATTTTAATTGGTGGCACTGCAATTGCTTTTGAAGATTTTAATTCAAATGGCTCACTTAAAGCCATGATAGAAGCTTATGGGTACATGGAAGGCGGCGAAGTTAAAGGTATCTATAACGAAATGATGCAAAATTTAGATACTATGATCTCTGTCTTTGTAGAGGAGTTTAATAATGTTCATAGCAGCGGCTGGAGCTTATCAGAAATTGAAGCAGGCGAAAAAGCCAACGGTGGAGCAGGTTATAACTTCTTTGAATTTGCAGATCCCCACGGTGGGGGGGTTCAAGGATCAGCTAAATACTTAAAAGTGTCAGAAGCTATCTTGAGTAGCACTGATAATATTGCGGCTGCTCGTGAAGTGCTAGATGAAAATGGCGATCCTACTGCTTATGCTGGTGACGGATCTAATGCGTTGAATTTAGCAAATGTAAAAGGTACTCAATTAAACTACGGTGGTCAGACGGCTAGCTTAGATAGCTTTTATCAAGGAGTTATCGGGCGTATGGCAGTGGGTGTCAGTGAAGCAAGTAATATGACAAACAATTTCCAATCGCTAGCGAACTCAATTAATGAAAGACGACAAGCTGTAAGCAGTGTGTCATTGGATGAAGAGTTAGCTAATATGATTCAATTTCAGCATGCATACAATGCGGCAGCGCGTAACATGACTGCAGTCGATGAAATGTTAGATACGATTATAAACGGTATGGGCCGAGTAGGCAGATAAATGATTTAATGGGGGAGGTGACGTAAAATGCGTGTAACACAATCAATGATCTCAACTAGTACGCTTCGGCATTTAAATACAAGTATGTCTCAACTTAAAATGTATCAAGATCAGCTTTCCACTGGTAAAAAGATTACTCGTCCTTCTCAGGATCCAGTGGTAGCGATGAATGGGATGCGTTATCGCACACAACTAGTGGAAGTCCAACAATTTAAACGGAATTTAGGAGAAGCATACAATTGGATGGATTCCGCCGATTCAGCTTTAAATGATACGACTAGTGCTTTACAAAGAATACGTGAGTTGACCGTTCAAGCGTCGAACGACACATATGAAGAAGGGCAAAGAGGGAATATTGCGGAAGAAGTCCGTCAACTAAAAGAGCATTTAGAGTCATTAGCTAATACAAAATCTAATAATAAATATATATTTAATGGTACCAATACGACAAATAAACCAGTGGACTTAGAAAACGACACATTTTCCACAAATACACATGATGTTGAGCTTGAATTGTTAAAAGGCGTTAAAGTGCCTGTTAATGTGAGTCCACAAAATGTTTTCTCTCAGCAAATGTTTAACGATATACAGCAACTAGAAAACATGCTGATGAATGAAGATACGACAGCAGAAGAATTGTCTGCCATGCTTGATACAGTAGATGGCCATATAAATAATGCGATTAATGAGAGAGCGGCTTTAGGGGCGAGAGTAAACAGAGTTGAAATGATGGATCAACGCCTTCAAGACCAAAAGGTATTAGCGACACGTATTATGTCCGATAATGAAGATGCTGATCTGGCAGAAGTTATTACACAATTATTGACACAAGAAAACGTCCATCGCGCAGCGTTGTCTTCCAGCTCGCGGATTATTCAGCCTTCTTTACTGGACTTTTTAAGATAGGCTCAGATTACCTAAAACTAGACTGTAGCATAAGTCTAGTTTTTCTATCTATGTAGAAGGAAAAATGTGCAAGAGGAGGAATGCTGATGACTTTACCACAGATAGCTATTTCCGCAGTTCAAGCTAAAACAGGGATTCAACAATCGCGTCCGTATATGAGTATGCGTCAGCCTGGACCAGATATGACAATTGACCAGAATGTAGCTGGAAAACTAAGAATAAGTACAACAGCCTCACGGCTATATATTGACCAAACAGAAGCTTTTGCAGATGCTGATGTAAAAAGTCCTTTACGCCGTGGGAAAGAAAATGCAGCTAAAGGGAATCAGAAAGTGATGCAATTTATCGCTGAAACGATGCGTCATGGTGAACAACTAAAAAAGATCGAAAACAATACTAATGCGCTCGCATCAGTAGCAAAACAGCGAAGCGAACGGGCACCAAAATCGTATAATTTTGCCGCTGTACCAGAGCATATGGGAAAGGTGAAAATTAATTACACACCTTCAGAACTCCAGTTCGATGCAGATTTACCGCATGTAGCTATTCATGTGAAGCGAAATAACCCTGAAATTCAGGTGCCGAGGTGGGAAACAAACGTCTATTTAGAACAAAAAAATAATATACACTTTTCTGTGATTCCAGGAAGTGCAATCAATAAAGAATTATAAGGCCTTGTGTAGAAACTACACAAGGTATTTTTATTGTTGTGGGAGGTTGTGTACGACGGCATCTTATCGAGATAAGGTTGCAAAATAAAAAAAGGGGTCGATATCTCTAGTCTTTTAAAGAGTTGAAAGAAGAAAGTATTAAAACATTGAATATTTTTAATTATGGATAGTGTGACTTAAAACTTGTTATCCTTAATAGAAAGAGAGTCCCTGTCTATTTATTTAAATATTTTCTAACAATGTGAATGACCATAATAGAGATCCCAACAATCTAACAAACCTAATGTCAATGAGAACTATGGCTTATTTTAAATTACATTTTAACAACGTTTATCAATTGACCGAGACACGGGCGCTATTTTTCGTTACAATGAAAAAAAGATGATATTGGAGGGATGATAGTTGCAAATAGATACAAAATATTCAGGTGTGACAGAGATAAATAGCCAAAACATTATTACCTTCAATCAAGGACTTCCAAGCTTTGAAGAAGAGAAGTCATTTATACTCCTACCCTTTAGTGAAGAACCTGGCCCGTTTTCAATATTACAATCTACTCTCACTCCCGGATTAGCCTTGGTGGTGATGACACCATTTGCTTTCTTTCCTGATTATGAGGCAGATTTGTCAGATCAGACGTTGGAGGCGTTACAAATCGAAAAGAGTGAAGACGTCGTTGTTTTTGTCGTCTTAACATTACGTGACACCCTTGAAGAGTCTACTGCCAACTTACGAGGACCCATTGTCATTAATACAGCGAAAAAAGTAGGCAAACAGATTGTATTAAATGATTCTGCTTATCATACGAAACATTCGCTTCAAACGGTCGCAGCGTCTGGGAAGAAGGGAGAATGAGCACATGCTTGTATTAACCCGTAAATTGAATGAGTCCATAAAAATTGGAGACGATATAGAAGTAACTATTATTGGTATAGAGGGAGATCAAGTAAAACTAGGGATTGACGCCCCAAAAAATATAGATATACATCGTAAAGAAGTCTATTTAGCCATTAAGGAAGAGAATAATGCTGCAGCAAATGGCTCTTTAGATGTTTTAAAACAATTAACAAAGGCTATAAAAGAAAGTAACAAGTAAATTTTTGTTTCTTAAAATGAATATCATAGCCTGTCTAAATAATTATCTAAGCTGTAAAACTAGGACAATAATCGGGTTTTAGACATAATTATAAGAAAAATTACCTTTTAATGCATAATTAAACAACAAAAGTCTTATAGATGTTACGACATTCGAATCTTGTCGCTTGAGATATTAGTATGTAATCTTAAGAGTAGACACATATGAAAGGGGATCCATCATGCACTCATTGTATTCTGCCGAAGATACAGCCATTACCGAAAAGGTCCTCTTTATCGATTATGATCACTGTCTTACAGATGATACTGCCCAAAAGATGTCAATGGCAGCTGGAGACAAAGAAGTGATTATCGAGAAGAGTTGTCCAGAAAATCTGGATCAAGTGCGCTATCTTTTTTTCTTGATTGAGGATCAAACAGTAGAAACCCTTCGATGGATCGAAGAGCAACTGGAAGAATTGAAGTCTAAAGAAACATTTACGTTAATTATGACGGTGAACCGTCCTACCAAATATTTATTTCCCTATTTAGCAAACGGTTTAAATGGTATTGTGTCATTACGTCATTTTATGACTCGGGGACAAAGGGTATTAGACACCCTTGATCAATTCGGTGTATTCCTTGAGCAGTATCTTCATAGAGAGCTTGTGACTGATCTGCAAAGGAAGAAACTGAAGGATCGTCCAATAAAGCGGCTCGTATTACGTACCGAGGATGTTAAATACATATTAACTCAAAATGAAAAGAAAGTATTGCAGCATATCTTAGATGGACATAATAACCGCAAAATTGCCGAACTTATGTATTTAGCACCATCTACAGTAAGCACAGTAATAAGCCATCTTCTGAAAAAATTAGGTGCAAATGATCGCACAGATGCTATGGTGCAAATTATAAGAAAAGGTTGGGTAGATGCAGTAAGGTAAAATAATGGTTAAAATACATTAAAATACAACTACCTAGAGATAATTTAACTCATAGTTTGTAAAGTAAATATGTAGGTGGATAAAAATACTAACTTGTAGAAGAAGACAGGACATTGTTCCTGTTTTTTTACGTATAGGCATATGATGAATAAGGGAATTTAGTATATATTTAAATATAATGTGGCTTTCAAAGAATATAGAGAGGGGGGTGAAGTATTAGCAAGTAGTTTATTATGAATAGAGCCAAAAAATAGGCCTAGTTTTTTAAAAAAATGATTACCTAAATGCATGTTCATTTCATTTCAATTGGGTATTTAGATCTAAAAAAGTATTAACTTATTCCCATTTAATATATTTTTAAACCCTTTCCGTCGTAAAAAAATATAGGACTAAATCACTCTTTTAATTAGTCAATTAAAACGTTAAAAAAGGAATAAAATTGAATTAACTACGAACTGTATCCCCTTTCATGACTTTATTAGACCTTATTCGACATTTTTCACTTGTTTGTCATATTTTTAGGAATATTGTTATAAGCCTTATTATCTGCTAAATTTTACATTATAAAATACTTCTAAAGAATCAGGTGATGAATAATGGATGAGAATAAAGTATCAGTTAGTCGTATTTTGATTGTGGATTTAATGGGTCTTATTGCGGATAATCATCTTAGTCAATTGCAGGTAAACCTTGAAAGAGCAAAGTTAAAGAAAACAGCAGAACTACCTTGTTCCTTCGAAAATGTAGACGTTTTATTTTACGTTCTTCCTAAAGAGAATCAAGTTGATTTGACTCACTTAAACAAAATAAGTAAAAAGTCACACATGAAAATATATTTAATGACTGAGGAAGTGTCAGCGTCTTTTATTCCGTACTTATCTTTTCCATTTGATGGATTATTCTCGCTGGAATTCTTTTATCGAAACGCCCAATTAGTTATCAATACAGTATATTCGACAGGACCGGTATTAGAACCAGCTATGCATCATCGCTTAGCGTTCGAAATTGATCGACGCCGGACTGTAAAGAAACCAATTAAACAGTTTATCTTAAAAAATGATAAAGTGGAGGGTTTACTAAAAGAGAATGAGCAAAAAGTTCTTCAATTACTATTAGAAGGGTGTAGCAACCAAATGATTGCCCAAAGATTGTACTTCTCTCCTTCGACGGTGAGTTCAACTATTAGCAGCTTACTTAGAAAAATGGATGTTCAAGATCGAACACAAGCGACTGTACAAGCGATTCGCAATGGTTGGGTTGAAAGTCTCAGATAGAAAAGTTCACTATAATGAAAAAAATAAGCCGATTTATTTTAAAACAGTTAAACAATTAAAGCGGATAACCGATAAAAGATGTGTAGGGTGATAAGGAAGGCAGCGGCCGAGGCTTTCCTTTTCACAACTATATAACTCTTCCGTATTCACATGGATGTGATAGGAAGTAAAACTCAAGGAGGAACTTTCACATGATTATTAACAATAATATGAGTGCAATGAACGCTCATCGTCAATTAGGTATTAACCAAAATTTTCAACAGTCTTCAATGGAGAAATTATCTTCAGGTCTTCGTATTAACCGTGCTGGAGACGACGCTGCTGGACTATCAATCTCTGAGAAAATGCGTGCGCAAATCCGTGGTTTGGATCAAGCAAGCCGTAACTCACAAGATGGTATTTCATTAATTCAAACAGCTGAAGGTGCATTAGATGAGTCTCACTCAATCCTTCAACGTATGCGTGAGCTTGTAGTACAAGCTGGTAACACAGGTACAAACGAAGAAGCAGACCTTCAAGCGATCCAAGATGAAATTGGACAACTTCAAGAAGAGTTAACAGGTATTGCTAACCGTACTGAGTTCAACGGTAAAACACTATTAAATGGTGACTTTGACGCTGATAGCGACAACAGCCTTGTGTTCCAAATCGGTGCTAACGCAACACAACAAATCTCTGTTAACATCGAAAACATGGATGCAGATTCTTTAGGTGATGGTACTAATTTTGTTTCTGGCATTGATGTAACTGGATTTGTTAACAATGCTGCTGATGAAGCTGGCGGGTTTGATGAGACTCTTGCAACTGTAGATGCAGCACTTCAACAAGTATCTGACCAACGTTCAGCATTAGGTTCTGTACAAAACCGTTTAGAGCACACAATCCGTAACTTAGATAACTCATCTGAGAACTTACAAGCTGCAGAATCACGAATCCGTGACGTAGACATGGCGAAAGAAATGATGGAATTCACTAAGAACAACATCCTTTCTCAAGCGTCTCAATCTATGCTTGCACAAGCTAACCAACTTCCACAATCTGTTCTTCAATTACTTGGTTAATACGTACTGAAATACAGCTTATATTTAATAGGGCAGGACTTAAAAGGAGACTTTTAAGTCCTGCTTTTTTATGGTCTCAGTATAAGTTGCTTTTTTTGAAAAAGTAATATAGATATAAACGACATGACGTCGTTTGGAAGGGACTGAAAGGAATATATTCTTACAGGGTTTATAAAACACTCTTATTTGAAAGAATGTGATAATACAATACCACGTTTAATATAATGAATAAGATTGGAAATCAATAATAAAATGTTCGTCATTAGAAACGAAGAATAAGAACGAAAGATAGTGGCTCCTGTGGGAAGACGAGGCCCGCGGAAAGCATCCATCTGTAGTGGACATGAGTCACAACTTTCGGAATACAACCATGATTTACCCCACTCTTAAGGTCCGATAAGTTAAACTACCAATCAGTGGGGGATGAAGGAAAACTCCCACTGATTGAAGCTTAGCTTTATGAAATCGATTCATTTAAAAATAAATCGTTAAATTTAATAAAAGACTAAACAATGTGGGGGACGAACCGATAAATAGAGTATAAGGCGACATGGAGAGCGACGGCCGACGCTTCTCACTCACTTTATAGACTAACTTCCACACAAGGATGTGACAGGAAGTAAAATTCAAGGAGGAATTATCACATGATTATCAACAATAATATGAGCGCAATGAACGCTCACCGTCAATTAGGTATTAACCAAAATTTCCAACAGTCTTCAATGGAGAAATTATCTTCAGGTCTTCGTATTAACCGTGCTGGAGACGACGCTGCTGGACTTTCAATCTCTGAGAAAATGCGTGCGCAAATCCGTGGTTTGGATCAAGCAAGCCGTAACTCACAAGATGGTATTTCTTTAATTCAAACAGCTGAAGGTGCATTAGATGAGTCACACTCTATCCTTCAACGTATGCGTGAGCTTGTAGTACAAGCTGGTAACACAGGTACAAACGAAGAAGCAGATCTTCAAGCGATCCAAGATGAAATTGGACAACTTCAAGAAGAGTTAACAGGTATTGCTAACCGTACTGAGTTCAACGGTAAAACACTATTAAATGGTGACTTTGACGCTGATAGCGACAACAGCCTTGTGTTCCAAATCGGTGCTAACGCAACACAACAAATCTCTGTTAACATCGAAAACATGGATGCAAACTCTTTAGGAACTGATGACACTTTAAATATTGCATCTGTTAATGTAACTGGCTTTGTTGGTAACGCTGCTGATGAAGCAGGTGGATTTGATGAAACACTAGCGATCGTTGATGCAGCACTTCAACAAGTATCTGACCAACGTTCAGCATTAGGTTCTGTACAAAACCGTTTAGAGCACACAATCCGTAACTTAGATAACTCATCTGAGAACTTACAAGCTGCAGAATCACGAATCCGTGACGTAGACATGGCGAAAGAAATGATGGAATTCACTAAGAACAACATCCTTTCTCAAGCGTCTCAATCTATGCTTGCACAAGCTAACCAACTTCCACAATCTGTTCTTCAATTACTTGGTTAATTTAAGGCAGAATATAGATAAAGGAGTAGTCCAAAATGGACTGCTTCTTTTTTTATGCCATTTAAATCAGGAATGCTTCAAAATAAATGTTTAGGGTTAGCCGTATTTGGTTTCACTTTCATTCATAATAGGGAAAATTGGGTTTCGTTTTAGTTATTAATGAGAAACTCATACTTGTATGTCACTATCGATTAGTAAGTCGCTGAACCTTGATCCTAAGAGGGATACGAGGAGAGAGGCCACCGTTGTAATTATTCTATAATGCGAATATTTTAAACCAATGTTCAAGAAAATGAGTGAAAAATATTTCAAAAAAACTAAAGATTTATTTAGACGAGCCGATAAAAAAAATGTAGGGTGATAAGAAAAGCGGCGGCCGACGCTTTTCAGTTCACTAAATAATGATTCTTCCGCACACAAGGATGTGACAGGAAGTAAAATTCAAGGAGGAACTTTCACATGATTATCAACAATAATATGAGCGCAATGAACGCTCACCGTCAATTAGGTATTAACCAAAATTTCCAACAGTCTTCAATGGAGAAATTATCTTCAGGTCTTCGTATTAACCGTGCAGGAGACGACGCTGCTGGACTATCTATCTCTGAGAAAATGCGTGCGCAAATCCGTGGTTTGGATCAAGCAAGCCGTAACTCACAAGATGGTATTTCTTTAATTCAAACAGCTGAAGGTGCATTAGATGAGTCTCACTCAATCCTTCAACGTATGCGTGAGCTTGTAGTACAAGCTGGTAACACAGGTACAAACGAAGAAGCAGACCTTCAAGCGATCCAAGATGAAATTGGACAACTTCAAGAAGAGTTAACAGGTATCGCGAACCGTACTGAGTTCAACGGTAAAACACTTTTAAATGGTGACTTTGACGCTGATAGCGACAACAGCCTTGTGTTCCAAATCGGTGCTAACGCAACACAACAAATCTCTGTTAACATCGAGAACATGGATGCAGCTTCTTTAGGAACTGATGACACTTTAAACATTGCTTCTATCAATGTAACTGGCTTTGTTGACAACGCTGCTGATGAAGCAGGTGGATTTGATGAAACACTAGCGATCGTTGATGCAGCACTTCAACAAGTATCTGACCAACGTTCAGCATTAGGTTCTGTACAAAACCGTTTAGAGCACACAATCCGTAACTTAGATAACTCATCTGAGAACTTACAAGCTGCAGAATCACGAATCCGTGACGTAGACATGGCGAAAGAAATGATGGAATTCACTAAGAACAACATCCTTTCTCAAGCGTCTCAATCTATGCTTGCACAAGCTAACCAACTTCCACAATCTGTTCTTCAATTACTTGGTTAATACGTATTGAAAAACTGACTTTTAACAAGCAGAGCAAAGTCCTGTATGAGGGCTTTGCTCTGTTTTTTTGTTGACAGGACTAAGGTTGATGTAACTGGATTTTAGTAGGAAGAGCTTTTTGTTTAAGCGATGTTTATTTTTTTCCTAACAAAAAGAAATTCCTACTTAATTTATAAAAAGGCAGTTTTTTTAACGAGTCAACAGTCGCACTATCGTTTCTTAATAAAAGGTAGTCGGCCTCACAGTAAATATATAATAGGTTGATAGTGTAAAAGTCATAGAGAACAATTCACTAGTAGTATTTATCGCAAAACGACCATGACTAAACTCAATAATAATCAATATATAAGAGAAAATGTCGAAACGATAGGTCTATCTGATACATCCTTATCATCTATCAAAAAATACACACTATATACTATATAATGAAAATATAACAAAAAAAGGAGTGGTTACATGAAAAAGGTGTTAAGTCTATGTTTATTTTTTCTATTAATACCACAACTGGTTTTGGCTGAAGAAGTGACTATTAATTTGGATGAGATCGATGATGATGTCGTATTAGACAAGTTGGAAGACTTTGAAGGGGAACCACTGGAAATTAAAGGGGAAGATGAGGATATTCATTCCTTACAAAAAGACGTTGAAAAAATTGTTGAAAATGATGCTGAAACTATTGAACCTCTTGATACTCCGATAAATGATAGTCCTAACAATGCTTATAGTATTGACATTGATGGTGTCTATCAGGATGTTTTGACGGAGGAAGGTCAAACTAAATGGTATCTTTTTGAAAACATAGAACAAGGTAAATTAACGGTCTTTTTGCAAACGGTTAATTCTGAAAATATCGATTATGACCTTCATTTTTTTAAATTAGATGAAGAGACAATGACGCTGGAAAATCAATTATCCTCCACTTATGGTCCAGGTATGAATGAACAACTTGCTCAGATTAGTGATGGCGGCATCTACTTCGTAGCAGTAAGTTCATGGGAAGGCTATGATGAAAATACACCATTTTATTTCACCGTTCTACATTCCTCTGATTATGATAGCCAAGAGCCTGATGATAATATATGGCAAGCAACCTTATATAATAATGAAATCCAAGTAAATGGAACGGTGGATAATGAATTTGACTTGGATTGGAAGATGTTATCGCTAGATGAAGAGAAAATATTAAATACTCAGTTAGAACATAATGCGGATGCATCCTATCAATTAGATATTTTTGATATGAATTTAAACTTGCTAGCTTCTTTTTCAGATAATCAAAGCTACAATAATTATGTTTTTCCTGAGGGTGACTATTTTATAAGAGTGGCATCTACTTCATCTTATGATGCAATGGAAGCCTATAACTTAAGTATGACTGAGGCAGGACCACCACCGTCTCGTGTGAATGTGACACGAATAGACTCAGATGGAGGGGTTCAAGGTTACATTGATTATGGATATGGAAACTTTTGGAGAATACGTTCGAATATAACGATTCATGGGCAGTTGCTTGATAATAATGGTAATCCAGTGCCGAATACGCCAGTTGAATTTACTGTCGTCCGTGAGATTAATAATACGCCGATTAGTGGAGCCTCTACAACAGATAGTGATGGGAACTTTTCTGTCAATGTTAATAATATTGGACCAGCAGCCGGCTACTTATCGTATTATACAGGGTATCGGATTCATTATTTCGACTTGATTCCCCTTATTGCTTCCTCTAACGGTGTTCAGTTGGCGTCAAATGAAGATGGGGTATATCACTTTGCCTATTCAACGTTTTAACTCTTAGGTGTACTTATACCGTTTTGCAGACGGTCCACATAAATATGAGGGCCGTCTTATTTTTATTGGTGTGGGACTTTTTATAGTACTAATAACAATAGGACATCCATCTTTTTGAATTTAAGTGAGCAAAAAAGCTAAACCAAAATTAATAGTTTCCGATATAAATAATAAATTGATAAGAAGGAGTGGATAACACATGGAAGTGAAATCCAATCAGTCGGTGGCGTCCGAATTTATTCAGCGGACGAAAGAATTCTATCCGCCTGAATCAACAGCACAAGGAAGTAAACAGGTAAGTGCCGCTAATCATGTTGAAGAGGCACAAAAAATTCAAAAAGAAGCGTCAAAAGATGAACTTGTGAAACAAGTGGATACATTAAATGATTTAGTCAATCATACTTTTACAAATCTTAAATTCCAGCTTCATGATGACTTAGATAGGTACTATGTTCAAGTCGTCGACCGTCAAACTGATGAAGTGGTTAGGGAAGTGCCGCCAGAGCAATTTTTAGATATGATTTCCTCGATGCTTGAGTATGCTGGTTTGATTATTGATAAAAAAATATAAGTATAATCTGTGATCCGGCTATGCCGGGTCATTTTTCTTGTGAGTAACAGTAAATATATTTTAATTTCTGTCGATATAACTATTAGTGAATGTCGCTATATATAAAGGAGTGAATATGATATGACAATGAGGCTTGGCGGTTTAGCTTCAGGAATTGATACTGAGTCGATGATTAAACAGTTAATGCAGGCGGAAAGATTACCGATGCAACGGTTGCTTCAAGATAAGATAACGATGGAATGGCAGCAAGATGCTTATCGAGAAGTGAACCTTCTTATGACGAATTTTAGAAATTCCCTTCAAGTTTCTAATGGTGGATTAATGAGTCGAGCAACGTTTTATCAAAAAGCAGTCACGAGCTCGAATTCTTCAGTTGTAACAGCGGTCGGAACGTCAAATGCCCAAAACGCTACAGCAACGATTCAAGTACATAACCTTGCTGAGTCTGCTACGTGGCAATCCACAGATGGTGCATTTGAAATGGATAGCAAATTTTTAAGTCAGCGGATGGGTGCTTGGACTGAAGGTGATGGTCCTGATATTGAATGGGACGCAGAGGGTAAAGCTGTGATGTCTTTTAGTGTTACTAAACCAGGCGAAACGAAAGAAACAAAAGTGAATATCACTGTTAGTAAAACAGATACAGTCAATAATGTAATAAGCCGAATGAATCGGTCACAAGTTGGTTTCTCTACTTTTGTGGACCAACGAGCAGATGGCACAGGGAAAACGGTTGTGTCTATGGCTCAGACAGGTGAAGGTGCTGATATTCGGTTAGTTGCCGATGCAAATGGCACCAACAATGCTGCAAGCTTTTTCGCTAGTCTCGGGTTTAATACAGCTGGTGGTGGTGAAAGTGTTTCTCTAAATGACACTGGGCATCAAGCAACAGCTGGTAAAAATGCTTCTTTTACTTACAATGGATATCAGATGGAACGTGCTTCCAATGAATTTACGGTAAGTGGTGTGACGTATACTTTACACGGCACATCTAACGATCCTGTTAGAGTCACGACGGCAACTGACACTGAGGCAGTGTTTAATAGTATTATGGAATTTGTTAACCAATATAATGAAATGATTGATAAAATTAATGGTTTATTGCGCGAAGAGAATTACCGAGATTACCGGCCGTTAACAGAAGAGCAACGTGCCGATATGAGTGAAAGGGAAATTGAGCTATGGGAAGAAAAGGCTCGAAGTGGTCTATTAAGAAACGATCCAATTCTATCAAGTGCTATGAATCAACTAAGGTCTTCTATATTCGGAACGGTTCAAAACGTCGATGGGGCATTTAACTCACTAGCTCAAATTGGCCTGACAACCTCTTCTGATTACCGTGATGGGGGTAAGATTGTTTTTGATACGAGACATATGACAATGCCTGATGGGACACGGTTAACGGGAGAAGACCGGTTGCGGCATGCCATAGAGAATAATCCAGAAGATGTTTATCAATTATTTAACGCCACTGGAGGCACGGATGCAAATGGAAACAGAATTGCTGGGGAAAGAGGAATCCTTGGTCGTGTAAATGACCAGCTTCGAACAGTGACTAACAGAGTGACTGAACGCGCTGGTCGAGAAGGAAGAACGCTTCAGCAATTCGCACTAGGTCGGGATATTTTAAGAGTTGAAGACCGAATTACTAATTTTGAACGTCGTTTGCAACAAATTGAGGCTCGTTATTGGAAGCAGTTCACTGCTATGGAGAAGGCCGTTCAAGAGATGAATTCTCAAGCCTCCCAACTGTTTTCAATGATGGGGATGGGTTACCAATAAATTAAGTGAAGCAAGTATGAAAGGGTGTATAGCATGGCAATGAACAATCCGTATGCAACATATAAACAAACGTCAATTGAAACGAAATCGAAAGGCGAACTGACTTTAATGCTCTATGACGGATGCATTAAATTTATCAAGCGTGCGGAAATAGCGATACACAATAAAAATCTAGAAGAGAAAAATACTAATTTAATCAAAGCACAAAATATTATTAGAGAGCTTATGGTTACTCTCCAAGGGGATTCTAGTTTAGTCGGAAACATGATGCAGCTCTATGATTTTATTTTAACGAAACTCATAAAGGCCAATACAGATAATGATGTTGAGGCATTAGCGCATGCAGAAGAACTTGTGACGGAATTTCGTGACACGTGGAAAGAGGTTGTGAAAATAGATAGACAAAATCGCCATGGGAATGGTGTGCAAGGTAGACAACAAGGAAAACAACCGAGCTTTTCTCAACAGTAAACAATTAATACTAAACATTTTGTTATGTGCACCGATATAAGAAACAAGATAGATAGTCGTAAGGAAAACAGAAAAAGGAAGCGAGAATCATCGCGCCTTTTTCTGTTTTTTTCTTTTTATAACGCCTAAGTCAATCGTGATGACGAGGAGTAGGCGAAAACAATTGAAAGGATGAGAGAATGCGAATTTCAGGAATGGCGACAGGAATGGATATTGAACAGATGGTTGGAGACTTAATGCGTGCAGAACGCATGCCATTAGAAAGAATGCATCAAGATCATCAAGAGCTAGTATTAAAAATGGATGACTATAGAGAAGTGAATCGGGGTTTCATGAATTTTCGATCCAATACATTTGATGGCATTCTCAGACAGTCCAATATGGGAGCTAAACTCGTCACGAGTACGAATGAATCGCTCGTAAGCGGAACAGCTACTTCTTCTGCTGGAGATGCCTCTTATACTATTTCAAATGTCGAAAGCCTCGCCTCTGCTGCCAATAATGCGAGTGTGGCAAGCATTAATGTAGGTGAAGAGGAATTTGACCCGAATGCACCGTTAGAGGATCAAGCTCATTTGTTATCAGGCAGTGAACATTGGGCAGGAGATGCCATTGAGTTCACGATTCAAACGTACGATGAGAATGGGGAAAGAGAACCCGTTAATTTTGAATTTGAAGCGGATGCCACGTTAAATGATGTGTTAGATGGGATTAATCGTTCATCAGCAGGGGTGCAGGCATTTTATGATCCGTTTAGTGAAAGAGTCTCTATATCTCGAACAGAGACAGGGGTTTTTAATGAAGATGGTAATGAAATGGTCCTCGGTTTTGCAGGTAATGACTTTCTAACGGATACGTTACAGTTGGATGGTGCGGAAGAAACGGGTGCGCAAAATGCACGTTTTACGATGAACGGACTCAGTGAGATGGAGCGACATAGTAATACATTTACAATAGATGGTTTGACCATCCAGCTTCATAATGAATTTGATGAATCGGTACAAGTGAGCGTGGAGAATGATACTGACACCATCTTTGAGACGGTTATGGGGTTTGTAGACGACTATAATGAGATGCTTGAGTATACAAATGGGAAAATAAATGAAGAGTACTATCGTGATTATAGACCTTTAACAGATGAACAAAGACGAGATATGTCTGAGAGTGAAATAGAATTATGGGAGGAACGTTCACAAAGTGGTCTTCTCCGTCATGATTCTATGCTATCAGGGGCTATGAATGAATTGCGAACGAAGCTGTATAATCACGTTGAAACAGGTGACCCAAATCAAACGTTCTCTCACCTGACTGAAATCGGGCTTGATACCTCCTCGGATTATCAGGAGCGTGGTCGACTAGTGGTAGATGAAGCGGAACTACGAGCAGCTATTGAGGAAGATGCAGAAGGCGTTTATCAATTGTTTGCGGCTGAAGGTGATGATGATAGTGAGCAAGGCTTAGCCCATAGAGTTCGGGACTCGTTAAATCATACAATTGAAATGGTAGGTCAGCGCGCAGGTCGTGCGGAGATGTCATCAAACCAGCAATTTGCGATTGGACGAGAGATTAACCAGGTTACAGACAGAATTTCTAACTTTGAGAGACGTATGGAACAGGTTGAAGAAAGATATTGGGCACAGTTTACACGGATGGAGCAGGCTGTATCTGAAGCGAATGCCCAAATGCAATCATTGATGCAAGCGATGGGCGGAGAGGGCCAAATGCCGATGTAAACAATCCTAAGAGTTAACTTGGTATTTCTTTAAAGGTTGAGAGTGGGGGCTTTAGGTCTTTAGCCAGATATTTAAATAGGTGTTTTCCCTTGTAAATATTTAATGAGATTTCTCCGATATAATCTAAAATAGCCATAAACAGATGTGTCTTTATGGATAGGGGAGCGGAGAAATGTCAATTATTCACGAAGTACACCGTGTAACAAAAGAGCTATACGATCATTTACAGCAGCCATTACCGTCTGAAGAAGCCAGGGATGACTATATTACAAAAATTACTGAGAGTTTAGAAGAAAGAAAGCAATTAATTAAGGAACTACGGCCACCAGAAAATGACGAGGAAGAAAAGCTAAAGAATGAGATCTTTTCGATGGGAGAAGAGGTCAATAATAAGTTGACAGCTATTCAAGGTATGATTCGAATAGATATTAATAAATTGAAAAAACGGAAGAATACAGGAAAAAAATACGAAAGTCCATATGAATCGAAGACGCTTGATGGCATTTTCTTCGACTCGAAAAAATAGACGTAATAAGACGATGTAGCCTGTGTGCTCCCTTAAATGATAAAACCTATTGTGACAATCAATAACGTCACAATAGGTTTTTATACGTCAATATGATTGTTGCCTTCGCTTAATTTCATTATTAATTAAAATGTTCAATGATAGAAAAAGCCCTTACAATAGATTAGTAATGTGTTTATCACCGAGAAGCGTCCGTAAAACTCCCTGCTGAAAATAGAGATGAGACTGACATCTATTTAGGCGGGAGATAACGGATGGTAATGTCCTAAATTGAAGGGCGTTTTATTTAAAACTAAGTGTTTTTTCATTTTGTTTAACTAAATGTCTATCTACGCGTTTTAATGTTTCCGACAGTTTCCTTGCCATTTGGAGGACAAGGTGTAGTCTAGTGCTTTGAAGTACAAGAAATTCCATCATGCCACCAGTGTTAACAATCCCAGCAATGTGAATATGTCCAGTCTCAGGTAAATCCTTGTTTAATGCGGCCCCAGGTTTAATCGGGCCTTCCCCAATAACAATGGTTCCGATCGAAGAGGTTCGCCCAAGACAAGCATCGACACCAATAATAAAGGGATTATCATATGTAGTCTGTATGGATAAAAGAGTTGACTCTAAATTTTTACTGTGGACAGGCTTTTCCAAAGTTCCGTATATATGCAGGTTCATGGGGCGTTTCTCTTTTAGCAAGGTTCCAGTCAAAGGGCCGAGCGAATCCCCTGAGGAACGATCAGTGCCAATAAAGACGACCACAATGGTGCTGGCGGTCTTCGGGATTAACTGTAACAATTTATCTGTCATATCACGACAGATAAGTGGTGACTTTATGGAGAAACGATTTGAATGATAGGGTGGCTGTTCAGGAGTCAGGCTCATTAACAGAACCTCCTATTCGTTATTGAGAACAATTATGTTCATTATAACGTCAAAGAGCCCTGATGAAAAGTGTTTTTTATAAAAAAACGAACGTTCCCAATGAAGAACGTTCGTAGACGAAAGCATGATAGACGTTAGAAATTAAGTAGGTAAGATTTTAAAGAGCTGGTTAGATAAGAGGTGGATGCAATAAGCTGGCACACTTATCCCGAAAAAAAATATAAAAGCAGGCATGAGATAAAAGAAAGTGCCTAACCCGATAATTGTAACGAAAAAAAGAAAGGTGACAGTTAAGCGTGTGAAAGGAAGAAAGATAGCCATCGTTAAAGATTGCTTTAATGTAAGGTCAAGTGTCACATAAATAGGGAAGATGACAATCAAGGCAATAATACTTAAAGTAAGACTTAAGATACCCCCAGTGAAACTTACCATTTTTAGTGCCCCACTCAGATGAGAAGAGAGCAGCAAGTTGATAACACCAACACTGATCATTCCCATAAAGATGAGATTTAGTAGGTTGGACTTAAAAAAAGCCGACCTAAATGATTTAAAAAAGAGATTAAAAATTGAAATCGGTCCATCATTAGTATGGTGAAAAGAGCGAATTACCGTAAACATGGCCATCGTAGCTGGAAAAGCACCGAATATTATGCCACCACACAGCGTAAAGAACGCCCATAAAAAATTAATATAAACGAATCTCATCAGCAAGTCACATATCTTATATATAGGTGAATTCATCCATGAGATGACCATGTCACACACGCCCTTCATTTATAGCTGGTAAGGTACCAGAGTGTTTTTAGTGCCCTTTCGCTTTATATACAAAGTAATCAAAATCGGCTGCTTTTTTTGTGCCGGCTAAATCTTGTGTTGCCATTCCAATAAATGTACCAGTAAATCGTACTTGGTCTGCGCTATCATCAGACATATGCGTTACATCAATGTTAGGACCGATGGGTGTCCAGTCATGTGTGCTATCTTCTTTATAAAAAAGCTGAAGTGTTTCTTTTTCAATAACCCCTCGCAAATAGATACTAGTGTCTTCTTTAACGGATATAGGGCTACCTAGAAGCTCATTGTAATGACCGTTTTTTGTTTGAATAATTTGCAGTGATTTCCCAACAGTTTCATGTCGACAAAGGTGTAAATAGACATGGTCATCTGTATCGTAAAAAATGATAAGACCGGCTAAGTGTTGATAATGGGAAGGCTCATAATCGACTTTTGTTTCAAATTCACATTGAAAAGCTGTTTGGCGGCGAGCGATGAGGCTCTGCCGATGTAAAGAGCTGAGCGACTCCATTCCTTTAAGTCTTAAATGGCCAGGACGTTCCGTTAATGAACACCACGAGTCTTCTGTAGGAATACGGAGGGAATTCCAGCAGGAAGACAAAGTATTCGTATCGAAGTCATCAATCGTTGGTTCTTCAGGGAATGGATGTTCGGCTAAATCTGGCGCAGTGGTCGTTTTAGCCGGGTATTGTCCGCCATCTTCAAGGCGTAGCCATCCGTCTTTATCCCAAATGACTTTTTGCAAAGCGGTTTCTCGCCCAAGTGTACAATACTTTTCTTTAAGTGGCCTTCCACATAAGTGAGCGAAATACCATTCGCCATTTTGTGTCTCCACAAGACTACCATGTCCTGCTTTTTGTAAAGCAAGTGATGGGTCCCCTTTTGAAGTGATAAGGGGGTAATGAGGGTCTGTTTCATAAGGCCCTTCAATTGTTTTAGCCCTGGCAAGTGTGGCGGCATGTTCATATTCTGTTCCACCTTCAGCTACAAGTAAATAATAGTAGCCATCTTTTTTGTAAAGGTGAGGTCCTTCGGTTAACTGAATGTCTGTTCCCTTATAAATGGATTTGACAGGCCCGATAAGTTTTTGCTCGTCCGCAGAAAATTCTTGTAAAACAATGCCCGCGAATGAATGGTTGTCTTGTCGATAATCCCAGATCATATTTAACAACCACTTACGGCCATCGTCATCATGGAAAAGGGATGGATCAAAGCCACTGCTATTTAAATAGATAGGTTCTGACCATGGGCCTTCAATATTTTCCGCTGTGACAAGGTAGTTGTGTGCATCTTTATAGGCGCCGTGCCACTGTTTGACATCCGTATAAATCAAATAAAATAGCCCGTCATGATAGCTAAGACATGGTGCCCAAATGCCTCCAGAATTCATGTTGCCAATCATATTCAGTTGGGAGAGACGTGACAAGGGACTTGAGATGAAGCGCCAATGAATTAAATCTTTAGAGTGATGGATACGAACACCCGGAAACCATTCAAAGGTAGACGTGGCAATGTAATAATCATCATCTACTCGCAATATGGAAGGGTCAGGGTGGAAGCCGGGTAAAATAGGGTTTGTAATCATGGACATAAACGATCGCTCCTTAATTTAAGAGATTATGATGAGAATGAGGGAAGGCCCCTATGATACACAAGTTGTTAATCAAAACGGTATACAAATATTATCCTTTGACAGAGCCTGACGTTATTCCTTCTACAATTCGATTACTTAACAGAACAAAGACAATTAAAATCGGTAAAATACTAATTACGAGGGTGGCGCCAATTGCGCCCCAATCAGTGGAATACTGTCCGATGAAGTTTTGAATACCTACCGTAAGTGTCTTATACTTGTCAGAGCTGATAAACGTATTGACAAAGACAAATTCATTCCAGTTATAAATCATATTAATAATCGCTGTTGTTGCGACCACTGGCGCTGTCATGGGAAGGATAATTTGGAAAAACATGCGGTGTACGGTACAGCCGTCCATGATAGCAGCCTCTTCTAACTCTCTAGGCAGGGTATAATAAAACCCAAGTAAGATCATGATGGTTAATGGTAAATTGAATGCTGTGTAAGTTAAAATAATCGCTAAGGGATGATCCATTAAACCAATATTTAAATAAAAACTAAAGAGTGGAATAAGCGTTGAATGGACAGGGATCATCAGTCCGACCATGAAGAGACCGAGAACGAATTTATTTAACTTCCAATGCATCCTTGTAATAGCAAATGTCACAAAGCTGGCTAACAGTACTGTTAATATAACGGCAGCTCCAGTTACAATAACACTGTTTAAAAAATAAACACCAATATTTCCTTCTGTCCAAACGTTTAAGTAATTCTCCCATTTAGGGCTGCTCGGCAATGCCAGGGGAGGTAAATTGAACACTTCTTGGTTGTCCTTTAGAGAGAAAAGAAATAGCCATACTAAAGGTAGTATTTGAATAACGCCCACGATGATGAGAATGAGATAGAGAACGCTGTGTGACAACTTATGTTTTAATGATGACTGAGCGACTTTAGGAGATGGTGGTAGCTTCTTTGCCGAAGAAACATTTAAGTCGCTAGTTTCTGATAGTTTCTCTTTCATATCTGAATTTTCCCCCTCTAGTATTGGACATTATCTTCACGAGAAGTGGTAAGCTTCCTGATCAAGTAAGTCACAAGTAAGATAAGAATTAATAAGAAAAAGCCGATTGCACTCCCATAACCGAAGTCGTTTGTTCTAAAAGCTAGTTTATACATGTATGAAGCCATCACTTCACTTGCGCCATTCGGTCCTCCGTCTGTCATGACATAAATAAGGTCAAAATACTTTAATGACCCGATAACAGCGAGAACAATGGTCACTTTAATAACGCCAGAAATGAGAGGGAGCTTTATTTTATAAGCGATCTGGAAAGGTGTAGCGCCGTCAATGCGGGCAGCTTCGACTAATTCATTAGGTATATTCCGTAATGCAGCATAATAGATGATGATGTAAAAACCAGCATATTGCCATAATATCGGGACGAAAATAGCAAAAAGAACAAGGCTTGTATCTGATAACCATAAGGGTGGATTTTCTATACCGATACTGGTTAAAAAACGATTCATGACACCGTTAGAAGGATGATAAATTCGCATCCAAAGTTGAGCGATCGCCACTGAAGACAAGAGCATTGGAATTAAATATATTTTTCTGAATACATCGGCCCCTTTTATTTGGGAAGCGAGTACGAGTGAGATAGCTAAGTAAATGATTAAACTCAAGACAGAAAAGATAGCAAGCAATAATGAATGATAAGCACTATTCCAGAAAAGGTGGTCGGAAATTAACGCCTTATAATTATCCAAGCCGATAAATGTCATAGGGCCAATCCCATCCCAATCCATTAACCCGTAATAGCCCGTTAATACAATTGGAACATAAATGAGTATAAGTAAGAGGATCAAGGCTGGTAGAGTATAAAGAGCAATGATTTTTTTGTCTGACATGATTTTATTCATAAGGACTCCCCTTTCAAATCAGTGAACCATGTAAAACGCCCTTCAATCAGTGGGAGTTTTCGTTCTTCTCCCACTGATTGTTAGTTGAGTCAATCAGGACGCTTATCTGTGATAAAAGGGCATATCATAGAAACGATATGCCCCTCCGTTTCTAAAAGTTAGTCTTCTTCAGAGAGAGCCTGTTCGTGCGCTTCCGCAAATTCCTCAGGGTTCACGTCATTGCCAAATAGTGACTGAATCATATTAAGGTGTGTTTCTGCCACACCGGCGCTCATTTGCACGTCAGCAAATAGCGTAATATTAGAAGCGTTATTTAATTCATCAAGTACGTCGATGAATAAATCTGGCAAGTCCACTTCATCGGTATTCACTTGAGTTCCAGGGATTACCCCAGCATCTTCTACTGAGTGCTTTCCCCACTCTTGGATAAAGTAGCGGACAAATTCCTTAGCTTCTTCTTTTACGTCCGAGTTTTCAGCCACGAAAAGACCTACACCAGCACCGCCAACCCAACTATTGATGTCGCCATCTCCACCTTCTACTTCTGGAAATTTAAAGAAACCAACATTCTCACGAAAATCTTGTGGAACCTCTTCGTTCGTTGTGAAATTTGGGAGATCCCAAGAGCCAATTAAGTACATAGCTGCATTGTTATTCATAAACTCAGATTTTGCTTCTTGATCAGATAAACCATTATAGCCAGCTACAAAAGCATCATGGGCGACCATTTCTTGGATTTTGTCAGCTGCGTCTATTAGTCTTTCATCAGTAAACTCTCCACTGCGGTCAATGGCAGAGTTTAAAGCATCAGAGCCCCCAATTCTATCTGCTAAATACATGTACCAAAGTGAACCCGTCCAGCGGTCGCGATTTCCTAACGCAATAGGGGTGACACCGTTATCGACGAGTGTATCGATGACGTCTATGAACTCCTCATAAGATTCAGGCACCTCTACGCCATTCTCTTCAAAAATGGCTTTGTTATAAAAAACAGGCGCGATATTTAATTCTAACGGCAAAGCGTAAGCGCTACCATTTATCTCGTAGGCTTCAACTGTACCGGCCACGAACTCGTCTCTTAACCCATCATCGAGAATTGTGTCAAGAGGGGCGAATAATTCACCATTCACATAAGGTTCTAAAAATCCCGCTGGCCATGTCATGCCCACATCGGGCAGTTGGTTTGAAGATGAGATAACTTGAAGTTTATTCTTATATTGCTCGTTTTCTAATACTTCCAGCTCAATGGTGACATGAGGGTGATTAGTTTCAAACTCATCAATAATTTGATTAACAATACGGTTATGATCAGCAGAACTTCCTTGAGGCCATAAATGCATAAATTCAATTGTCACATTCTCTTCTGTCCCGCCGGAATTGTTTGTATTAGTACCTGTTGTCGTGTTGTTTTCCGATCCACACGCTGATAGTACAACTAAAGAAGCAAGTGATAGAGACGTCATTATTGAAAGCGATTTCTTTTTCATGTACTTTCCCCCTTGAAAAGTTAATTATTTCATCAATAAGTATATCAACGGGTTACAAGGAAAATAAGGTCACAACGATTAGGGAAAATACCATTATTATTGGAGAAAGGATAATACCTTTAAACAGCTGTTACACGTTAATTAGACGAAGTATTCATAAGTTTTTTAGAGTTCTATCCACCGTGACTTTTAGATTCTACTTTTGAATGGACGTATTTCAATGTGAGCTATCACATATCTCTTTAGCTTGACCGGGACAATATTTTCGATATTGACTTGGTGTTATCCCTTCATTATCCTTAAAAAGTTTAATGAAATATTTAGCTGTCTGATAGCCTGCTTGTTCTGCAATAACTGCTACAGGAAGATTAGTAGATAAAAGTAGGTGTTTAGCATGCTGAAGTCTCCGGCGTGTCACATAGTCACTAAAGGTGATGCCGAGATGCTCTTTAAAGAGCACACTTAAGTAATTAGGATTTAAGTGAACAGCGTTGGCCACTTCTTTAATTCCTATTTTACTTTGATAATGCTGGTCAATGTGAGCAAGTGCATGACTTACTGACGTGGGAAAACCTTCAGAGGCATGGTTAACGTCAGCAAGCTTAGTATCAAATACTTTTTCCACATGATCGAGACGTGTTTTTTCAGCTCTCAGTTTCAGAGCTTTCGTTACAGCTTCGAGTAGTTTCTTTTTTTGAACAGGCTTGAGTAAGTATGTGAATACTCCTAACTCTAAGGCATGATGGGCATAATTAAACTCAGAATATGCTGAGACGACGATGTATTCAGTGGCATGTTTTTTTTCCTGAAGCTTTTCTATTAAACATAATCCAGACATCTCAGGCATTCTTATATCCGTTATGAGTAAGTCAATCATTTCTTTCTCGGCAATGTTAAACGCCTCATAAGCACTGGCCGCAGTATGAATAACTAGGAAAGCGTCTGTCCATGCTTCAAGCGTGCGCTTTATACCATCCCGTGAACGGGGTTCATCGTCAACGATCAAAACATGTTTAGTCTTCACTGGTTTTACCTCCTTTTTTAGGGACGATGATCGTGACAGTTGTTCCTTGATTAAGTTCACTTTCTATAGTCATACAGGTTGTACCCTCATCAGGATATGTGAGTTTCAGCCGTTTTGAAATATTACCAATAGCCAAGCCAGACCGGTCAGATGTAATTGGAAAATGTGTTTTCATAGACTGCTTTAATCTTTCTAATATGACAGTATCTATACCTGTACCATCATCACGGACACTTATTTTTACATCATTATTTTGATCGGTTACTGTTACAGTGACTTTACCAGGGACGACCTGATTACCTATACCGTGAACGATAGCATTCTCCACTAACGGCTGAATTAATAATTTAGGTATCATACAGGACAAAAGACTGCGATCAACATAAATCCCCCATGTAAGACGATCAGTAAAACGTAATTTCATTATATCTAAATAACGTTGAATATGATCGATTTCATCCTTTATCGTCACCCAATCTTCACGTTGAATGTCACTAATCGTATACCTAAAAAGCTGTGCCATCGTTAAAATCATATTTGAAGCCTCTTCATCTTTCTCTTCTAATGTCCAATAAAGCGCTTCCAAAGTATTGAATAAAAAATGAGGATTAATTTGTGCTTGAAGCGCCTTCAATTCAGCGCGATGACGTGTTAGTTCTTTTTCATAAACGACGTTAATTAAATAGTTCGTTGTTTCAACCATGTGATTATACGTATTATTGAGTTCAATCATTTCATTCGTTGAAATAATGGGAGGGCTTTCCTTTAGAGCACCTAGTTTCCCAAAGCGCATAGCTTGTGTTAAACGGTGAATCGGTTTAGTTAAGAATGTTGACAAGAAATAGGAGGCCATGCTAAATACGATAAAACCGATTGCTCCAGCTATAAAAATAGCGGTCCCAATGCTAGACAAACCAGTTACTAATGTATTAACGGGTTTAAGCATAATGAATGACCAGCCAGTTGTATCGGAAAAGACACGAACTCTAACATAATCGTTTTCTTGTAAAGTGACGACTTGGGAAGTGGTATTTAACTCAACTTCTGATAGTAACTCTTCAGGAAGGTTCGTTGTAATGAGCTTTTCCTCATTGTCAACTAATAGTGCATAATCTGTCTCCATATCGATCTGTCCATACTCACTTCTAAATTCAAAGAAATGAGTATCAATCTTAGTTAATAAATAGCCGCCGTGAGAGAAGTTATCATCTAGTAGGTTAATTTGTTTAATTGTGACAAAAGCTTCCTCATCATGTGGATCGGCGCCACCCCATACCATTCTACCTTGTTCATCCTCAGCTTGCTGAATTTTAGCTGAGTCTAGCCTTTCATATAATGGAAGTTCATTTAAGGGAAAAAGCCGTCGGTAATCAGTAAAGTATAATTCAAAGGAGGTGATCCCATTTGTGTATGCGAGATAGCTATTAATAACGTGATTCATTGATTGTCGTTCTTCGAAAGCAGTAAGTTGCCTATTAGATTGATCAACTAGTAATTGCTGAACGGAAGGATTAGTCGCGATCTGACTTGTTATCATTTCAATAGCCTCAAATTGCGAATCGATTCTCGCTAGGGTTTCGTTAGCAGTATGTTGGATTTGGTTTTCAGCATTGTTTTTTAAAATATCTATGACCAGATTGAATGTGATGATACCAACGAGCAAAAGAATGATTGTCATGGTGCCAGTAAATATAAAAAGAATTTGATTTCTCAATGTATTTGATTTTAATAGTCGTTGTTTGAGCAATGCTAGTCTCCCTTTACGTTTTCATGTAATTCTAGTAAACCATAAAATCAAAAAGAGTTTGTTTGTAAACGAGTTTTTCCTATTTTTAATAAGAAGTGAGCAGACTGTCGTCGAGCCCAATGTAGGTGTGGGTTTCATCTATTATGTCTGAAAAATGTAGTAAAGTAACTTCATTTTTAGCCATCGTCAATTGATAAGTTAGAAGCTTATTTTCTGTCCTCAGTCTATCTGTTTGAATGAAAGGAGCATCACATGATTTTAATATGGTTATTTGATCTTTCGATGGAAAACGTGGTCTTCCCATCTGCTGCCAAACACGCCAAGGATTTGCGTGATGTTCGTTAGTCATTTCTCTGTACAAAAAGACGTCATCAGAAGAAAACGGAATGGAGAGCGTGATTGTTTTGTCATGATTGTCTCCTTTGTCATGTATTAAGTTCCAAGCCACAATGGAAATGGTATTATCTCGATGCTTAGTGACGATCATTGTATCGTCTTTATAAAGACAAGTGTCACCTAATTTATTAAAGAATGAAAATAAATGGTAAGTTGGTTTCCGAATAGCGTGTAGTGCCATTAACCCGAAGCCGCCATGAAAAGGGGCACGTGGAATATCAAACTCTTCAAAAACGTCACTAAATGTCCAATAGGAAAAAGAAGAAACAATATCTCCAGCATGGCTTAAGATTTTGCCTAGGTACGCAGCATTATAGTTCGTATCATGAATAGGGTTGATTGGGCTATAAGACGTATTGTATTCGGTAATGTGAAATGGAAGTTCAGGATAGGGTGTGTCATGTATTAATTTTTTTACACTAGTCAGTTGAGTAAGCATGTCGTTAGGATCGGCCAAGTCTTGGTAATAATAGTCAGGCGTTTTTTTCTTTGGAGGCATAGAGGTATAAGCATGTCGACTTATAAAATCAACGGGTACTTGTTCTTTGTGGCAAAAATGAAGAAAATCAGTTATCCACTCATCAGTACCACCACAAATCGCTGGGCCCCCAACGTTTAAATCAGGATGAATAGATTTAATTGTTTTGGCAGTAATTTTGTAGAGTTGAAAATAAGCTTGTTTATCAGCGTTCTCCCAGAAGTTAGTTAGATTAGGTTCATTCCATACTTCAAACGGCCACTGTAACACTTCTTCAATTCCGTACCTTTCTACAAAATGGGCTACTGTATGATAGATGAGTTCTTCCCATTTCTTTTCATCAGCCGGAGGGGTGACATTGCCTTCCCAATAAAAGATAGTTTGGGTACCGGAAGCAAGTTTTTTAGGCATAAAACCCAACTCAACAAATGGACGTAAATTATTCTGAAGAAATGTATCGAAAATTCTATCAATATATGTAAAATTATAGAAAGAAGTAAGGGTGCCATCTACGTCTATTTCTTTATATATACCGATGTCTTCATGAAAAAGGCCGTGTCCTCTAATATAGTCAAACGCGATATCTTGTTGTAAACGTTCAAGATGATCAACATACTCTTTTTGTAAGGCTAAGCCTAGTCGGCCAGTTCCAATACATTTTTTCCAATGTTTATTAAACGGGATATCGTTTTCTCTAGAGACAATTATTTTCTCCATAAAGCCCTCCTTCATGTGGACATAAAGTTCAATCAATAAACTTTCTTACAACTTAAATGATGTTTATTTCTTTGTCAAGCGTTTTCATCTATACTCTTTATTTTCTCTCAATATCTTTTAAGTTACTGGCACAACTGTCAATTAAGAGTGGCATACCGAGAGGGGTGATGGGACAAGTTGCGTAAAAATAGTATGTAGAAGTGTTTCAATTAACAGGTTGTTGTGTATGATTAATGACTTTCTTGTGAGCTGATAGGGCCATAGCCATTGAAGCGTATGAAAACAATGCAACAGGGAAAAGGGGGATGAGGCCTGGAATTAAAAGGACAATTCTTAAAATGCTATACAAAACAATAGCCAAGGCTAATGTATGTAACGGTTTAGCTAGCCCGATAAATAACGCCGTTTTATAAGTCTTCATAATGGGATAATTGAAAAGAATGAGAGTGGGAAAAAGGTAGATTGAAAGAATGAAAAATAGCAGCGAAGCGTTGATAAACGTAAAAAGCATAACATAATAAAATGTGCCATCTATCACTGTTAAATATCTAAAATCTATATATAGTAGGTTGCTAACGATAAATAAAGGGATTAAGAGCAGGTTAGCTTTTAAAAAATACTGTTTGTAACTAACCCAAAACGATTTGAATACTGGGGGTTCTTTACCTTGAATCCATAGATGCATCACAGAGAAAATGGCGGCTGTGGCCGGCGCTAATCCTGCCACTATTCCTCCAGACAACGTAAATAAAATCCACAGAATATTAAGGTAAGCCATGCGCGTAATGAACACCATTATCTCATAGATAATTTTTAATACCCCTCTATTAAGCATTTAGTTCACTCCTTTAATTATGTTTTCATCTAATTACCTATTCTACACTAAAAAAGCCGATTTTTATAACCAATTAAAGGATAACCACATTCATTTTGGTTTATTAAGGAATTTAAAGAACTTATAGCTAAAAAAACATTGTTTTATCATTGAACTTTTGCTAAACTAATATATTAGTTAGACTAATAAACTAAAATACAATTAAACTTCCCAAATAGCTGTAACTTCGTAGACCTGTATGTCAGATCGTTTAGTGGAGCTTTTTTTTGTACAAGAAATGTAAGCGTTAACATCTAGGTGGTTCTTTATTTATAAAGGTTAGGGAGGAGGTTATTTGCAAATAGGACCTTACTAAATAAAAGGGAGGAAACAGAATGTTAAAAAGCATTTTAACAATTGGGATCTGTGGGGGAATTGCGCTTACTTTGATGGCAGGATGTAGTGGTGATGACGAAAGTACGGTGGAGGAAGATGGGGTATTCACAATGACAACTGCTCGTACACTAGGAGATGATACGGAGTTTCGTCCCGGAGAAGATGTTAATAATAACCCAGTGGTTTGGTGGGCAGAAGAGGAATTAAATCTTAAAATTGAAACGATTTGGACAGTGCCGCATGATGAACAATACAATACACAGTTGCGTCTAGCAATGTCTTCTGGGGAACCTTTACCAGACGTTTTTCTCGTTTCAGATGGCCAATTGAAAGCCGATTTAATTGAATCCGGTCTGGTGCAGCCAATTGATGAGGCATATGAAAAATATGCTACAGATAGAGTTAAGGATATTTTTGAGCAGTTTCCTGAAGCTTTTTACCCGTCCACAAATGAGGAGGGAATAAGGTATGGTATGCCGAGACTTTCTGGAGGAAACGGGTCAGATCCGTTGCTGTGGGTGCGAAAGGACTGGCTAGATAATTTAAACCTTGATATTCCAGAAACGTTAGAAGAAATGGAAGAGGTTATGGATGCTTTTGTAAATGATGACCCAAATGGTACTGGCGTAAATGACACGTTAGGTGTTTCGCTCGCTACTGCTAACGGCATGGTTACATGGCTTGCAGATGGAAGTTGGATATTTGGCGCTTACGGTGATTACTTACCAGGCCGCTGGAGTAAAGATGAGAATGGGGAACTTGTTTACGGTACCACACAAGATAATATAAAAGAGGGTTTAAATACTTTAAATAGGTGGTTTGAAAAGGGATATTTGGATCAAGAGGTCGGTTTGCTTGATGAGAATGGGGCGATTGAAAGTTTCGTAGCTGGTAATACAGGATTTTTGTCAGCTCCGCCATGGGGAGAAGGGTGGCCAGTAGGTGATATTTATGATAATGACCCTCAGGCAGAAGTTATTCCAATGCCATTACCTGCCGGACCTGATGGGAAAATTGGACGTTTAGGAGAAGGATTAATAACAGGGTCATTTTTATTTAGTGTTGATTTTGAGCATATGGATAAATATTTTGAGTATCTTGATGAAATTTACGGTTATACATTAGGCGAGTCGGATTATTTTGAAGACGGGATGTTTGAAGGTTATGACTATATTTATGATGAGAATAATGAACCGGTTTATGACCATCAGGCAATTGAAGAGTCAGAAGGTGTTCCTCGTATAGATCCTGGTGGCTATATGTTGCCTAGAAATGTACCGACTATCCCATTTATGTTGTACGACTTGGCGTCTGAGTTTTATTTGACGGACCGAGAACCGGAAAATGCTTATGAATACGGTATTGCATCAAATAACGAACAATATCTTGAAGCGGCTTATATCGTTAAACAACAGGATGAGTACAGAATTGAAAACGAATGGACTGGTGCCCCAACCCTTACGATGCAGGCAAGAGGGGAACATTTGGAAAGGTTGGAGCAGGAAATGATCGTAGACATTATTTATGGGAATCAGCCGTTAGACCATTTTGATGAGTTTGTGGAAGCGTGGAAGCAAGGCGGTGGTGATCAAATAACAGAAGAAGTAAACGAGTGGTACGAGGAAGTGCAAAATAATTAAAACGAGTGCTGCTCTTATTAACAGGGGGGGACTTGATGCCCCCTTTTGCCTTTTAAACTAAGTGAAGAGGAGGTTAATAGATGCCTAAAATGAATAACACTATTCAGGATACGGTCCGGCGGGTACCACTTGAGGCAAGAACTAAAAAACCAAAACAGCGATGGCATTTTAAACAGACGTGGCCACTTCATCTTCTCGTCTTGCCAGCAGTTATCGTGGCCCTTATTTTTCAATATGGACCGATGTTTGGCATTATTATGGCATTTCAAGACTTTAAACCTTGGCTCGGTTTTATAGAGTCAGAGTTTGTCGGGTTAAAGCATTTTATCACAATGTTTGAATACAATTATGCACGTCAAGTTATTTGGAATACCTTTGTCATTTCCATATTGAAGCTTATTTTTGGATTAATTGTTCCTCTAACATTTGCTCTAATGTTAAACGAAGTGTACCATATGCGTTTTAAACGAACAGTGCAAACCATTGTTTATTTGCCTTATTTTTTATCCTGGGTCATTTTAGGCGGGATGCTTATTGATATTTTATCTCCTAGTGGAGGGGTAGTGAACCAACTCCTTGGATTAATAGGTGTGGAACCAATTTTTTTCTTAGGAAGTAATGACTGGTTTAGAACGACTGTTGTTGTGAGTGATTTATGGAAGGAAACAGGGTTTAATACCATTGTTTTTCTAGCAGCTATAACGGTAGTCAATCCCAACTTGTACGAAGCTGCAGTGGTAGATGGAGCTAATCGTTGGAAACAAACATGGCATATTACTCTACCTGCTATGCGTCCGATTATTATTGTTGTAGCGACATTAGCTTTGGGCAACATCTTAAACGCAGGTTTTGATCAAATTTTTAATTTGTATAACCCACTTGTTTATGAAACGGGTGATATTATTGATACTTATGTTTATCGAGTAGGTCTTGTAAGTGGCGATTTTAGTTACGGAACAGCGGTTGGACTTTTTAAATCTGTGATTAGCTTAATACTTATTGTCATTGGGTATCGACTTGCTTATAAATATGCTAACTGGCGAATTTTTTAAGGAGGGATTTCATGCAGTATAAAACGAAAGGATATCGAATATTCACTGCGTTTAACTACACATTTATGATCTGCATTTCATTTCTATGTTTGTTCCCTCTTATTCATATTTTAGCTGTTTCCTTAAGTGGGTCTGCACCAGCTACTGCTAACATTGTCGGTTTGTGGCCAGTGGATTTTACTATTGATGCTTATGAACGAACGCTTGCCAATGAGAATTTTCTGCGTTCATTAGGGGTGTCAGTCACCCGAGTTATTTTAGGAACGGCTATTTCCATGACGCTTCTTTTATGTGCTGCTTATGCACTCTCAAAGAATGATAGCGAGTTTAAGGGAAGAAAAATATATATGTGGTTTTTTGTTTTTACTATGTTATTTAATGGGGGACTCGTTCCTACTTATATTGTTGTCACACGGTTAGGGCTGACAGATACTATCTGGGCATTAGTACTCCCACCAGCTATCAATGCCTTTAATATGATTTTACTGCTCAATTTTTTTCGAACGTCCGTCCCTCGTTCTCTAGAAGAATCAGCTTTTATTGATGGCGCAGGACATTTTAAGATTTTCCTGAAAATATATCTTCCCATTTCTGTACCGGCTATCGCCACAATTTCATTGTTTACGATGGTTTTCCATTGGAATTCCTGGTTCGATGGTTTGATCTATAATACAAATGCCTCTAATTATCCCTTGCAAACATTTTTACAAACAATCGTTGTTCAACAAGATTTTAGTAACGTAGATGTGGATGCAGACATGATGAGAAATTTATCTCAACGTACAGTCCAATCAGCACAAATATTTATTTCTGCCCTTCCTATGCTCATTGTTTATCCGTTTTTACAAAGGTTCTTTGTTAAAGGTATCGTCCTTGGCGCTGATAAAGAATAGCTTGACCGTAACTTAAACTCTTTTTTTCAAAAACTTTGAAGGGAGATGGAATGTATGACACAAGGCCAATATCATTTAACCACTAATTATCCTTTTGAAAATGATCAAGTCACTAGTTATAAGGCTTGGCTTCAATATTCTAAAAGTGAAGGAAAATATGCTAAAACGGTGTCCCCGTTCTTAAAGACTATTTCGTCCAGTTGTGATGCCTCTCCGATCCTATGGTCAGCAATAGAGGAGCTTAACCAATCGATAACGGAAATGTTCGATTTTTCTCCATTCATTTCATTTGAAGTGATGAGTGGAAAGGGTGTCGTTTTACAACTTTGTTCTGAGAGTGAGACCCGTCTTCAAGATGAAGGATATATGATGTATACAGAGCCGAATGGCCAGCTTATAATCAGCGGAAAAACAGAGACTGGTATTCTATACGGCACATTTCATTTGCTCCGTCTATTACAAATGGAAAAGCCAATTGACAAGTTAAATGTCATCGAGAATCCTGCCAATTCCTTACGGTTATTAAACCATTGGGATAATATAGATGGTTCGATAGAGAGAGGATATGCGGGGAAATCGATTTTCTTTGAAAAAGACCAATTTAACCAAAATTATGGTAGATTAAAAGATTATGCTAGAATGCTTGCTTCAATTGGTGTTAATGGGATAGCCATTAATAATGTGAATGTCCATCAATTAGAAACGAAATTAATAACACCCGAGTATTTAACGGGTGTTGAAAAAATAGCTGCCATATACCGTGCTTACGGGGTGAAAACATTTCTAAGTATTAATTTTGCAAGCCCAATTGAACTAGGGGGATTAAACACGGCAGATCCACTTGACGAAGAAGTCAAAAGGTTCTGGGAGCATGCTATAAAAACGATTTACACGCATATTCCTGATTTTGGAGGTGTCGTTGTTAAGGCTGATTCTGAAAACAGACCTGGACCATTTACGTATGGAAGAACACAGGCGGAGGGAGCCAACATGCTTGCAGAAATAATTGCTCCCTATGATGGTCTTGTCATTTGGCGCTGTTTTGTCTATAACTGCCATCAAGATTGGCGCGATCGAACGACTGATCGTGCCAAGGCAGCTTACGATCACTTTATGCCGCTAGATGGGGACTTTCATGAAAATGTCGTGTTACAGATAAAGAATGGCCCGATGGATTTTCAAGTGAGAGAACCTGTATCTCCTCTTTTAGGAGGACTGAAGGAAACAAATCAAGTGATAGAATTTCAAATAACCCAAGAATATCTTGGCCAACAAAAACATCTCGTTTATCTAGTCCCTCAATGGAAAGAGGTGCTTGAATTTGAAACTTATGCAAAAGGATCGGGTTCTACCGTCAAGAAGATTGTTAGCGGTGAACTATACGATAGAAAAAATAATGGGGCAGCAGCTGTCGTAAACGTAGGCGATGACTATAATTGGACCGGTCATACGTTGGCTCAATCCAATCTTTACGGCTACGGAAGACTTATGTGGTCGCCAGAAATGACAGCAGAAGACATATCAAACGAATGGATCATATGCACGTTTGGAACAGATCCTCTAGTATTGTCAACCATAAAGGGTATGCTACTTAATTCTTGGACAACATACGAAAACTATACTTCTCCTTTAGGAGTGGGATGGATGGTTAACCCAGGGCATCATTATGGTCCGAATGTTGATGGGTATGAATATCAAGCATGGGGAACGTATCACTTTGCTGATTGGAAGGGCTTGGGGGTGAATCGTACAATGGCTACTGGTACAGGGTTTAGCGGGCAGTATTATCAAAAGAATGCGGAAAAATATGAATCACTTACTGACTGTCCGGAAGAGTTGCTGCTATTCTTTCATTATGTTCCCTATTCATATGTCTTGTCGTCAGGAAAAACGGTCATTCAGCATATTTATGACACGCACTTTGCTGGCGTCGAACAAGTTGAGCAGTATCGGCAACAGTGGAAACAACTCCAAGGAAGAATAGACAAAAAGCGTTTCGATGATGTGGCAACAAAGCTTGATATGCAATTTGAGCATGCTAAAGAGTGGCGAGACATAGTAAATACGTATTTTTACCGAAAATCAGGAATTGATGATCAACATAACCGTCCAATTTACTAAATGATGTGTGTCTGTGGATACATCTCTAAATGGGGAGGGGCTAAGTCATAATTGGAGAGCCATGAGATAGCGCCTTTCTTTTTTCATTTAGTGTTACGACAAAGGCGACCGAAAGTAAATAAAAAGATCATGAGAGCCGCGTTATCTAAAAAATGACTGGAGGAGCAGGGGGAGTATTTACCTGCTCCTTCTTCAATAGAGTATGTTAAGAGTTTATCTTATGAGAGTGAGTGTAGGATGACACTAATCTCTATTCGTCTGTATAAAACTGTCTTTCCAAAAACTGTTCAATTGTAAAAGCTGTCATGCCTAATAAAGTAGCGTGTTGATGCTGTTGGGAAAAAGTGATGTCGACTGATTTTCTTAAGTGAGTTAACGTTTGGGTGGCAATCACTTGCTCTAATTCGTTTTTAAGCAAGTGTTCTGCTTTAGCTAGGCGATTACCAATAATGATTTTTTCAGGGTTAAATGTGTTAATGATATTGTTAATTCCGATGCCTAAATAATGTGCTGTCTGGTTAAAGGCGTCTTTCACTTGATCACTTGTTTCCGCTCTCTCAATCATTGTTTCAAGCGTCACATCTGATAAACTTTCACCTTGGGCAGCACACATGTTTAATAAAGCCATTTCTGACGCATACATTTCCCAGCATCCTTTACTACCGCATCGGCACGACAGGCCATCCGCCTTTACGATCATATGCCCCATTTCACCGGTAAAGCCATTGGTTCCACGGAAAAGCTCATTATTTAAGATGAGTCCAACACCAATCCCGATTCCTATGCTTACATAAATAAAGTGATTTAAGTCTTGGGCACTTCCGTATGTTTTCTCTCCATAGGCTCCTGCATTTGCCTCATTTTCAATAATGACTGGGACACCGTATTGTTCAGTAAAGATATCTTTTAAATTTGACTGCCGCCAATCAAGATTTGGCGTTATGAGAATATCATTTTCCGTATTAACTAAGCCTGGGATGCCGAACCCAATTCCAATTAAACCATAAGGTGTCTTCGCTGTAGTAGACAAAAAATGATCAATGACACGGGTTACTTCCATAACAGTTTTTGTAAAATCATGTGTGTTAAACGGTTGAAAAAATTTTTCGATAATAGTGCCTCTTAAATCAGTGAGCACACCTACCACATAGTTGACGCCAATATCGATGCTGATCGTATAACCGGCTCGTTCATTGAACTTTAGCATTAAAGGTCGCCGTCCGCCACTTGATTCACCTAATCCTATTTGATAGCAATAATGGTCATCAATTAATTCATCTACAAGAGTAGAGACAGTTGCTTTCGTTAAATTTAACGTTTGAGCAAGTTCTGCCCGTGAAATCGGTTCATATTTTCTAATCGCATTTAAGATAATCATCTTATTTGTTAACTTGACTGTCTGCTGATAAGAGGCCATTTTTCGGAACTCCTTTTTATATACTTAATTAATATAGTGTATTATGTTTCTCGCTTTCAGACAAATAAGTCATTTTCATAATGATGTATTTAAAGCAATAACTCGAATAATATGCAATAAATTTTACCATAGATAAGCCTCCGTAAACCTCCAGCGTCAAAATAGAGAGGAAAGCTAACGGCCACTAATGTCCTGATTGACTCAACTACTAATCAGTGGGAGAAAAACGAAAACTTCCGTAATATGAAGCTATGAATGAAAGGAACCATCATACAATAGAGTGAAACAATGAATCTAAATGTTCATAAACGTCATATAATTGTCGTAAATACACTTAGTTAATTCAATAGACAAACTAAGTATATACTGATAAAATGACATTAGCAATGAAATCTATCTATAAAATGGAGGGTTTATTATGGCATATTTTAATGACGTCCCTAAAATTAAGTTTGAAGGTTATCAATCTACAAATCCATTTTCATTTAAGTACTATGATGCTGAAGAAAAAGTTGGCGGAAAATCCATGAAAGAGCATTTAAAGTTTTCTGTTGCTTATTGGCACACCTTAACGGGAGATGGTGGGGATCCGTTTGGAGCTGG
Organism: Salipaludibacillus agaradhaerens; assembly: GCF_002019735.1. Classification (NCBI taxonomy): domain Bacteria; kingdom Bacillati; phylum Bacillota; class Bacilli; order Caryophanales; family Bacillaceae; genus Salipaludibacillus; species Salipaludibacillus agaradhaerens. The sequence goes on from NZ_KV917378.1 coordinate 3,525,653, forward strand.
CACAGCATTACGGCCATGGAATCACTTAAGCGGCATGGATCAAGCAAAGGCGAGAGTAGAAGCGGCATTTGAATTGTTCGAAAAGCTTGATGTGCCTTATTTTTGCTTCCATGATGTAGATGTGGCACCTGAAGGAAGCTCGTTAAAAGAAACAAATGACAACCTTGATGTGATTGTGGCGATGATAAAAGACTATATGAAAACGAGTCGAACGAAACTACTATGGAATACAGCGAATATGTTTACACATCCAAGATTTACGCATGGTGCAGCTACAGCTAACGATGCAAATGTATACGCTTACTCGGCAGCGAAAGTGAAGAAAGGATTAGAAGTAGGGAAAGAGTTAGGTGCAGAAAACTACGTGTTTTGGGGTGGAAGAGAGGGCTACGAAACTTTACTAAATACAGATTTAAAGCTTGAATTAGATAACTTAGCTAAGTTTTATCATATGGCACTTGATTACGCGAAAGAAATTGGCTTTGATGCTCAGTTTTTAATTGAACCTAAGCCAAAAGAGCCGACGACCCATCAGTATGACTTTGATGTGGCAACAGCAACGGCATTTTTACACCAATATGGACTGGAACAAGATTTTAAGTTTAATATAGAAGCGAATCATGCCACATTGGCCGGACATACGTTTGAGCATGAATTGCGTGTAGCACGAACGAGCGGCATGCTCGGATCTGTTGATGCTAACCAAGGAGACACGTTACTTGGCTGGGATACGGATGAATTCCCTACTGACCTTTACGCCACCACACTAGCTATGTATGAAATTTTGAAAAATGGCGGTCTGGGCAGAGGAGGATTAAACTTTGATGCGAAAGTTCGCCGTGGCTCATTTGCCCCAAATGATTTATTTCATGCTCACATTGCCGGGATGGACGCATTTGCCATTGGCCTTAAAGTCGCCAACAAGTTAATAGAAGATAACTTCTTTGAAACGATACTTGATAACCGTTACGACACCTTTAAATCAGCTATAGGCGAGAAAATTACCGCTGGAAACACAAATTTCAAAGAACTAGAGCAACATGCTCTTCAATTAGATACAATTGAGGTGAAATCAGGCCAAGTTGAGAAAATTAAAGCGCAATTAAATCAGTATTTATTACGTGTGAATGAGCTATAATCTGTAGCTGCCATTAAAATAAATAGGGGCTTGTCATACTTAAGACACGCCCCTTTCTCACTGGAGGAGACAAGCAGATGGGGTATGTTTTAGGAGTAGACTTAGGCACGAGTGCAGTGAAAGTGTTGTTAGTTAATCGAGATGGGGCTGTCGTGACAGAAGCTGTTACCGAGTACCCGCTTTTCCAAGAGAAACCGGGGCATAGTGAACAAGATCCTGAAGATTGGGTGAACGGAACGATAAACGCGATCAAAGCTATCACGGAAAACATATCTGATCTAGAAAAAATTGAAGGTATCAGCTTTTCAGGTCAAATGCACGGCTTAGTTCTCCTAGATGAAAAGAATCAGCCGTTACGTCGTGCCATCTTATGGAATGACACTCGAACGACAGAACAGTGTCGAGAGGTTGAACAAAAGGTTGGAATCGACCTCCTTCACACAATTACGAAAAATCCAGCACTTGAAGGGTTTACGTTACCTAAACTCATGTGGGTAAAAAAATATGAGCCTGAATTATTCAATAAAGCGACTACGTTTGTATTACCAAAAGATTATGTGAGGTATCGTTTAACAGGTGCTTTACACATGGATTATTCTGATGCGGCAGGTACTCTCCTGTTAAATGTGGCAAATAAAACATGGAGTGAGGAAATGTGTGCAAAGACAGGTGTGCCGCTAACCTTGTGCCCGCCACTCGTCGCATCTCACGAAAAAGTGGGGGTGTTGCGTGAAGACATAGCAAAAAAATGTGGGCTTTCTTCTCATGTAGCCGTCTTTGCTGGTGGGGCAGATAATGCCTGTGGTGCCATAGGAACAGGGATTTTACGAGAAGGTGTGACATTAAGCAGCACAGGTACATCAGGTGTTATTTTATCCTATGAAAAGGATGGGGATAAAGAGTTTAATGGTCGTGTCCATTACTTTAACCATGGAGAAGAGTCCGCCTTTTATACGATGGGCGTAACGCTTGCGGCAGGTTATAGTTTAAACTGGTTCAAGGACACGTTTGCACCTCATAAATCGTTTGAAGAATTAGTGAAAGAAGCTGAAGCATCTCCACCTGGAGCGAGAGGACTCCTATTTACACCTTACCTCGTGGGGGAACGAACGCCTCATGCCGATGCGGATATTCGGGGAAGCTTTATAGGCGTCCACTCCGGACATTCATTAGGTGACTTTACTCGGGCGGTCATTGAAGGGGTGACATTCTCATTGAATGAAACAGTGGAGTTATTCAGAGAGCATGGCAAGACAGTGGATAAAATAGTGTGCACTGGTGGCGGGGCCAAAAGTGATTTATGGCTGCAAATCCAAGCGGATATTTTTAACGCCACGGTCGTGAAATTAAAAACGGAACAAGGACCGGGAATGGGAGCTGCGATGCTGGCCGCTTACGGACTAGGCTGGTTCTCTTCATTAAAGGGGTGTTCAGATCATTTTATTGACGAAAGCGGGCAGTATGAACCGAGTGCTGAACGCGTTGCTGCTTATCGTGACTTATTTGGTATCTATCAACGAGTGTATAACCAAACAAAAGACATCACCGCTGACCTTAAACCGTATCGTTCTCTCTAATGTGAAAACTATAGTAAAGCCGCTTCAGAAATTCGTTTCTGAAGCGGCTTTATATGTGATGGCACCTAACATTGACTTAGACACGAAAGAGAAAAAGGCATCAAAGTGATTCTTTCGACCTGCTTTGTCGTTTAGGGGAAACGACTCATTTCTTCTGTTTACATTGTAGCATCATAGCCAGTTACTTTATAATGAGGCATATTATACCTAAAAACTCGGCACTTTTATCACTGATAACCGTCTGTAAAACCCCCAGCTCAAAATAAAGAGGAGAGCTAAAGCTATTTATGCGAGAGGTAGCGGACGCTAATATCCTGATTCACCTAACTACGAATCAGTGGGAGAAGAGCGAAAACTCCCACTGATTGAAAGTTCGTTTTATGAAGTGCCATTCTATAGGGAAAGGAAGAACATGCCGTGAAACATAAAAAACGCATTATTTTAGGGGCTATACTCCTTATGTTATTACTGTTAGGGGGAGTGATCTGGATGAACAATGGTTTCGGTGACTGGTCAGAGAGAAATCGAGAAGAAATTGAAGAGAATGTAAAAAGATATGTGGCAAGGTACAAGTTAGATCCTGATAAAGTGGAAATTGTTACGATAGGTAATCCACGGAAATACCCCACTGGTGAAGAGGAATTTAGAGTTTATTTTCGATACTATGGCGACCCGTATTTTGCAATGGATATTAAAGGAAACCCAGATACACTGTCTATTATCGACCGAAATGAACGTATAGTATCAAGAGTTTTTAATGAGCTCTATTTACATGCTCGTTATGACGAATTAGCACCGACAATAGATTATCTTCATTCGCTCAATATAGAAGATCCACTGAGGCCTAAGGAAGAGAAAATTCAGTTTTTTCAAACAAATGTAGGAATTGATCCCCAAATTAATGAGGAGGTTAGAGAAGCGTATAAAAGCGGTGATGATTTGGAAGAAATAAACAATTATATTGAAACAAATCTAGATAAGCTTAAACGGTTAGATTCAGATATAGATATTATTGGAAATAAAGAAGGATTAGATGAAGTCGAAGCATCAGCTATTGAAGCAGAATTAAAAGCCTTGCTTCCTCGTTCTACGTATTATGTACAAATTGGTGTGAAAGACTTGTCTACTGGCGAGAGTCAAGGATTATATGAAACGCTAAGAGTTCCGTGAGGGGGATAAAACATGAACTTGCAAGGCGATACTTATGTAAGGAATGAGTCATTTTCAGAAGCGGAGCATCAGCTTATTGGCATGAAAATAAGCTATGAAGCAGAAGAAATTGCAAGTGAGATTGAGCTGTTAGGAGAAGAGGAAATCGAAAGGAGAATGTTACTAGAATATCAAGAGGTATTAAACGATAGGTCAATTCGATTTGTTAACGATGTTCCTCAATACTTAAACACAACAGTGGAAGTTGAAAGTTATCTTGTGGAGGGGGCGCCGATAAAGGAACTTGAAGCAGGTAACCACATAAATGCGATCACAAAAGGTGACCCATCTAACCCAGAGGAAATTGTCGTTGTTATACCTGGGACAACATTTTCTGATTTTGCTGATGTGGAGCAAACATTTGTTAGGACTAGAAATAGATTTTTTAATTATAGTGAAGAAGCCATTGAATATGTTGGACAGTTAAGAGAAAAATATCCAGATGCAAAAATAACCGTGGATGGACACTCACTGGCTGGAAAGATTGCCATGCAAATTGGTATGACCTATCCTGATGTAGAGGTTAATGCGTATAATCCAACAGGTCTTGATAGTGAGTTCCGAAAAATGCTTAAGGAAAATAGGCATTATGATAATATTAATGTTCTTATTTATGATGATGAGATCGCTGGAATATGGCGGTCATACCTGTATATACTGCATGATGAGCCAGGAATGAGTATGGAAGGCTTACCATTTAATGTTCATCAAATGACAGTTAAAGACCTTAATGAGATGGCTCAAACTCTTCCAGATTGGATACATGATCAAAATTTTGACAAAATGAGTAGGTTGAATTTATTAACAAAACATTCCAACGGTGGGTTTAGAGCTTTAAATGGCTCGTTAATTGATGTGTTCAATTTAAATGAGCTGTCTTTTACGAGAGGTTACTTGGGTGCTTCCGATATTGTTTTCGATAAGGGGCGCTATTTAGAACTTGTAAGTTTGTTAAGAAACGAGTTTCTTCCAAATTTAACGAAAGCCATGTCTTTACATGAACAGGTAGAAGAAGATGCAGAGTCAAGTTTAAAAGGTGTGTTTGAGCAGGCGGAGAGTGAATTAAATCAAATTAATGTGGAAATTGGTTCGTACGGTGATCCGCGCCAAGGACGGTTAAACACGTTTAAAGAGGATTATTTCTCACAAGGAAAATACAGATGCTATGATGCAGGCAGCTTAGAAGCAGTAATGGCTAAAAATAACCGAGTGAGGCAAAAAATGCAACAAATGGCGATGACATTAGAAGCGGCAGCGGAGAAATTTGATTGGGAAGATGAGCTAATAGCTGGAAAATTGAATAAAAGAGGATGAGTACAGGAATGGGGCGACATAGTTATGATTATGGTAATAAAAGTATTAGAAATGATGACGATTTCCACCTCTATTCAAAAATAAGTTATGAAATTGATGATGTTCTTAAGCGGGCTAAGAGGAATGCAGAAAGTGAGAGTCAGGCTATCAAAGACAATGACAAAGTCAATCAAGATGTGACGACGCAAATGTATTTAATAGAGATTATGCTCGATTCCATGCTAATCCACTTAGGCTATCATTTAAAAGGGGAAATAGCTGAAGCGGTCATAACTGAGTTTATCCAATTAAGAAAGGAAATCTATGAGTACAACGAAGAGTGGATCGCGTTTCGTAAAACATTTATTTAAATTATAAAGGTCTTATATATAACTCTTTTTCTCAAAGACAGCTGATATGGCTGTCTATTTATTTGTTATGTTGACTCAGCCGTCACGTTTTTAGAGCTTTCATTCTTTATTACTGGATGGGTTATGTCTGATAAACTAAACGTAACACAGATTTTTTTGAGGTGAGATATTATGACTGCCAAATTAACGGAAGCCCAACAGACGTTTTTAAAAATGTATGATGACTTATTAAACGCAGTGGAAAAAGCCGTGACGTATGTAAGTGAATGTTATAAGAATAATGATTGTGATATTGGTGATCGGTTGCTGAAAGGTGTCACGAGCGGTCTGTTACCTTATGATGAGGAAAACATGACAATACAATCTATTTTTCATGACGATAAAGAGGCTTTAAAGGCGTTAAATACGTTTCAATCAGCGGTCCAGTCAGCTGTCAATGTGGATGAAATGTTTACAGGGGCAGAAGAACGACTAAGGTTTTTGCACGAGTCACTGTTACGACAGCAAAAAGAATGGCAGACGTTTGTTAAAAAAAAGATGTCATAGCTTTTCAATGTAGAAGTTGTCACTTGAGTGTCGTTAACCTTTGGGTTATCTAGCCCCCCCCACCTCAATGCATCGTGTAGATGGAAACTTTTAAGAGACGCCACCTGATTTCTCGGGGTTTTAGCTTGCTGAAGCGAGTTCACTATCCGTTTAAAAGTAAGGTGTGCTCCTTTAACAATGAAGCACACCTTATGTGATCGTGCTAATTCTATCTTAAAGTAACGTTATCAACGTATAGAGCAGTTTGACCACTGCTATTATCTGCCGCTGAAAATTGCACGCCTATTTCCCTAACATGATGACTATTTTCGATGTTGTTTAAATCAAAAGATAACGTTGTTCCTGAGTTGGAGCTATTGATACGTGTAAAAGGACCGCTATGCCATGTATAATCAGAGCCCGTTTTCACGTAAAGTCTTGCATTCATGCCATTACCGGGATTTCCCCAATTGGCATGGCGAACGGTTGCGTTGAGCTGAGAGTATCCGTGTAGATTACGACTTTGTTCACTATACAGTTCATGTGAAGAATTTGAGGTTAAATTTACATCGGCTTTTAAAGAGTAGTTACCTGAAGCACCCCATTCTGTTACGGACCAAGGGCCACCGGTCACGTTGCTTCCATGCCACCCTTGTGTGCTTCCTTCAAAGTCATACAAGGTAGTAGCAGTTGGCGGTTCAGGGTGACCACCGTTATCATCTGTAAATACGGTGGATGGTTTGGAGGTTTCCTGTAAGCCATCGGCCCCGTGGACAATTCTATTCCCCCAATCAGTTAAATGTTGACCAGCCCAGTCTTCTGAAAGGTCTAAATAGTCCCATTCGGTACTGTTGCCTTTCCAAGACCAAGCGAGCCACCCTGTGCCAGTTTCTTCAGAATAACTAAGGATTGTATCTTCATCAACATCACCATCAGTATGTCTATGACCGAATTCACCTATTACGAGAGCAAGGTCTTGATCTATGACTCTATCAATATTTGATCTAACAGTGTTAGCATCACCACCAGCATACTCATACATATGGATGGAGAACATCGTATTTTTTAACGGATCTGCATTAAACACATCTTGTCCGTAATCATGAATAGATTGCGGATATTGCCCCCATCCTGCTGCATCAACCATTAAGGTGTGTGTTAAGCCGGCATCGCGAAGCTTCGGAATGACATCAATATAGCCATCGGCCCAAGCTGAGCCATCCCAACTCCCATACCACTCGTTTGCAATGTTAATAATAACCGTATCTTCTTTACCGATAAGCGCATCTTTCATTTCTATCCAATAATCAACGGCTCGATTTAAATCACTGCGCGAATCGCGACCCGTGGCATCATGAACTTCAACGACAGCCACCATTTTATTTTGCTCCGCAAGCTCAATGACTTCACGAATGGTGTCAATGTCGTCTTTTTCCCATTGACCGCCATCTGATAAAACAATACGAATCGTGTTGGCGCCTTGCTCTGCAATGGCAGGAATAGCTGTTGAAGCGGTGTCTTTATACCAAGCATGTCCATGGTTAATACCTCTCATGACAAATGGCTGCCCATTTGCGTCATATAACGTATTGCCATCAACATAAAAGCCTGTACTTGCTGCTGATGGGGACGTTGTAATCCCCATTATTCCCACACTTATTATAAGTGTGCAAATAATTAAATGATAAATCTGTGATAACTTTTTTTTCATGTTATTACTCCTCCTTGTGGGTTATTTATATTATCTGAGTGGCAAGTCACATCCTCCTTTCGGGCCGTTTTTCAGATAATTAAAAGTTGATGAGGGGCAAGTAACCACGTTTTTTGATCTTTAAAAAGTAAAGTATTATCTTAAAGTTAATTTAGGTAATCGATAAAGTCAATTACTTGATTGATTATTAATATTAAAAACTTAATAGTAAGCTTAAATATAGATAATGTCATAATGTTTTATGGAAATGAGTAGATTGTTTTACGGACTTTAAGATTATTCATTTTTTAGGTAAACTATTGTGAAAAGGATTGTTTTTATAAATGTTAACTAGAAAGGAGTAAATTAACGTGCCGACAATTGACTTACCTTTATCCGAACTAAAAGTATACAAAGGGACTAATCCAAAACCGGTTGATTTTGATGACTATTGGGAACGTGGGCTTAGTGAAATGCGTGCGGTCGATCCGCAAGTTCATTTTAAGAAAAGTGACTTTCAAGTTCCTTTTGCCACTTGCTATGACATGTATTTTACGGGTGTTAAAGGGGCGCGTATTCATGTGAAATATGTGAAGCCAGTGTCTGTGTCTGACCCTGCGCCAGCTGTGCTCATGTTTCACGGTTACAGTATGAACGCTGGGGATTGGAGCAGTAAATTGGCTTATGCGGCGTTAGGTCATGCCGTATTTGCAATGGATGTCAGAGGACAAGGGGGGGAATCAGAGGATGTTGGCGGTGTTAAAGGGAATACATTAAAAGGTCATATTATAAGAGGGTTGGATGACGATAAAGATAACTTATTCTTTCGGGATGTTTATCTCGATTGTGCCCAATTAGCCCAAATAGTAATTGGAATGGACGAGATTGATGGAGCCAATGTATCGGCTACAGGCTGGTCACAAGGTGGTGCTTTAACGTTAGTATGTGCCTCATTGGAGCCGCGAATAAAAAAAGCAGCGGCTGTTTATCCTTTTTTAAGTGATTTTAAACGTGTGTGGGAATTAGATCTAGCGATTGATGCGTATGAGGATATTAAACATTATTTTCGACGTTTTGATCCACAGCATAAGCGTGTCGAAGAGGTCTTTACGACTCTTGGATATATCGACATTCAGCACCTAGCCGAAAGGATTCAAGCAAAAACGCTCATGGCAACCGGATTGATGGATACCATTTGTCCCCCTTCAACACAGTTTGCAGCATTTAATCGCATTAAGTCAGAAAAACAATTAGAAATCTACCCAGACTTTTCACATGAAAATTTGCCGGGTCTTCACGATATAATCATGCAATATTTACGTTCATAATTGGAAAGCCACGATGCTGTTTCAAAAGTCTAAGCTTTTGAAACAGCTTTTTTCATGACTTGTGCCGTCGTCATAGACTTACATTAGCTGTGTCCCCCTTTTTGAATGCATGAGAGCCGACTTTAGTATTCAATAATACCAATTTTAAGGTGATTAAAGATTGACAAGTAAGCGTTATCACTATATGATTATTTTATAACTTAAACGATAAAGTAATTTACAGGAGGTAATAAATTGATGTAAGGAGGTGAAAGAATTGGAGAAGCAAAGAAAGTTAGATGAATTGTCGCAAGAGCTTAAAAATGAATTAGTGGCTAATATTCTCCCTTATTGGGTAACACATGTGATGGATAAAACAAACGGCGGATTTTACGGGTATCTCACGACTCATAATAAAGTAGACGAGAAGGCACCTAAGGGGGGCATTCTTAACTCAAGAATTCTTTGGACCTTTTCAAAGGCCTATCATGTATTTGGTAATCGTCACTACTTAGAGACTGCGAATCATGCTTATGTCTATTTAAGAGACTTCTTTTTAGATAAGGAAGATGGTGGTGTTTATTGGATGGTGGATCATAAAGGGAAACCTCAAGAAACACGAAAGCACATATACAACCAATCCTTCGCTATCTATGCGTTAGCTGAGTATTTCAAAATAACATGCCATGAAGAAAGTCTTCAAATAGCAAAAGACATCTTTTATTTAATAGAGAAATACGGTTACGATAGGCCGTATAAAGGCTATTTGGAAGCGTTTACTAAAGAGTGGAAGATGGAGCAAGATCCTCGTTTAAGTGAAAGTGATATGGAGGCAGAAAAATCTATGAATACACACCTTCATATTTTAGAAGCCTATACGAATCTATTTAAGGTGTGGAAAAGTCCTCAACTAAAGGAGCGGATCACTGAGCTGATCGATGTGATGCTAAAACACATCGTTGGCCCGACTGATCAATTCACGCTATTTTTTGATCGACAGTGGCACGGAATGGCAAATATTATATCTTATGGACATGATATTGAAGGCAGCTGGTTGTTATATGAAGCTGCAGAAGTTCTAGGAGATGAAAAGCGACTTGAAAAAGTAAGAAGAACATCGATTGATATGGCAGAAAAAGTAGCGATAGAGGGTTTTTCTGAAAGCGGAGGATTAATAAATGAACGTGAAGGCGACGATGTGGATGAAGAAAAAGTATGGTGGGTGCAGGCAGAAGGGATGGTAGGCTTCTTTAATGCCTATCAATTAACGTTAAGTAACGATTATTTAGAAGCGGTCTATAAGTTATGGCGATTCACTAAACAGCATATGGTCGATAAGCACTATGGTGAATGGTATTGGAAATTAGATGAGCAAAACAATGCCTATCTTGATAGACCTAAAGTAGAGCCTTGGAAGTGCCCTTACCATAATTCCCGATGTTGCTTTGAATTAATAGAGCGTATCGATCGTTGTAAATCTTAACTTGAGAAAGGACATTTTTCGATGGACTATATTAAAGGTATGACGTGGGGCTGGATAGGAAATAGCGAGGATTGGCGTTCAAACGAGGCAGAACGTTCTATGGAAGAAATGACAAACTTAGCAATTAACTGGACAGCAATTGCTTTTCAAGGTTTACAAGAGACGGCTCATTCACCGGACATAACATTTGCAGAGCCACCAATGGTCACAGATGAGAACGTACGGTGGGCAATTGCCAAAGCGAAAAGTCTTGGTCTAAGCGTCATCTTAAAGCCTATTGTTAATGTAAGAGACGGAACGTGGCGAGCGCATATTAATTTTTTTGATAAGGATGTCCCTTGTGAACCTACATGGTCACAGTGGTTTAAAAGCTATGAGTCTTTCATGTTACATTATGCCAAATTAGCAGAGGATACAGGATGTGAGATGCTTTGTGTTGGCTGTGAAATGGTACAGACAGAAAGGAGAGAAAAAGAATGGCGGGATTTAATTCAAAAAGTCCGCCAAGTGTATTCTGGCATCATCACGTATAACTGTGACAAATATCAAGAAGACGAAGTGACCTGGTGGGACGCAGTTGACGTGATGTCTTCTAGTGGTTATTACCCGATAGGGTCTTGGGAACATCATAAATCGCGCATAAAAAAAATTGTGGAGTCGTGGCAAAAACCGTTCTTCTTCATGGAAGCAGGGTGTCCTAGCCGTCTCGAATCTGGTTCTGTTCCTAACGATTGGAATAAGAATCGAGGGCAAATCGATATGGACGAACAAAGAGTGTTTTATGAAGAGATGTTTAAATTCTTTCATGGGCAAAAGTGGTTTTATGGATTTATGTTATGGGATTGGCCAGCTAATCTTTATCGTCTTGAGGATGCAAGTGAAAATGATGACTACTGTGTTTACGGAAAGCCTGCGGCTGAGGTCATTAAATCATTTTTTACCTCAAATAAAATAGCTAAGAGATAGAAAACACGGCTAGTCATTGGCAACTTGATATAAAACGACGCTTCGACATGATAAAAAGGTGTTTACATGGAGGGGAAAAGAATGGCTCAATCCGTTTATCAAAAGTCTACAAAATTCTCCAAGTTATTGTCCTCTAGAAATTTTAATTATAAAAAACAAAAAATGCTAATTATTGTTTTGTTTTCACTTATTCCTGTGACATTACTATTAACATTTTCTTACTTACCTTTAGTTAATATGATCATTTATAGCTTCCATAACTGGAACGGGATTAGTCCGAACAAAGAGTGGGTCGGTTTTCACAACTATGTCCTCATGTTTACGAGACCAGAATATTTTGCTGTATTTGTCGTCAGTTTATATTACTTTTTTGCCACCTTTATTCAGATGGGCCTCGCGTTATATTTTGCAACGGTTTTGAGTTTTAATGTCAGGTTCAAAAATTTTTTCAAAGGCGTTATATTTTTCCCTTATTTATTGAATGGCGTCGCCATTGGTTTTATTTTTCTATTTTTCTTTCGACCAGAAGGGACGCTAGATTCATTACTTAGTTTGATAGGTTTAGGGGAATATACACAACTTTGGCTTGGAAATCCTGATCTTATCAATATATCATTAGCAGGAACTTCCGTGTGGCGTTACATGGGGTTTAATTTCATCATTTTTCTCGGGGCCATTTCGTCAATTTCAAAAGAGATATATGAAGCAGCAGATATTGATGGTGCAAATAGTTGGCAAAAATTTAGATTCATTATTCTACCTAGTATTAAGAGAATTGTCGAGCTTAATCTAATACTTGCGATTAGTGGTGCTATCGGTGTGTTTGAAATTCCATTTATTATGACAGGTGGTGCTAATGGCAGTACGACATTTGTGATCCAAACGATGACAACAGCATTTGAATATAACCGTATTGGACTTGCATCAGCCATGGCGGTTGTCCTGTTAATTATCATCATTATCGTGACGTTGGTACAACGATTACTGCTAAGAGACAAGGAGGCGTGACAATGAAATATTTTTGGGCAGTTATGAAGTATTTGTCACTCATAATTGGTGTGTTAATTACTGCAATACCCATCATTGTCGTCCTTTTTGCCTCTTTTAAAACACGGGAAGAATATGCCACAACAGGACCGCTTTCTCCACCAGAAAGTTGGATGAATGTTGAAAACTATGTCCGTGCGTTTACTGAAGGTAATATGCTTCTTGGTTTTGCAAATACAGCATTTATGCTCGTTGTTTCCGTCTTTTTTGCGATTCTTTTTGGCGCAATGATTGCTTATATCTTAAGCCGCTTTAAATTTCGCGGGAGTAAAGTGTTACTAGGTTTGTTTTTACTGGCTACTTTAATCCCAGCGGTGACAACACAAGTTGCCACGTTTCAAATTATTAGTGGATTAGGTTTGTTTAATACGAGGTGGTCTGCCATCGTCCTTTTTATGAGCACAGATATTATCGCGGTATATATTTTCTTGCAATTCCTAGATAGAGTTTCAATATCGCTAGATGAGTCAGCAATGTTAGATGGTGCTTCGTATTTTACTATCTTTAGAAAAATTATTTTACCGCAACTAAAACCTGCCATGGCAACGGTCTTAATCATTCGTGGCGTCACGATTTACAACGACTTTTATATTCCATTTTTATATATGCCACGCCCAGATCTGCAAGTTGTTTCAACAGCCTTATTCCGTTTTCAAGGCCCATATGGGTCACAATGGGAAGTAATTTGTGCAGGCGTTATCATCGTCATTATCCCGACTCTGATTGTGTTTGTTTTGTTACAAAAATATATATATAACGGATTTACTGAAGGATCAGTGAAATAGCTAAAGACTCTTATAAAATGAATAGCATTGATTAGTAGAGAGGACAAGATATGGCGTAATTATTTGTGAAGGAGATGACATATGGATGGGATATGAAAAGAGGAGCCTACCAATCGCATTGTCATTTTAGCACAAATAAGCGTTCGTAAAACTCCCGGATCAAAATTGAAAGGAGAGCTACCTCTATTTAATCGGGAGTTAACGGACACTAATATCCTGATTATCTCAACTACAACTGATTGAACGTTCATTTTATGGGAAAAAGGAAGAAATTGTTTTGCGTAAGTGGTATCACCATGGAGAAATGAAGTGTAAGAGAAACTAATCAATTTTATTTGTTTGGAGGAGAAGGCATGACTTTAAAACCAAAACGATATGCTGAAGGATTGGCTAAAACTCCCCCGATGGGATGGAACTCATTTAATACTTTCGGGTGTGAACCAACGGAAGAGTTGATAAAACAGAGTGCAGATGTCATGGTAAAATCAGGTCTTTTAGAAGCAGGATACCGCTATATCAACATTGATGACGGGTGGATGGCAGACGAGAGAGATAGTGCTGGTAATCTAGTTCCTGATCCTCAAAAATTTCCGAACGGCATGAAACCCGTCACTGATTATATCCATGAAAAAGGACTTTTAGCAGGCACCTATTTAGGCTGTGGCCAAAAAACATACGGAGAAAAACCAGGAAGCTTAGGATATGAAGAAAGAGATGCACAATTAATTGCTGATCAAGGGTTTGATTTACTGAAGTATGATTACCGTGAACTCCCAGGTGATCCAATAGGAAGAGGGGTGAAAGAAGATTACGTGACGATGAGGAACGCCTTGATGAAAACTGGTAGTGACATGGTCTTCAGTATTTGTGAACATGGGAAGTCACATCCAGAAACGTGGGCTCAGGAAATTGGTCATATGTGGCGTACAACGCCAGATATTAAAGACAGCTTTGATGAGGATATAAACTGGGGCTGGTCAATTAATCATATTATAGATGAGACCCATGCACTTCATCACTACGCAGGGCCAGGTGGTTGGAACGATCCAGATATGTTAGTCGTGGGGATTAATGGATTAAACGATTGGCTTGGACCCGGCTGTACGTATAATGAATATAAATCACATTTTAGCTTGTGGTGTCTCCTCGCAGCCCCTCTCCTTATTGGTTGTGATATTCGAAAAATGAGTGAGGAAACCAAAACGATTTTACTAAATAAAGAGATGATTGCCATTAATCAAGATCCATTAGGTATACAAGGTCGTCTTCTTAAAAAAGAACATGGGATTGATTATTGGGTAAAACCTCTTGCGAATAATGACATAGCTATTGGCTTGCTAAATCGCTTTAATGAGCCTAAAGAGGCTGTTCTTAGCCTGAGTGATCTCCTCGAAGACGGAAACTATTTAATGAAAGATGTATGGACAAATGAACGGAAGGAGCTACAGTCAGAATGGATAAGTAAAACATTGAAGAGCCATGAATGTGCGGTTTTTAGACTTATCTCTAAAGAAAAATAGAAAGTTTATTAGATTGAACAATGGCCCGTGTGGTGATAATACGGGTCATTTTTTGCATGTCTTTATAAGAATATTTATAGTGATTAATTGCATCACCTTCATAGTAACATGCTCCTGGAAATTCTACCTTATCCATGGAGCTCCCGTTACAAAAAGCACATTTTCTGAGAGTTACTGGTTTATTACCTCTATCACTTACTGTTACTATTTCAACTTAATACCTATCTAACTTACATCGCAAACGATCCTCCCTCTCTTTATTATTCTCACACCCGTTGACAAGAAAGCGATTACATATTAACCTTAAGTTATTATTACTTTAACGATTAACTAAAAAAGAAGGAGGAAAGAAAATGAACAAAAAATTGGGGCTGGTTTCAGGATTAAGTATGCTTTTAGTTTTTTTAGCTGCGTGTGGAGATGAGAATACTGGTGGTAATAATGACGGAATAGTGAAGGATGAAGAAGCGAATAATGGTGAAGTGGCTGGAGATATAACCGTATTAATTCATCGAACAGACATCGTAGATACTGCTTTTATGGAATATAAAGAGCGTTTTAATGAAACCTATCCAGATGTTACTGTCACGTTCGAAGCTATTACCGATTATGAAGGTCAAGTTAGTACTCGTATGAATACAGATGATTATGGGGATGTACTCATGATTCCTGATAATGTACCAATCGAAGATGCGCCTCATTTTTTTAGACCACTGGGAAATACAGAAGAGTTAAATGAGATATATTTATTCGCAGATGAATTTGCATATGAAGGTAGAACGTACGGCCTTCCTATTACGATTAACTCTGATGGCATTCTCTACAATCAAGCTGTTTTCGAAGAAGCAGAGATTGATAGTATACCAGCAACACCCGAAGAATTTATATCTGCCCTGCAAATGATTAAAGATAACACTGACGCCATTCCACTTTATACAAATTACGGTGACAGTTGGCCATTAGACCAATGGGAGACGAACCGGCTTGCCATTGCTGGGGATGAACAGTTTACCAATGACCTTCCACATAATAAAACACCTTTTGCGGAAGGAGAACCACACTATATTCTTTATAACCTCATGTATGAAGTCGCTAATCAGGGACTTATCGAAGGTGACCCCCTCACCACGGACTGGGAACTTTCTAAACAAATGCTTGCAGATGGCGATGTTGCAACTATGATTCTCGGCTCATGGTCATATGCTCAAGTAGAAGAATTAGCAGAGAACCCTGAAGACATTCAATTTATGCCATTCCCTTACACTCATGAGGATGGAACCGTCTATGCGACGGTGGGACCGGATTTTAATATTGGTATTAATGCTAATACAGATTATCCTGCAGCAGCGGAAGCATGGGTTAAATTTTTCCTAGATGAATCAGGCTATTGGGAAGATGAAGGTGGTATTTCACCTAAAGTAAGTGATGAATTCCCTGATTTCTTGGAAGCATATGAAGAATTAGGAGTAGAATTCATTTCTAATGCACCTGCTCGTGACGGGGAACAGGGCTTGGCAGATCGCGTGGATAGTTCGGGGGAAGTGGGTTTATGGAATTCAAGGTTTAAAGAGCAAATTATCGAAGCGGGCATTGGCAACCGCGATGAATCATTCGATGATATTATGAACCAACTTAACGAAAGATGGCAAGATGGTCGAAGCCTTGAAGGTATAGAATAAGTGTCGATTTAAACTTAAACAATAACTTTGTTCTTTTTGCGGCTCCACAAGGTAAACGACTTCTCATTCATGTTATTAAGATACAGAAGTTTCTAAATGGGGCCGCACTTTAATGAATAAAAGTAGGTATACAGGTGAGCACCTTTACTACAAAGGAAGGGTGGAATATATCGTTAGTAGAGTATTTCAGTAGTCAAGATAGAGTAATAGAAAAAGAAGAGGTGAACTAGATGATACATAATCACTATTATGGGATGTTAGAAAAACAAGAGAAACTGCTGTCCAAGCCAAATAAAGTTAATGATAAGTTTTATAATGGGATTTATGAAAAGTATAAAAATCCTGTACTTACAAGACATCATGTTCCTTTGCACTGGAGGTTCGATTTAAATAAAGAAACGAATCCGTATTTTATGGAACGTTTAGGTATTAATGCCACCTTTAATCCTGGAGCCATCTATTGGAATCATCGCTATTACTTAATCGTTAGGACAGAAGGGGTAGATCGAAAATCATTTTTTGCTCTAGCGGTAAGTGACACGGGCATTGATAATTTTAGATTCATAGACTCACCTTTAACATGGGAAAGTATAGATGAAGAAACGAATATGTATGATATGCGACTTGTTGAACATGAAGACGGCTGGATCTATGGAATTTATTGCTCAGAAAGTAAAGACCCATCAGCAAAGCCATTCGACACGTCAAGTGCCGTAGCCCAAGCTGGACTCGTGAGAACAAAAGATTTTAAAAAATGGGAGCGTCTGCCGAATATTAAAACGCCATCACCACAACAGAGAAATGTTGTCCTCCATCCAGAGTTTATTAATGGGAAATATGCATTATATACGCGACCACAAGATGGATTTATATCCACAGGAGCGGGAGGAGGAATTGCATTTGGCTTATGTGACTCACTAGAAAATCCTGTGATTGATCATGAAACAGTGATCGATGAGAAGGTGTATCATACGGTTTATGAAGTAAAAAATGGTCAAGGGCCAGCACCGATAAAGACACCTAAAGGCTGGATTCATATAGCTCATGGTGTGAGGAATACAGCTGCTGGATTACGGTATGTTCTCTACACATTCGCTACTCAACTGGATGCCCCGCATAAAATAATTGCCAAACCGGGAGGCCATTTCATCGCACCTTATGACGATGAAAGAACGGGGGATGTATCAAATGTGATTTTCTGCAATGGGGCTGTCTTGAATAAAAAGGGGGAAATCTTCATATACTATGCATCGAGTGATACGCGTATTCATATAGCCAAAACAACGATTGATAAGTTAACAGATTATACGTTTAACACGCCAGAAGACCCGTATAACTCGTTAGAGTGTGTGAGACAGCGAATAGATCTGATAGAAAAAAACCTACACTTACTTAAAGGAAAGTAGTATCATATTTATAGTATACCCTGTGTTGTGAGGAGGTGGCTTAGTTG
Organism: Salipaludibacillus agaradhaerens; assembly: GCF_002019735.1. Lineage (NCBI taxonomy): Bacteria > Bacillati > Bacillota > Bacilli > Caryophanales > Bacillaceae > Salipaludibacillus > Salipaludibacillus agaradhaerens. The sequence continues at coordinate 3,543,696 of NZ_KV917378.1, forward strand.
CGGAACAATGTGACGATGAGGGATATTGCTGACAAAATTGGTGTGAGTAGTGTCACGGTCTCTAAAGCTTTAAATGATAAAGAAGGCGTGAGTGAAGAATTAAGAAAAAAAATCCAAAGTTTGGCTGAAGAATTAGGTTATAGATTTAATTCAACGGCTAAATCTATGAAGGAAGGCTTATCCTATAATATTGGGGTCATCATCCCGGAACACTTTATTGGGGAAACGAAATCCTTTTATTTAAGCTTTTATCAAGAGATTACCAAACACCTTGAAAGTTATCATTATTATGGGATTTTACAAACGCTCTCACAAGAAGATGAAATGAACCATGTCCTTCCTGGGACATACTACGAAAATAAAGTAGATGGCTTTATCATTCTTGGCCAGATTAGTAATGAGTATCTTAATGTGTTAAAAAATAATGGTATTCCACTTATTTGCCTGGACTTTTATACGGATCAAACTGAAGTTGATTGTATTATTACGGATAACTTCTATGGCACTTACGAAGTAACAAACCATTTAATCAAGATGGGACATAGAGAGATCGCATTCGTTGGAAATATTTATTTTACGAGCAGTATACAAGACCGCTATTTAGGCTATTATAAATCGTTACTTGAGCATCGTCTCCCCTTAAAAGAGCATTTTATCATAAATGACCGTGATGATAATGGGACGTTTATAGACATTCAGCTACCTAAAGAGAGACCGACAGCTTTCGTATGTAATTGCGATCAAGTGGCGTACAATGTCGTTAAAAAATTGCAACTTCTAGGTTACCGGGTACCTGAAGATTTTTCGGTAGTAGGCTTTGATAATGACATTTATTCGACGATTGCTTCACCACAACTTACGACGGTACAAGTAAACGTTCCGGAAATGTCTGAAGCTGCTGTAAGAAATATTATAGACAAAGTAAGGGATAATCAGAAAGCATCAGGAAGGGTATTAGTGAAAGGAAAAATTGTTCAAAGGGATTCAGTTGCTGATATCAATTCAAAATTGAAAAAATAAAACATGCGATAGATATGAAAACCAACAATTGACGATATAGCCATTGTTGGTTTTTTTGTATGTGATTAGAAAAGGGTGAGTGGGCGGAGATAGCGTCGAAACTAAGTTGATTTTAAGTGCAATCTAGTTCAGATCGAAGTAAAAGTGAAGCTTGAAACTGATATATACAGAAAAGAAAATTGACATGAAAGCGCTTCTAAGGTATCTTTATATTATAACCTTAACGATAAACTAAAAATTAGCTATTGGCTAAAAAGTAGAGGAGTTTGATGAATGACAGTTAAATTAATTGGGGAACAGCTAACAAACATACCCTGGGAAGACAAGCCAGAGGGACTGACAATGCCAGTTTGGCGTCATACGACCAATCCTGTAATTAAACGTAATCCTGCGAAAGGGATTGCTAGAATATTTAATAGTGCCGTCATCCCTTACGATAATAAATTTCTTGGTGTATTTAGGGCTGAAACAACAAATGGCAGACCTCATCTGCATTTAGGCTATAGTGATGACGCCTTAAATTGGGAAATCGACGAACAGAAAGTGACCTTTGTTGATGATGCTGGAGCTGAATTTCAACCGAGATATGCATATGATCCGAGACTCATTAAAGTTGATAATACCTACTATATTATTTGGTGTACGGATTTTTATGGTGCTTCTATCGGCATGGCAAAAACGCACGACTTTAAGACATTTATAAGAGTTGAAAATCCATTTCTACCATTTAATCGTAATGGCGTACTATTTCCAAGAAAGATTAATGGTAATTATCTGTTATTATCACGTCCAAGTGATAGCGGTCATACGCCTTTTGGAGATATCTTTTTAAGTGAAAGTCCAGATTTAACGTATTGGGGGAAACATCGCCGTGTGATGGGAAAAGGTGGAGAAGGCTGGTGGCAAAATGTTAAAATTGGAGGCGGACCAGCGCCTATTGAAACATCTGAAGGATGGCTTATATTTTATCATGGGGTAACAGGCACTTGTAATGGCCTAGTATACAGTATGGGCGGCGCGATTCTTGATTTACACGAACCATCAAAGGTAAAGTACCGGTGTAAAACATTTTTGTTGACCCCTGAAACAGAGTATGAAGAAAGAGGCTTTGTCAATAATGTTATCTTCCCATGCGCTACATTGAGTGATGCACAAACAGGGCGTATTGCTATTTATTACGGGGCTGCAGACACTTATGTAGGGGTCGCTTATACAGAAGTAAATCAGGTAGTAGATTATATAAAAGAACACCATGAACAAGTGGAGGATGATCAAGAAATAGGGACAATGTAATAGAAAATAGGTGTATAGGCAGACTCTAAAAGTCTGCCTTTCTAAATGGGGCAAACAGATAAAAAAATAGGTATAAGGAGGAGGGGAAATGCTGTTTTTTGTACGTCTTTATAAATGTATGATGACGAGTCTATTATTCTGGTATTTTTTATTTAGGGGTATGGTTGTTTACAGTCTTCTCCCATCCTCCTATGCGTTAGTTAAAACAACAGCAGATATTACCCTTAAGCAAGACATTACAAAAGATGGGGATGATATTCCTATAGGAGACCTGTTTAAAGCCTATTATTCAGCATATGCTCATTTGAAATTACCTTCCTTTATGTTCACAAATATTTTTCTCGTGCTGTTTGCTTGTTTATATTTCATTAACCTTGAAGAAGGAACGACCGCCCTGTTGCTTACGATTGTACTAATTTACTTATTTTCCCTTTCTTTCATGATGTTCACTTATACAATTCACTTACTTGGACACAATCAGATGAATTTCTCTCATGTCCTTATCTATGCTTTTACGAGTTGTATTAAAAATATTGGTATTTCCGTTAGCCTAATTGCTATATTAGCCATATTTTATTATATCGGAACAGTTAACTTTATTTTGTTCCTAGTCAGTTTTCCATGCTCTTACGCTTTTACTATGAAAGCATTATTGACTAATGTCACTATCGGAAAAGCACCTGTAAACACTTAAATAAGATTTATGAGTACATTTTTATAACAAGGAATTTTTAATAGTCAAAATGAGATAGGCTATATCGGCAGTTCCATGCTAGAAATCAACAGCAGTGTACAGCAATTAAAAATGTGCATTTTGGCAATGAAGAATATGCGCGAATTAATAAAGTAGCACAAACCATGACTTTGGTTTGTGCTACTCATGCTCTTATTATAACGATTAGCGTTAAATAACGTTTTAAAAAGTCGATGGATTCTCAGGAAAGACTCTCACTTCTATATATGCTGGTTCTTTTGATGAATCTGAGGTATAAATTCCCTCGATGCCTAACCAAATTGATTCAAACTTTGTTATAACCATATCTTCTTCATAAGATGTTGTTTTATCTTTTCTATCTTTAGTAAGGTCTGCGTTTTTCAAAGTTATAATATCCAAGTTTAATAAGAGATATTATTTGAGGTGTAAATGGAAGTTTAAAACGTAATGTTTAATATCAGCCTTTAAAAAAGTTGAAGCGAATATTGTGTTTGAGGAAATATTACTTATATGAAGGAGGAGAAGAGAGTTTAAGAATCGTAAGCAAACGAAGCAATGTTAGTCAGCTATGACAATTAAGTTGATTGCCTATCTAGAACGGAACGTAAAAGAACATCCTCAGAATTGATAGATTCAGCATATTTCATTTCAAAATTAACTTTTAACTCTTGAATGCTGTCCTGTAGTCCTTTCAACAGCTCATCTTGCTCAAATAATTGTTCGTGAAGATCATCAAGATCATCTTGTTTGGCCATTTTTGCATCAATTTTAGCTAGTTTATGCATAATGTTTTTTATTAAATCTTTTTCTGTCATAGAACGGTCTCCTTATAAAAGTGTGATTAAGATAAAAATGAGTGATTATTATATTTAGGGAACTTTTGAATTTGGAGGATAAAACCAGTCATACATTTAATTAGAAGGGGATTCTTCTTCTGATGATGGGAGAGGTGGGCTAGGAATAGGAACTTTTTCATGACTAGGTGTACCATCAGTCATTTTTTTCATCTGCAAGAACGTGACATTTTCAGCCACCACATCTGGTACTGTAAGTCGTTTTTCTTTTTCTACTTCAAATGATCTCATCTGAATACGCCCATTAACAGAGACTAAAGAGCCTTTTGAACAGAAATCAGCTATTCTTTCTGCTACCTTGTTCCAGGAGATAAGCTGGACGAAGTCCGTGTCATATTGGCCTGCTTGATTTTTAAAATGTCGTCGAACTGCTAACGTAAAGCGTGTGTACGATATACCTTCTCTCGTAGTTTGTAGGGAGGGCTGTCTAGCTATTCGTCCAATAAGCGTAAATTGATTTAACATTTAATGAACCACTCCTTTATTTAACAAGTTATTTAATGAACCAATTTCATCAAACAAAATAGATCTGAAAAAACGACTCATACATGGATTTTCTGCTACAGACGAGCGCTTTCCCGAGGGATCTCCTTCAGATAAATGATGCGATAACAGCATTCGCATCATTGGATCTTAATTAGCTGATCCTCTGTGAGTCATCACCTTTCACTTCAGTCCTTTCTTCAAAAACAACAGTTGATATAAACAATTTAGAATTACTGGCTTATTGATGTTGTAAATACAATTGTGAAATTCATTCTAATTTTCGCCCCCTTTCTTAGAAATTAAAAGAAGAAGGAATCAAAATGCAATATTTAATACATAATGATTCCCCTTCGTTGTCATGCTTGTGTCCACAACCGCTGAGGATCTACACTTAAATATGATATAAATAATCCATGGAAACTAAGTATAGAGATAGTCCTTGAAGGAAGGAGGGATGTAGAGCACTTGAACCGCAGAAGAAGGTGTGGGTTCAATAGAGAGGATATTATTAGAACAAGTGAATATCAACTTGTTTAATAATTGTTGAGGATGATCGAAGATATAGATAGTAAGTTCCTTTTCATGAAAAAAATGTTATCTATAGTCGTATTTTATTGGAATATGTTAACATTATCAATAGGTATAAAGAACTAATAAAGTGATTGTATAAAAAAGTAAGTTTTAATAATTTCCAAATTTATTTAATAAAACATTTTAATAAAATTTGATTTGTAAGCGTAACCATAACTGATTTATCAAATTATCGAAATTTGTCAAAATAATCAGTAAAAAATAAATTGACGTTTTTAACTTCCATTGTTATATTGAAAATGAGGGGTATATACCCACAGATTTTTAACGAAGGGAATGTGTTAAGAATATGCAGGGAAAAGTAAAATGGTTTAATGCAGAAAAAGGTTTTGGATTCATTGAAAGAGAAGATGGAGACGATGTATTTGTACATTACTCTGCCATTGATCAGGAAGGATTCAAAACACTTGACGAAGGCCAAGAGGTACAATTTGAAATCGTAGAAGGTGCTCGTGGTCCTCAAGCTGCTAATGTTGTTAAAATATAATTCGCATCCCTGAGTTAGTTTTTATTCATATGACCGGTTTAAATGATCATTAGTTCATTTAAATATAGTGTTGAATAGATGGTTTAGGGAATGAAAGCGAAGAATTACCCGTTTTCCAAAAGGAAAGCGGGTTTTTCCTTCTCTATGCTATGTGAATAATTTCCAATGACATTGTAAATACTAAGCGCTAACGTACTTACCTAAAATGCATTGATGACATTTTTTGCTCAATAATATAACTGTTTTAAACTAGTAGGGAGAGGATATGAACATGTATGTGCACAAATTTCTTGGAATTTCGACTTCATTAGATAAAAAAGTACAAATTTTATTTAAGTTTTAGCAGGAATATAAAGAGGGAATGAAGAATATTACATACATAACCGATTAAGGAGGAGTTTGCTTATGAATTTTAATATTCGCGGTGAAAACCTGGAAATTACCTCATCTTTAAAGGAGTACGTTGAAAAGAAGGTAGGCAAACTTGAAAAGTACTTTGATACTATCCCCTCATCAGATGTACACGTGAAAATGAGTGTTCTCAATAGTGTTCAAAAAGTAGAGATCACTATTCCGATGCCAAAATTATTATTACGTGCTGAAGAAAAGCATACAGATATGTATGCAGCGATAGATCTAGTGATTGAAAAATTAGAAAGACAAATTAGAAAGCACAAAACAAAAGTAAATCGTAAATTTCGTGGTGACGACAGTTTAAAATATATGTTTAAAAATGAGTTAGAACCGTTAGCAGAGGAAGACCCTGCTAATGATGATGACATAGAAATTGTAAGAACTAAACGATTTGATCTTAAGCCTATGGATATTGAAGAAGCTGTCTTACAAATGGATATGTTAGGACATAACTTCTTCGTTTTTGCTAATGCAGTGAGTGGATTCACGAACGTTGTTTATAAGCGAAAAGATGGTCGTTACGGGCTTATTGAACCTGAGTAATCCCCTTTAATATTGAAAACTACAGAAACTGCTCCTCCATTATTAGAAACATTTAATAATTGGAGGAGCAGTTTTAAATTTTTTTCATATGTAATTTGTTATATTAGATAATTTTGAATCATTTCTTAAGAGACCATATAACGCACAAAAAAAGGCGTTCACACACGTAAAATGTGAGAACGCCTTAATAAAATCTTAACAGTTTAAAAGTAATGACTTATTTATTTTTAATACGAACGCGATCAGTTTCACCTGTCTTAGTTTGACCATCTTTTTCAATAACCACGGCTTGAGAATCACTTAAGTTAGTGAAAATGATTGGAGTCATAACAGATGGTGCTTTTTCTTTAATACTTTCAAGGTCGAATGTAAGTAGCTCTTGGCCAACAGTGACGTCATCACCTTGTTGAATATGAGCCTCAAATCCTTCGCCTTTTAATTTTACAGTATCAATACCAACGTGAATAAGGATTTCTGTTCCATCTTCAGCTTGGAGCCCGATTGCATGCTTCGTTGTAAATAAGTTAACGACTTTTCCATCTACAGGAGATACTACACGACCTACAGTCGGATCAATTGCGAAACCATCACCCATCATCTTTTCAGCAAACATTTTGTCTGGAACTTCTGACAATGGCTTAATGATACCTTCAATTGGCATTGCAACTGCGACTTCACTTGTTACTGGGCCTGTAGTTTCAGTTGCTTCCTCAGGGCTTTCAGGGACAGGTGTGTTACCTTGGATGATGTCTTCCATCTGCCCTTTAATCGTTTCAGAACGTGGTCCGAAAATAGCTTGAATGTTTTTATCAACCTGCATAACTCCTGATGCACCTAACTGTTTCAAGCGGTCTTTATCAACTTTTGAGACATCATCAACAGTAATGCGGAGACGAGTGATACAAGCGTCTAAATAAGTTAAGTTTTCTTTACCACCGAAAGCTTTTAGCACTTCGTAAGGTAATTCAGTATTTCCTGCTTTTTTAGAATCTCCAGCTACCTCATCGGCATTTTGCTCTTCACGACCAGGAGTCATGAGGTTGAACTTTAAGATCGCAAAGCGGAAACCGAAGTAGTAGATAACTGCAAAGACTAAACCTACAGGAATCACTAGCCACCAAGCAGTTCGGTTAGGCAAAATTCCATAGAGGAAGAAGTCAATAACCCCTCCGGAGAATGTCATCCCAATTTTAATGTCTAAAATATGCATCGTCATGAACGATAACCCTGCAAATAGCGTGTGAACAACAAACAATAGTGGTGCAACGAATAAGAAACTGAATTCAATTGGTTCTGTAATACCCGTTAAGAAAGATGTAAGTGCTGCAGATCCCATAATACCGGCAACCACTTTTTTCTGACTAGGCTTTGCACAGTGGTAGATGGCTAATGCAGCTGCTGGAAGTCCAAACATCATGAATGGGAACTTACCAGTCATAAAGGCACCAGCTGTTAGTTCAGCACCATCTCGAATTTGGTTAAAGAAGATCTGCTGATCACCACGGATAAGGTCTCCTGCAGCGTTCGTATAAGTACCGAACTCAAACCAGAAAGGAGAATAGAAAATGTGGTGGAGACCAAAAGGAATCAAAGCTCGTTCCACAACACCAAAAATAAATGTCGCTAACGTACGGTTAGATTCAGTCATGAAATATGAGAATGCGTTTAAACCGTCTTGAACGTATGGCCATAAAAAAGCTAAAAGTGTACCAACGATAATTGAAGAGGCGGCTGTAACGATTGGTACAAAACGTTTACCAGCAAAGAAACCAAGATATGAAGGTAGTTCTATATTGTAATATTTGTTATACATATAGGCACCGAGCAAACCAGCTATAATACCGCCAAAAACACCCGTTTGCAAAGTTGGAATCCCAAGAACACTTGCATATTCAGGGTGGTCTGCAAGCATACCTGCATCAACACCACGAATAACACTCATTGTTACATTGATAATTAAATAACCAATAAGGGCGGCAAGACCAGCAACACCGTCTCCTTTGGCTAAGCCAATTGCAACACCGACAGCAAACAATAATGCGAGGTTAGCAAATACGATATCACCAGCTGATTGCATCATTTCAGCAATAAGTGAAAAGATTGCACTATCTAAAAATGGCAATCGTGCTATCATATCAGGATTCTGCATCGCATCACCAAATGCAAGTAGAATCCCGGCAGCTGGTAGTAATGCTACAGGGAGCATAAGGGAACGACCAACTTTTTGTAACGTTCCAAAAGAATTCTTAAACACGTAAACTCCTCCTTTAATTTTGTTCTAACAATAGGATGTGTAGGAAACGATCGAATCATGACAACAAAAAAGACATGAGCTAAAAAGAATGTAGAAAACCAGTGTGAAGATAAAGAAACTTCACGCAAAAAATGGTTTTAAACTACAATTCTTTTTTCACTCATGCCTGCTTTACCAGTAACACGGAAAAAGAGTAGTTATCCAAAAATGGACGAATTATATAAGTCAAGTATTCGGTTGTGTTGAGTCCAAACGTTGTAAATGTAATGTTAGATAAACTGCTTCTGCATCAGGAATGGACACTTGTAAGCGCTGTTGCATAATTTTAATCAGTTTCCAAGATAGATTGTAGCATACGGGATATTCAACTTGCAACACCTTTTTTAAACTGTCTTGATTTTCTACGTATGTTTCTGTTTGAACCCGCTCAATCGCATGGTGTAAGTGCCTAACTAGACGTAAATAATTCATGTCTTTACGACTTATTTTAATTTTTAAATAATCTTCAATAATTAAAATGAGTTCACTTACCAGTTGAGTATGGTGATTAATTTCCGCTAAATTACGATTTGTTAAAGCACTGTGAATGTGTAATGTAATAAATCCTATTTCACCATCTGGAATTCGTATATCGAGTTTCTCATTCAGCCATTCTGTTAATTCCATGGCCGCTGCATATTCCATAGGATATGCTAGTTCAGTCTCATGCAAAAAAGGATTTTTAATTCCTTGACCTTGTCTAATTCGCTTGGCAGCAAAATAAAGATGGTCGGTTAATCCTACATGGATATGCTCATGGAGTTTCGTTTTAAATCGTGCTTCCAGTTTTTCAATAAATTCATTCATAACGCCAATGAATTCTTCGTCTACATATTCTAATAAATTCATGTATTGCTGCTGTTCATCTTCATTTTTTAACACAAAAAATTTTTCTGCTTTGTCTCCGGCGATCTCTTGCCCAGGTTCTTTACCAAATCCAAGTCCTTTTCCAATCAAGACGACCTCTTGATAGTCTGGGTGTTCAGCTATCACGACATTATTATTTAATATTTTTTTTACGGACAGCATAAATAATCAACTCCGAGATACATAATAGAAAAAAATACCAGTAGCAGAGAAATGTTTACAGCCAACAAATGAGTTAACACTCATATTTAAACCGAGCATGAAGGATGAAAAGCGCTTCCAGTACCTGTATTATAGAAAAATGTATGAAATAGATCAACTTCTTTATCAAAAAACAATGACAATTTTACTACATAAACTGATTAATTTGTCATATTATCACGATTTATATGGTAACAGATTTATCACAGTTCGCATATTAGTAAAAAATATGTCGATCGTGAAAACATAATTAAAAAGGCTACAGCTACACTGCTTGTATGGTGGAAGTCAACCTGTTAAAATGTAGGGTAGCGTATTAAAGGAGAAGGGAGTCTTGGCCTCTTTGATTAAAACACAAGATTAAGACGATATAAAGACGTCGTCACTATACTACTAATATAACGTGGTTATACATATTACAAATGAATCCCGGAAAAAAATAAATGAATTTGAACTAGTCTAGACTCTAGCTCTATATCGGGATAAAAAAGAAAGGGAGCAATGTCCAATGTTAGGTTTATTAAAAAAGGTCATTGGCGATACAGATAAAAAGCATTTGAAAAAGTTAGAAAAACTTCTTGATGAGATAGAAAGCTATAAGGACGATTTAAGCAAATTGAGTGATGAGGGTCTTCGTCAAAAAACTGAAGACTTTAAACAACGTTATCAAAATGGTGAAAAACTTGAAGAAATGTTAGCTGAAGCCTATGCTGTTGTTCGAGAAGGTTCTACAAGGGCTCTTGGAATGACTCATTTCCGCGTCCAGTTGCTTGGAGGAATTGTCCTTCACCGTGGGGACATCGCTGAAATGAAAACCGGTGAAGGTAAAACGTTAGTCGGTACTTTACCAGTTTATTTAAATGCTTTAACTGGTAAAGGTGTACATGTGGTGACAGTTAATGAATACCTTGCTCGTCGTGATGCAGAAGAAATGGGAAAGCTGTTTAATTTCCTCGGTTTAACTGTTGGATTAAACGTGAGTGGTATGTCGAAAGAAGAAAAAAGAGAAGCCTATGCAGCAGATGTTACATATGGGACAAATAATGAATATGGCTTTGATTACTTACGAGATAACATGGTTACCTATAAAGAGCAAATGGTGCAACGTCCTCTTCATTTTGCTATTGTCGATGAAGTTGACTCTATTTTAATTGATGAGGCCAGAACCCCTTTAATTATTTCGGGTTCTGCTAACCGAACAACTGAACTGTATACAGCTGCGAACTCTTTCATTCGCATGTTGAAAGACGAAGAGGATTATACGTATGATGAAAAAACAAAGAATGTCCAGTTAACGGATGAGGGTGTCAGTAAAGCAGAACGTGTGTTTAATATAGACAATCTATTTGATTCAGAGCACGTCCAGCTAAATCATCATATTAACCAAGCTTTAAAAGCTCATAAAGTCATGGTGAAAGATGAAGATTACGTTGTGGATGATGGAGAAGTGGCAATCGTTGACCAATTTACTGGACGGTTAATGAAAGGACGCCGATATAGTGATGGTCTCCATCAAGCTATAGAAGCAAAAGAGGCGTTGGAAATTAAACGAGAAAGTATGACACTTGCTTCAATTACCTTCCAAAACTACTTCCGAATGTATCAAAAGTTAGCAGGTATGACAGGGACTGCGAAAACAGAGGAAGAAGAATTTCGAAATATTTATGGAATGAACGTCTATTCGGTACCGACGAACGAACCGGTCATTAGAGAAGATCGTCCTGACTTAATTTATAAAACGATGGACGGGAAATTTAAAGCTATTATTGAAAAAATCCATGAATTATATGAAAAGGGCCAGCCTGTTCTTGTAGGGACTGTTAATGTGGATACATCCGAATTGATTTCCAACATGTTAAAAAAGAAAAGGGTCCCTCATAACGTTCTCAATGCTAAAAATCATGAACGAGAAGCTGAAATCATAGAAAATGCTGGGCAACCAAAAGCTGTCACAATTGCAACTAATATGGCTGGACGTGGAACAGATATAAAATTAGGCGAAGGTGTTAAAGAATTAGGAGGTCTATTTGTTCTTGGAACAGAACGTCATGAAAGTAGACGTATTGATAACCAGCTGCGTGGTCGTTCTGGCCGACAAGGGGACCCGGGACGCTCCCAATTTTATCTGTCATTAGAAGATACTCTTATGAGACGATTTGGTTCGGATAACATGAGTAAAATGATGGGAAGAATGGGGATGGATGAAGACCAGCCTCTTGAAAGTAAGCTTATTACACGAGCTGTTGAACAAGCGCAAAAACGAGTAGAAGGAAATAACTTTGATGCACGAAAACAACTCCTCCAATATGATGATGTTATGCGTGAACAACGAGATATTATTTATGAGCAACGTATGGAGGTTCTCGAGGCTGAAAACTTACGTCCAGTTGTAGAAAAAATGCTTGAATCAACTGTTGAACGACAAGTTAGTCTATATACACCAGAAACTGAAGTACCTGAAGATTGGAATTTACAAGGAATTGTGGATTATATTAATGCCACTGTCTTAAGCGAAAATGAAATAACGCTGCGCGAGTTAGATGGTCTGGAACCTGAAGAAATGGTTGAAGAAATTATGGAGAAGGTGACAGAGGACTACAATCGACGTGAAGAAGAGTTTACGGCTGAAACGATGAGAGAATTTGAACGAGTTATTCTTCTGCGGACAGTAGATTCAAAGTGGACGAGTCACATCGATCAAATGGATCAACTACGCCAAGGGATTCATCTGCGAGCCTATGGCCAAAATGACCCATTAAGAGAATATAAATTTGAAGGATTTGAAATGTTTGAGCAGATGATAGCCACGATTGAAGAAGAAGTTTCACGATATGTTATGAAAGCGCAAATTCAGTCTAACCTTGAGCGGAAACAAGTAGCTGAAGGAAAAGCTGTTCATCAAAGCTCAAATGAAACAAGCAAAGAGAGCAAACGAAAAACCCCATTTACAAAAGGACAGACCATCGGACGGAATGACCCTTGTCCGTGTGGTTCAGGGAAAAAATACAAACAGTGTCATGGAAGATAAGAAGCGATAGAAACGTTAAAAGGTGCTTTTAATAAAAGCACCTTTTACTTCCAAACTGAAAAAAAGATAGAAATAATTTTAGAGGTGATCTTACATGGAAATGTCAGAAATAACACAAGAACTATCAATGATGGCTAAACGATTAGCGGACTTTAGGGGGTCTCTTTGACTTAGAAGAAAAAGAAACCCGAATTGCTGAACTAGAAGAGAAAATGTCCGATCCTATGTTTTGGGAGGATCAAAATGCAGCTCAAAAAGTGATAAATGAAAATAACGCTCTGAAAAATATCGTGAATACGTATAGAAAATTAGAAAGTGATCATGAAGAGCTCGATGTTTCCTTGGAATTATTGAAAGAGGAAAATGACAGTGATCTAGCTGATGATTTAGAACAAGGTGTTAAGGATATTGGCAAGCGGTTAAACGAGTTTGAACTGGAGCTGTTGTTAAGTGAACCACATGACAAAAATAATGCCATTTTAGAGCTGCATCCAGGAGCGGGTGGAACAGAATCACAAGACTGGGCCTCTATGCTGCTTAGAATGTATACAAGATGGGCAGAAGCTAAAGGCTTTAAAGTGGAAACGACAGATTATCTCCCTGGAGATGAAGCAGGGGTGAAAAGTGTAACCTTATTAATTCAAGGTCATAATGCCTACGGTTATTTGAAAGCTGAAAAAGGCGTTCATCGCCTCGTTAGAATTTCACCTTTCGACTCCTCAGGCCGTCGACACACATCATTCGCTTCCTGTGATGTCATGCCTGAATTGGATGATAATGTGGAAATTACGGTATCACCAGATGACCTAAGAATTGATACGTTTAGGTCGAGTGGGGCAGGGGGACAACACGTGAATACGACAGATTCTGCTGTTCGTATGACACACTTGCCAACAAACACTGTGGTCAGTTGTCAGTCAGAACGTTCCCAAATAAAAAATAGAGAAAAAGCAATGAAAATGTTAAAAGCTAAATTATTTCAACAGGAAATGGATAAACAGCGTCAAGAAGCTGAAGAGCTTCGAGGTGAGCAATCAGATATTGGTTGGGGCAGTCAAATTCGCTCTTACGTCTTCCATCCATACAATATGGTAAAAGATCACCGGACAAATGTTGAAACAGGGAATACACAAGCTGTTATGGATGGTGAGCTGGCACCATTTATTGATGCGTATTTAAGGTCTCAAATAGACTGATCTGTTACTGCTTACTATTGTGGAGTATTCTAAACTAAAACGTTACTAACTGATATATATATGAGCGAGATCCTTAGGGGAACAGAGGGAAATTGACAATCTGTTTCTCTAAGGTTTTTCATTTTTATCAAAGATAACTGTCAGTAAAACTCTGGTTCAAAATAGAAAGGAAAGGTAATAATCTATTTAGGTGGGAGGTAACGGCCGGTAATGTCCTGGGTGAGATGCATTTTATAGGGGGATTTTAATAATAGAGTTTCTCTCATCATCTCAACAATGCTGAAAATGAGGGTTAATCTTAATTCAATCAGTTAAAGCGTTAACTGAGTCGTGTTTACAGCAATTTTGCAGGGTGCTATACTACGAAAAGTGCTTGTAAATAAATGTTACATAATTCTTTCATTTTAAAATAACAAGGTGATAGCAGATGATGAAAAAGCTTCAACGTAGAAAAGAAACCAACCCTCTTAATACGGCGCAAAGAACGATTATTGAATTTTTATATGTCCTTACGGGGTCGGCAATTGTAGCTGTGACATTTAACCTCTTTCTCTTACCTAACCAAATCGCCTCTGGTGGTGTCTCTGGGATATCAACTATTGTCTTTAATATAACGGCTTGGGAGCCTGCTTATACACAATGGGCGTTGAATATTCCTTTATTTATAGCTGGGATTCTTTTACTTGGGGGTAGTATAAGAGGCAGTATATTATATGGAACAAAGACGTTAACGGGAACACTATTTTTACCTTTCATCGTGTTTTTAACAAGAGATTTGCAGCCCGCAACTCTCGACCCTTTATTAGCATCTATTTTTGGTGGGGTAGGAGTTGGTGTAGGTCTTGGTATTGTTTTTAGATCTAATTCTTCTACAGGGGGGACAGATCTAGCTGCTCAAATTATTAACAAATATACAGGACTGTCTCTTGGAGTGTGTGTATTTATAATGGATGGTCTTGTAGTGAGCGCTTCGGCTGTTGTATTTGGCTTTGAATTTGCTTTGTATGCTTTAATTAGTCTCTTTACAACGAGTAAAACGATTGATTTTGTTCAAATTGGTATAGGTTACTCCAAAATGGTCATAATAATTTCAGAATTTGAAGAAGAAGTAAAGCAAGGCTTGTTAACAAAAGTTGATCGTGGTGTCACGAAAATTGCGGGGTATGGAGGCTATACTAACCATGAAAGACCCATGTTAATGTGTGTTGTTAGCCGAAATGAAGTGACCAAACTAAAAAGATTAGTTCAAACAATAGATCCAGATGCTTTTGTTATTGTCAGTAACGCCTCAGAAGTACTAGGTAAGGGTTTCAAAAAGTAGTAAATCAGTTATAATAAAGTTAGGTTTCAAAACCCAATCACACTATAAATTTCTAGGAGGGGAAACGAATGAAGAAATGGATGTTTGCTATATTTGGGACAGTACTTGTTTTAAGTGCCTGTGGGGGCAATGATACGAACATGAATGAACCAGCGCCCGAAAATAATGGTAATAATGCAGAAAACACAGAAAATACTGCTGACAATGGTGAGTACGATTTAGCAAATGGTGAGCAAGTTTACGTTCAAAATTGCGCGGCCTGTCACGGTGGGGATTTAACAGGTGCTTCAGGACCTGGTCTAGAAACGCATACAGCTGAAGAGGTGGAAGCGGCGATTCAAGAAGGCCCTGGTAGTATGCCGGCAGACCTTGTTACAGGTGAGGATGCAGCCGATGTAGCGGCATGGATAGAATCTCAATAGTAAAATATGTAACAAAACCTGGGATTGTATTTCCAGGTTTTGTTTTTTTACGACATATCACTTATACGCGATTTATTCATTACTTAATTGTTACATAACCTCATTATAAACAGATAATCGTCCGTAAAACACCCGCCACAAAATAGAAAGGAGAGCTAACGGACGCTAATGTCCTAATTCACTCCCCCACTCGTAGACAGGCAGTCTACCTAACTTAGCATTTATCCCACAATGAAGTTTGTTCAACAATATGTTTTAAATAATAGTGGAAAAATCTGATCATATAAGCTTTATTGAAAGTGTGAATTGGAGTTTGTCTAATTCATAAAGGCAAAAGAAATATAAAAGAACTATAAATAAATCAATGATTTAATCCGAACTATGTATAAGAGGTATTTAACTGGTAATTTAATGGCTGTTGTACCAATCTATGACTATCAATAATAGCTAAAATACTTGCTGTGAAAAGGTTTAGAAAATAGTTGTGTATTAGATTTACCTAAAATAACCAGTTGTTGCTATTTGAAATGAAATTGTAAAGAAGTTTAACTTCCACCGACAAATTTTGATGCTATAATGTATAGGAGTAAAAAGATTGTCGTTATTAAACTGTTGAACTTTCAATTAGTACTCTTTTTAAATATAAAGCTGTTTCAATATAGTAACAATTTCAGTCCACAACAAGAGCATCAATGACAACAAAAGAAGAAGGACAAAATGATTGGGATGTGAAAATATGATTCAAATGCAGGATGTATGGAAAACGTACCCTAATGGCGTTATGGCTGTTAACGGGATTTCTATCTATATAAAGAAAGGTGAATTCGTCTATGTAGTTGGGCCAAGTGGTGCTGGTAAATCCACGTTTATCAAAATGATCTACCGTGAAGAAAAACCGACTCGAGGCGAAATTACAATTGATAACCAAGAATTATCAAAAATGAAGGAACGCCATATTCCATATTTAAGAAGAAATATTGGCGTTGTTTTTCAAGACTTTAAACTGCTTCAAAGTCTTACAGTCTATGAAAACGTAGCTTTTGCTATGGAGGTCATCGAAGAAGATAAAGAAACGATTAGACAACGTGTTATGAATGTCTTAGATATTGTTCGCTTGAAGAACAAAGCACGTTTCATGCCGGACGAGCTTTCTGGAGGAGAACAGCAGAGGGTGTCGATTGCAAGAGCAATTGTTAATAATCCGGCAGTATTAATTGCAGATGAACCGACAGGGAATTTAGATCCTGAAACGTCATGGGAAATTATGCACATTTTAGAAGAGATTAATGAGCGAGGGACAACCATTGTGATGGCTACGCACAATCGGGACATCGTAGATAATATGCGAAAACGCCTGATTGCGATTGAAGGCGGACGCATTGCTCGTGATGAGCTGAGGGGGACGTACCGCTATGAAGGTTAGAACATTAGGCCGCCATATGAAAGAAGGCAGCAAAAATATAATAAGAAATGGCTGGATGACATTTGCTTCTGTTAGTGCAGTGACTGTCATGCTATTGGTTGTGGGTGCATTCTTACTACTTATTATGAACGTTAATCATTTTGCTGACTCGCTAGAAGATGATGTAGAGGTAAGGGTCTTTATTGAACGGACAGCTGCCGAAGAAGAAAAGGAAGTACTCTTAGACAATATTGAGGATATGACGAATATTGCTTCTGTCACCTTTATTCCGAAAGAAGAAGGGTTGGAACAATTTATTGATAGTCTCGGTGAGCAAGGGGATTATTTCGAAGGTCTAAGAGACGAAAACCCTTTAAATGATGTTTACGTTGTTCGTGCTCAGCAACCGCATGAAACTGAAATGATCGCAGAAGAAATCGAGCAATTTGACTATGTAGAAGGTGTAGAATACGGGCGAGATATTTTCGACCAGTTATTTACGGCTACTGACTTTATTCGAATAGCGGGAACGGTGCTTATTGTTGGGTTGCTCTTTACAGCTATATTCCTGATCGCTAACACAATTAAACTAACTATTATTGCCAGAAAGCGCGAAATTCAGATAATGAAACTCGTAGGTGCTACTAACGGCTTTATCCGCTGGCCTTTCTTTGTTGAAGGATTGTTATTAGGGACCGTAGGGGCAATTATTCCAATAAGTGCTTTAGGTTACGGCTATCACTATTTCTACAATACGATAGGTGAGCAGACTGGGATTGATTTCTTCCAATTCCTATCTCCTAATCCTCTGGTCGTTCAAATGGGGATTTTGTTATTAGTTATCGGTGCCGTTGTCGGAGTTTGGGGAAGCTTGATGAGTGTCCGGAAATTCTTGAGAGTTTAGAATTTCCGGGACTAACTCCCTTCCATATAGATTTCCAAGGAAATAATTTGTGATTTAATAAGGAGGTTTATGCGTGATAAGAAAATTTTCGTTCACTATAGTGATTGCTGTATTGGTTTTTACAGCGCTTTCTGGCTCTTTGAATCTACATAATGAGACAGCATATGCGAATACAGGTGAAGACCTTGAAAGAGACATAGATTCATATAAACAGGAACAAACTGAAAAAGAACGTGAAGCTGCTGAAAAAGAAGAGGAATTAGAAAGTATTGAAGAAGAGATAGATGATGTTAAAGAAGAGATAAAACAATTAGATGATGAAGTAATAGAAACTAATGAACACATTAGTACGAAAGAAGCGGAAGTAGAGGAAACAACAGCGAGAGTCGAACAATTACATGAAGATATAGAAGAGTTAGAGGAACGCATTGCTGCTCGTGATGAGCTATTAAAAGAACGAGTGAAGTCCATGTATCAAAATGGCGGTAACGTCAACTACCTTGAAGTTGTGCTTGGCGCGCAAAGCTTCGGGGATTTAGTAGAGCGTGTTTCTGCCCTAAATTCAATTGCTCAACAAGATCGTGCTATTCTAGAGGAGCATATTGAAGACATGGAAGCTCTTGAAATAGCTACAGAAGAACTAGAAAATGAATTAGCCAGCCTTGAAAACCAAATGGCTGAATTGGAAGTATTAAAAGATCAATTAGAGCAACAACTTGATGCTAAAGGTGTTTTAATAGCTGATTTAGAAGCACAAGGATATGAAATTGAAGATAACCTCTTATCTATTGAAGAAGAAAGAGAGCTTCTGAAAGCGCAAGAAGAGGCAGCGAAACAAGAACTGGCTGCTTGGGAAGAAGAACAAAAAAGATTAGAAGAAGAACGACGAAAGAAGGAAGAGGAAGAGCGACGTCAGCGTGAAGAGGCTGAACGGCAAGAAGCTGAACGAAAAGAAGCGGAAAAAGCGAGTCAATCAAGCGGCTCCTCATCTTCCAATAGTACAAGCTCATCGTCAAATAATAGTTCCAACGAAACAGCTTCATCGTCAAATGGAGGGTCTGCTACATTCCATAGACCAGCTAATGGGCGTGTGACGTCGGGATTTGGAAGTAGGACACATCCTGTTTATGGGACAACACGCCAACATAATGGGATTGATTACGGACGAGATGGTGGAACAGGTATATTTGCTGCTGAAGCAGGGACAGTTGTTTCAGCGAGAAGTATGGGAGGATATGGGAATACGATTATCATTACACATGTTATCGATGGTAAAACGTATGCCACGTTATATGCCCATCTAGCTTCTTTCAATGTGTCTGTTGGTGATCGCGTAAGTAGAGGTCAAAACATTGCGACAATGGGGACAACTGGAACTTCCACTGGGGTCCATCTTCATTTCGAAGTTCATCCTGGAGGCTATTCTGGAGGCTCATCAGCAGTTAACCCTGCCCCTTATTTACCATAATAACAAGTGAAACTATGAATAAAAAAGAAGGTCCAATAGTATATTATACTGGACTCTTCTTTTTTTGATGATTAAATAGTTTGCTCCGATATAATGGAAAGTAATAACGGATGATCGTATGTATAGAAAAAGTTCACCCTTACTTTTTGCATAAAACATCGTCAAAGGCCTTTAATATGACCAGAGACAAAACATAAACTTCTAACATCGTATATTTTACGGGAGATGACTTAATAAAGATCTACATGTTAAAACATTCTTCAATTACTTAAATGAAGTATTTCATAATTTAGGCTAACTTTGATATGATAAAGATAGCTTAGAGGGGGATTTCGACATCTTCCAAAGTTTAATTAGGGAAAAAGAGGTGGGAAAGTGAATAAGAATAAAATACTCCTCCCGGTTGCGGTGGCGATCTCCCTCCTATTAGGAGCCGGTGGAATGTATACTGCTTTAGCAGCGATAGATAATGATGAAGCAGCAATGGTAATGGAGTCAGGAAATAATGACAATTCTGAAGGTAATGAAGGACATGACCCAGAAATAACAGAAGATCAGTTAAAAAAACTTGAGCGAGCTTTTGACATTATTTCTGAACAGTATGTGAATGAAGTTGATGAATCTGAGCTCCTTGATGGTGCAATCCATGGTATGTTAGAAGTATTAGATGATCCTTACTCAGTATATATGGATGAAACAACTGCAAAAGAATTTATGGAGTCGTTAGACTCTTCTTTTGAAGGTATCGGGGCAGAAGTGAGTATGACAAATGGAAAGGTGACAATTGTAGCACCATTCCGCGACTCTCCTGCCGAAGAGGCTGGGCTAAGACCAAATGATCAAATTATTGAAATTGATGAGGAGAATATTGAAGGGCTTTCTCTTTATGAGGCAGTGTCTAAAATTCGTGGGGAGAAAGGGACAACTGTCACATTAACTATAGAACGCCCAGGAGTAACAGATCCTATATCAATTGATGTTGTACGTGATGAAATTCCAATTGAAACAGTATACGGAGAGATTATTGAAGAAGAAGATCAATCAATTGGTTTAATAGAATTACGGTCTTTCTCGGAAAATACAGCAGAACGTTTTGAAGAGGAATTGATTAAACTAGAAGATGAAGGAATTGATGGTTTAATCATTGATGTGCGTGGTAATCCTGGAGGCTTTTTGCAAAGTGTTGAAGACATTGGCAGCCTGTTAATACCCGAGGGGGAAGCTATTGTACAAATAGAAGACCGAGAAGGTGAACGGATGCGTCATCTTTCAAATCTGGAAGAAGAAAAAGAATATCCAGTTGTCACTTTAGTTGATGAAGGAAGTGCTTCAGCTTCGGAAATTCTTGCAGCGGCATTGAAAGAGGCTGGTGGCTATGATGTTGTTGGAAAAAGTACATTTGGAAAAGGGACCGTTCAACAAACTCTGCCAATGGGTGATGGAAGTGAGATGAAATTAACGTTATTCAGATGGCTAACGTCGGACGGTAATGACATTAACGAGGAAGGTGTCGAGCCAACTGTTGAGGTAGAACAACCTGAGTTTTTCTACGTTTCCCCAATTGATGCTGAAGAGACACTAGTGATTGATATGACGAACGATCATATTGCAAGTGCTCAAATTATGCTTAAAGGGCTAGGGTATAAACCTGGAAGAACTGATGGCTATTTTGATGAAACGACTGAAGACACCGTCTCCGACTTCCAAGATGATGAGGGACTTGACGTCACTGGTGAAATTAATGAGGAAACAGCTGACCGTTTGCAAGAGTTAATCATTGAAGCAGTTCAGAACAAGAAAAATGATAGACAACTCAAGAAAGCTTTAGAGCTTTTGACGAAAGAATAACTTGTTATTAACCGGTCATCTCCTAAGATAGCCGGTTAATTTTTTATTTTGACAGTAAAGTGAAACTATTTTCCTCTATATAAGAACGGATTCAAATAATGATTTTTCTTTTTTAGTAAGAGGGATCAACTATGCTATCACAAATACAGGTTGACAAGGGTTCATACCCTTTTTTAACAGGGTGGAGAGAAAGAAGCACTTTCTTCTGAAGGAAATCAATAATTTTATTAAAAAACAGCTTTTTTTTTCTGAAAATTCATTTACAATGAAAGGAAGGGACAGTTAGAATCAGTATGGGAGTTTATGTCACAACATGGCTATTTTGTACGTAAGGTTCCTGTATGTTCGAGGAGGCAGTTATTATGGATGTAATAGGATTTGAAATACTTCAAGCAGTAGGTAGATTCTTTTTACACCCGCTTACATATGTGATCATACTCGTCATCTTTTTGTATAATTTACGGCGAGTGAAACGGGAGCGAAAGGATTTTCATACCCGTGTATATGATGTAGTTTCATGTGTGGTATCACCCTTAGGCATTTCCTTAATATTTACTATTCTAGTGTCGGCAGTGACACTATTACTAGGCATTTATTTACAACCCGGCTTTTTAATTTTAATGTCATTGTTGTGGATAGTATTGATACCTTTTCGCAATGCTAGGTGGTTAAGTATGACGACCATCGTCTCACTAGGGATGCTTATCGTCTTCTTTCTACCAGAACTCACATTCCAACATCCGTTAGTGAATAGCTGGTTAAATGATTTAGAGACAACCTCATTGTTAAATGTTGCGTTACTTATTACAGTGCTGCTTATCGCTGAAGCGATCCTTGTATTAATAGACGGCTGGAAACAGACGTCACCAGCTATTATCAAAAGTAAGCGGGGAAAACTAGTTGGTGAACATCGAGCTTCGCGCTTTTGGTTTATCCCTGTTTTTTTAATTATTCCTGTTGGAGAATTAACTAGTGCAGGCTGGTGGCCAGTACTAGATATACCAGGGACATTTTTTGGGATTGCCCTTCTCCCATTTGTGCTAGGATTCCGTTTAAACATACATGCCGAGTTACCAGTTCTAGGAGTGAAACGGGTTGGGAAACAGTTGTTGCTCTTGGCTCTAGGTGTCACCCCTTTGGCGATTATGTCCTATTTTTACCCATTAGTAGCAGTGCTAATTCCAGCTGTTGTTTTAATAGCGAGAGAATTAATTTTTGTATTATATCATCGAAAAGATAAAGGTCAAACAAGTTTTTTTGCTCGCCGAGAGAGCGGCTTACGGATTGTAGGAGTATTACCTGGCTCTACAGCTGCAAAGATGGGGTTGGAGATAGGTGAAATAATCGTTAAAACGAATGGACGTGAGGTCTATTCCCAGCGGAATTTCTATGATGCGCTACAGCAAAATTCTGCTTATTGTAAATTAGAGGTACTAGATACTAATGACGAATTACGCTTTGCCCAATCATCTATCTTTCAAGGCGATCATTTTCAAATAGGCTGTTTGTTTGTTCCAGATGATGAGTTCGGAAATCTGTCGTACCGAGGTCTTCGCTCTTCTGTTGTCATTAACCAAGATAGATCAGAATTGACTGAGCACGAAAAGGAAAATGAGGGTGAGGAACACAGAGAAGATGAGGTAGTGGCTAGTGATCATGAAAAATCGAAGGAAAACGTTAGTTCTGAAAATGACGATACTTCTCATGAAGATGATGATCATACTAGTGAGGATCAATCGGATCAACCCCATGTTTCTCAGGAAGAAGTTGTTGATAAAGAAGCTTTCTTTAAGTCAGCTAAAGATGCTTATGAAACAGGCAAACCTTACGGACAAGCTGAAGGATTAACCTCTTTTTATGACGAATTTCGAAAAATGAAGTCTGAAAGAAATAAATGGCGTCCTAAAATGGAAGACGAAATAGAAGAAGAACAAGAGAAGAAGAAAGAATATAATGACTAAAAGTGTGGTTGGAAAACTGTCGAATGGCGGTTTATCAACCATTTTTTTTATCACAGATAACCGTCCGTGAGGAGAGCGGCATTATTAGGAGAGAGATAACGTACGCTCATGTTATGATTCACGCAACTAACAATCAGTGGGAGAGGAACGAAAGCGCCCACTGATTGAAGGGTTTTATTGAGAGGCTTAAGACATTTAAAAAATGAGTGTTTTAAAAGAGAATGAGAGGTGTATTGTAAGAAATATAAGACCATGCTGTTAGTAATAAATAAACCACTGTTATACGTTATATTTTTGATTAGATAGATTACGTTTACGACGGGCTGTTCGGTTTTTTGATATTGAAGGGAATATTTGTTCGTGTTTTGTGTAAAATATGCTATAATGAAAAATGTCATTGTAAGCAGAAAGTGAAGAAGCTACCTTATCAAGCGAAGTAATTGATTTTAATATATTAAAGAGATAACCTCGTTAAAAGATATAGAAGTTTATCTTAATTAGTGAAAAGTTGTTGAGCAACCTTAAAGTACTTAACTCAGATGTAAATGGTGTTATACCGCTGTTTTGTTAATTCATATACATAACCTGGTTTTATAGAGATGAAAAGGAGGAAGTGCTGTGTCTGGGAAATCTTTAACGCCTTTTGAGCTCGTTTCTGCATACGACCCTCAAGGAGATCAGCCGCAAGCGATAAAAAAACTCGTTGAAGGGATTAAGAGCGGAGAAAAATATCAAACCCTACTTGGGGCCACTGGAACTGGTAAAACATTCACAATATCAAATGTGGTGAAGGAAGTAAATAAGCCTACATTAGTCATTGCTCACAATAAAACGTTAGCTGGCCAATTATATAGTGAGTTTAAAGAATTCTTCCCTAACAATCGGGTAGAGTATTTTGTGAGTTATTATGATTATTATCAACCAGAAGCTTATATTCCTCAATCAGATACATTCATTGAAAAAGATGCCAGTATAAACGATGAAATAGACAAGCTTAGGCACTCAGCAACAAGTTCATTGTTTGAAAGAAAAGATGTGATTATAGTAGCGAGTGTTTCGTGTATTTACGGTCTCGGTTCACCAGAGGAATATGGTGACCTAGTCGTATCGTTAAGAACTGGCATGGAACGTGAGCGCAATGACATTCTTAGACAGCTTGTTGATGTGCAATATGAACGAAACGACATCAATTTTACCCGGGGAACATTTCGTGTGCGGGGAGATGTGGTCGAAATTTTTCCAGCTTCAAGAGATGAACATTGTTTGCGAGTCGAATTTTTTGGGGATGAAATAGACCGTATTACTGAAGTGGATGCGCTAACTGGCGAAATTCTCGGAGAACGGGAACACGTCGCGATTTTTCCAGCTTCCCACTTCGTCACTCGAGAAGAAAAACTAAAGCGAGCAATTGTTAATATTGAAAAGGAATTAGAAGAAACGCTTAAAACACTTCATGAACAAGGAAAGCTGTTAGAAGCACAACGCCTTGAACAGCGGACTAGATATGATATTGAAATGATGCACGAGATGGGTTACTGTTCTGGCATTGAGAATTATTCCAGACACTTGACCTTCCGAGAAGCCGGTGCAACACCGTATACGTTACTCGATTATTTTCCAGAGGATTTTCTTATTGTAGTGGACGAATCTCACGTGACACTTCCACAGGTACGGGGGATGTATAATGGGGACCAGGCACGTAAAAGTGTCCTTGTAGACCACGGTTTTCGTTTACCTTCTGCTAAAGACAACCGTCCTTTAAAATTTGAAGAATTCGAGAAACATATACATCAAACTATATTCGTCTCTGCCACACCTGGACCATATGAAATTGACCATTGTCCTGAAATGGTGGAGCAAATCATTCGACCTACCGGTTTGTTAGATCCATTGGTCGACATTCGCCCGATTGAAGGGCAAATTGATGATTTAATAGAAGAGATCCGATT
Organism: Salipaludibacillus agaradhaerens; assembly: GCF_002019735.1. NCBI lineage: Bacteria > Bacillati > Bacillota > Bacilli > Caryophanales > Bacillaceae > Salipaludibacillus > Salipaludibacillus agaradhaerens. Next base: position 3,568,959 of record NZ_KV917378.1, read on the forward strand.
GCGAAAGGAAAGGGAAGAACGAGTCCTTGTCACAACGTTAACGAAAAAGATGTCTGAAGATTTAACAGACTACTTTAAAGAAGTAGGTATTCGTGTTAAGTATTTACATTCGGATATTAAAACCCTAGAGCGCATTCAAATTATTCGTGAATTAAGAAAAGGAGAATTTGATGTCCTTGTCGGTATTAATCTATTGAGGGAAGGACTTGATATTCCTGAAGTGTCACTCGTTGCCATATTGGATGCTGATAAAGAAGGCTTTTTAAGATCAGAGCGTTCCTTAATTCAAACGATGGGTAGGGCAGCAAGAAATGCGAATGGATACGTCATTATGTATGCTAATAAAATAACGAATTCTATGCAGATAGCACTAGAAGAAACAAAACGTCGCCGCAACATTCAAAAAGCACATAATGAAAAGCACGGTATTGTGCCTCAAACGATACAGAAAGCCATTCCTGAACTCATTCAAGCTACTTATGCTGCTGAAGAAGAAGAAGCGTACGAGGCTTTCACGAAAGCACCGAAACAAAAATTAAGCAAGAAAGATCGCGAACAAGTCATCGAGCGAATGGAAAAAGAAATGAAAGAAGCGGCTAAAAACCTGGACTTCGAACGGGCAGCAGAGCTTCGCGATGTCATTATAGAATTGAAAGCGGAAGGGTGAATGAACATATGGCATTAGACAATATAGTTGTTAAAGGGGCTCGCTCTCACAACTTGAAAAATATCGATGTGACAATCCCGCGGAATCAGCTTGTCGTTTTAACTGGACTGTCTGGTTCCGGGAAATCGTCCCTAGCATTTGATACGATCTATGCAGAAGGTCAGCGTCGCTATGTAGAGTCTCTTTCTGCTTATGCCCGCCAGTTCTTAGGGCAGATGGATAAACCTGATGTTGATGCTATAGAAGGTCTCTCTCCTGCTATTTCAATCGATCAAAAAACCACGAGTAAAAACCCTCGATCAACCGTGGGGACGGTGACAGAAATTTATGACTATCTTCGTTTACTTTTTGCCCGTGTAGGGAGGCCGATTTGTCCGCGACATCATATTGAAATCAGTTCGCAGACTGTTCAACAAATGGTCGATAGACTGGTGGAGTACCCCGAACGAACCAAAATGCAAATACTAGCCCCGATGGTCTCTGGCCGAAAAGGGACACATGTTAAGGTATTAGAAGATATTAAGAAACAGGGCTATGTACGTGTAAGAGTGAATGGTGAGATGCGTGAAGTAGCTGAGGATATCACGTTAGACAAAAATAAAAAACATAATATTGAATTAGTGATTGATCGAATAGTAATGAAAGAGGGAATTGAATCTCGACTCACTGATTCTATGGAAACAGCGCTAAATTTAGCTGATGGTCGCGTTATCGTCGATGTCATCGGTGAAGAAGAACTATTATTTAGTCAAAAACACGCCTGCCCTCATTGTGGATTTTCCGTCGGTGAGTTAGAACCTCGTATGTTTTCATTTAACAGCCCATTTGGTGCGTGTACATCGTGTGATGGATTAGGGCATAAGCTTGAGGTGGACCTTGAACTAGTTATTCCCGACCCTTCCCTAAGTTTAAAAGAAGATGCTATTATTCCTTGGAAGCCGGTAAGTTCCAGCTACTACCCATCATTACTTAAAAGCGTATGTGATCATTTTGGGATTGATATGGATGTCCCTGTGGAAAAGCTACCTAAAGAGCAAATGGACAAAATCTTATATGGTAGCGGGAGTGAAAAAATCTATTTCCGATACGAAAATGAGTTTGGTCGCGTAAGAGAAAAAGAGATTTATTTTGAAGGTGTTTTAGAGAATATTTCTCGCCGTTATCATGAGACAGGATCGGATTATATTCGTGAACAAATGGAAGGGTACATGACCCAAAAGCCTTGCCCAACATGTAAAGGCAATAGACTAACAAAAGAAGCATTGTCTGTTAAGATTAATGAACGTCATATTGGGCAAGTAACGAATCTTTCAATTACTGAAGCGAAAGCATTTATTGAGAATCTCAGCTTAACTAATAAAGAAATGGCCATTGCTAAGATGATTTTACGAGAAATTGAAGAAAGACTAGGCTTTTTAATTAACGTAGGACTTGACTATCTATCACTTTCTCGTGCGGCTGGCACACTTTCTGGTGGAGAAGCTCAGCGTATCAGACTGGCTACACAAATCGGATCATCATTAATGGGAGTACTCTATATCCTTGATGAGCCTTCAATTGGGCTTCATCAAAGAGATAACCATCGGCTTATAAAGACGCTAGAACGAATGCGTGATTTAGGGAATACACTAATCGTTGTTGAACATGATGAGGACACGATGATGGCTGCAGATTATTTAATAGATGTTGGACCAGGTGCTGGGGCTCATGGAGGAGAAATTTGTTCAACAGGCACACCAGAAGAAGTGATGAAAGATCCCCATTCGTTAACAGGGCAATACTTATCAGGAGACAAATTTATCCCCTTGCCTGTGGAAAGGCGTCAGCCTGACGGAAGGAAGATACAGATAAAAGGGGCAGAAGAGAATAACCTTAAAAACACAAATGTGACTCTTCCACTAGGGGTGTTAATAGCTGTTACAGGTGTATCAGGCTCAGGAAAAAGTACCCTCATTAACGATATTTTGTACAAATCGTTGGCACAAAAATTGACTACTGCTAAAACGAAGCCTGGTAAAGTAAAAACTGTTGAGGGAATTGAACAATTGGAGAAAGTTGTTGACATTAACCAATCCCCGATCGGCAGAACACCGCGATCAAATCCAGCAACTTATACGGGCGTTTTTGACGATATACGAGATATGTTTGCCATGACAAATGAAGCGAAGGTGAGAGGGTATAAAAAAGGGCGTTTCAGCTTTAATGTGAAAGGCGGGCGGTGTGAAGCTTGCCGAGGTGATGGCATTATAAAAATTGAGATGCATTTTCTCCCAGACGTTTATGTGCCATGTGAAGAGTGTCAAGGCAAACGCTATAACCGTGAAACGTTAGAGGTGACCTACAAAGGTAAAAATATTTCTGATGTTTTAGCGATGACGGTAGAGGAGTCGTTAGACTTTTTTGAAAATATTCCTCGTATTAAGCGAAAAGTCCAAACACTTTATGATGTAGGCCTTGGCTATATGAAACTTGGACAGCCTGCTACAACCTTATCAGGAGGGGAAGCGCAGCGTGTTAAACTGGCTTCCCAACTGCACCGGCGTTCTAATGGAAAGACTTTTTATATTTTAGACGAACCAACCACGGGGTTACATGTGGCTGATATTGATCGCTTATTGAAAGTGCTCCAGCGCCTTGTAGATAACGGGGATACAGTGCTTGTTATTGAGCATAATTTAGATGTGATTAAAACAGTGGATCACATTATTGACCTTGGACCAGAAGGTGGAGATAAAGGTGGAACCTTAGTAGCACAAGGGACGCCTGAAGAAGTAGCTAAAGTGAAAGGATCCTATACAGGCGAATTTTTAAAGCCGGTACTCGAACGGGAACGGGCTAGAATGTCAGAAAGAATGAAGGAAAAAGAGCAGGCTGGATCCGCTTCATAACGAGTCCCTGGATACATAATGTATCCAGGGGTTCCTTTTATGACAGTTGCAAAACGACTAATGGTGTTTTTTAGTGTTAACTTTAGTAATATGACTTTATAATAGAAAGTGAAGAGGGTAAATACCTTATATGGCCAAAGCCTACCTATATATACGATATATCACAGATCACCGTCTGTAAAACTCTGCTCAAAATAGAGAGGTGGTAGTAGACGCTAAGTCATGATTGACTCAACGTCCAATGAGTGGAAGAAGAAAAAAAAGCTCACTGATGAAAGGTTTGATATGTTTGCCTTTTGAAACCTCAACCTCTATTATGACGTAAATTATGATTAATAATAAAAGGAGGAATTCCCATGCATGAAGAGAGAAAAATGATACTAAAGATGATTGAAGACGGGAAAATTTCAGCTGAGGAAGGGTTACAGCTCTTAAATGCATTAAAGGAAAATGGTAAGAGTGATGCCACACCAGAGCGGTCGAAAGGGGACGAACAAGCTAGAGGGCCTCATAGTGAGACCATGGACAGCGAAAAGGAGACAACGAAAAAACAGACGGATTATTATATGACGAAAGATGTTAAGTGGGATAAAGAAGGCTATCGTCGGTCTCAAGAAAAAACCTCTTCTTTTGCTACGAAATTTTCAGAGTTTATCGATGAAGCGGTTCATAAAATAAAGGAAGTAGATTTAGATTTTAATTTTGGGTCATCTGTTGACGTCCATCATATCTTTCAGCATCGCGATGCGCCTGTAAAGGATGTTGATATTCGTATAGAGAATGGGAATATTACCCTTCTTCCTTGGGGAGAAGAGGATATACGAGTGGAATGTCATGTGAAAGTGTATAAGGTACGAGATACGGAAGAAGCACGACGACAATTTTTAAACGATGTGACGTTTGATTATAATGATGAAAAACTTAAGCTAGAATCTCGTAAAAAATCGATGAAAGTTAACACGATGATATATGTACCAAAAAAAGAACTGGAAAAAATCAAACTTTATGCGTTTAACGGCAAAATTGCAGGGGAAAATGTGGCAGTAAGGAGTATTGATAGTCGTACAGTCAACGGCAAAATCACGTTTAACGAGCTAAATGCTGAGAGTGTGCAGTTAGAAACGGTTAATGGCACGGTTTCACTTGATCACTTAAATGCAGGACAATGCGATGTCAAAACAATGAATGGAACGGTTGCTCTCAAGACCGTAAGAGGAGATTTAGAAGCTGAAACACTTAATGGAACCATTCATTATACCCTTCTAAAGACATCAGATGCCAGAGCATATATTAAAACCACTACTGGCAGTGTGAATGTGCATCTACCTGAGAATATTAAGGCAGAGGGAGAATTAAAGTCTTCTGTTGGAGGCATTAAATGTGATTTGCCAGCTATGTCAGTTATAGATGAAAAGAAAGAATTTGCGAGCAAAAAGATGTCTTTCCTCTCAAATAAACAGGCAGAAGCGAGCTTTTACATTGAGGCAGAAGCAGCTACAGGTACCATCTCTGTTCATAATTAACTAAGTGTCAAAGGAGAGAAGTAGAAGATGAAGCGCTTATATCGAACGAGTCATGACCGTAAACTTGCAGGAATATGTGGAGGATTAGGGCACTATTTTAATATTGATCCTACGATCGTCAGAATTGTATTATTGCTTCTCATCATTCCATTTAATGTGGGGATTTTTTTAGCCTATATTATCGGGATATTTGTTATCCCAGATGAAATGGATGTGTCATAAGAATGGGGTGGCTTCTCCAAATTATCGTAAACGCAGCGGTTCTTCTTATTATCGCTCATTTTTTTCAAGGTGTAGAAGTAGCAGGCATTTCCTCAGCAATAGTAGCAAGTGTTATCCTAGCTATCGTTAATTTAATCGTGAAACCGATCTTAGTCGTCTTGACTTTGCCCGTTACTGTTATGTCTCTCGGCTTATTCCTATTCGTTATTAATGCCGTCACATTGATGCTTACTGCCTCTATTATGGGAAGTAGTTTTGTCATCGAAGGATTTGGTTTAGCCATTGTTGTAGCGATCATTTTCGCCATTCTCAGTGCGCTTATTCACTCATTTGTCGTGGATCCCTTTACAAAAAGATAACTCTAAAGACTCCGTTTGATTAAGATTCAACAGTCAAACGGAGTCTTTTAGTATCAATTTATTTGCACGACTTATTTTAATTCTCAAGTGCCACAGCCATAGTCCATAGTAGTGTCAAAGTGATACGCTGAATAGCGTATTCAATAGGATTATGCACCTGGCGGCTAACCGTCTAAGATAAAATAATCTACTTTAAATTCAAGTTGATGTTTTGCAAACGGATAGATGATGGGTATGCTAAAATAAACGTAGTGACTAAATAGATGCCATCAACTAGAAGGAGGCGCTTTTCTATGGGAGAAGTGACAGCGAAAGATTTAATCAAAGAATTCAAATTTAAACTGTTAAATAATGAAGAAGCAGTAGCGTTTCGACCAGTAACAACAAGTGATATATCACGGCCTGGTATGGAAATGGCCGGATATTTTACATACTATCCGGCTAAACGGATTCAATTGTTAGGTAAAACAGAAATGTCGTTCTATGATGAATTAGATGAAGAGGCGAAAATTGATAGGATGGAAGGGCTATGTACATATGATACACCTGCAATCATTCTTTCAAGAGGAATGGAAGCGCCTGAAAACCTCATTGAAGCGGCAGATAGAGTGGGAGTCCCTGTTCTTTCCTCTCCAATGACGACAACACGCTTGAGTAGTCAATTGACAACATTTTTAGAAAGCCGCTTAGCACCGATGACAGCAGTACATGGCGTGTTAATTGATATTTATGGCATAGGTGTTCTCATTACTGGATCAAGTGGAGTAGGAAAAAGTGAAACGGCGTTGGATCTTGTTAGAAGGGGACATCGCCTCGTGGCAGATGATTCTGTAGAGATTAGAGAGGAACATGATAATGTTCTTGTAGGAAGAGCTCCTGAATTGATTAAACACTTGTTAGAGATTCGTGGACTTGGGATTATCAACGTTATGACACTTTTTGGTGCAGGGTCTGTTAGGAACTTCAAGCGAATCGGATTAACGATAGACTTAGAAATATGGGATCAAAAAAAACAATACGATCGTCTTGGATTAGATGAAGAAACAATTAAAATTTTTGATACTGACTTACCTAAAATAACACTCCCTGTGAGACCTGGGCGAAATTTAGCTGTTATTATAGAAGTAGCAGCGATGAATTTTCGCTTGAAACGGATGGGGATTAATGCAGCAGAACAGTTCTCTGAACGGCTTAATCATGTTATTGAAGAAAGTGACAGAGAAGAGTATTAATGACAAGGGAACTTTTCATAATTAAAACGGTTCACTTGTGAAAGAAAAGCTTTATTTTTATTTGAAGGTATTTTCTTCAACTATTTTTCACATGTATGATACATTATAAAATGAATGGACAGTTGGCTGGCCTGCTGTCCTTGAAAATTTGGTCATAAAGGTATCACGGTCATTCTATGTTATTTACTTGTTCCATACAGAAGTGTGGCGTTATATAACATAGACATAGCTATTATAAGAAAAAGAGGTGTACATATGTTTATCGGAACGATCCAACCGTTGAATCCAGTTGCATTTGAACTTGGGCCCTTCACTGTTTATTGGTACGGTTTATTAATTGGGCTTGGAGCTTTTATCGGTTACCTCATTGCTAATCGTGAGGCGAAGAAGCGGGGTATGCCTGCCGATATGTTTGCTGATTTGCTCCTTTTCGCATTACCGGCGGCTATTGTAGGCGCTAGAATTTATTATGTCATTTTCCGTTGGGAGCAATTTGCGGAAAATCCGGTGCGGGTTTTTTATATTTGGGAAGGTGGTCTGGCCATTCATGGCGGATTAATAGGCGCTCTATTAACAGCCTATATCTATGCGAGAATAAAAGGCTTATCTTTTTGGAAGATTGCAGATATTGCTGCACCGAGTATCATTTTAGGGCAGGCTATTGGGCGCTGGGGTAATTTTGTGAATCAGGAAGTTTACGGTGGTGAGGTATCTAGAAGTTTTTTAGAGAACTTAATGCTTCCAGACTTCATTATTAATCAAATGTATATACAAGGTGCTTATCATCATCCGACATTTCTATATGAATCTGTCTGGAATATTATCGGTTTTATACTCTTGCTCTGGTTACGTCGTGTTAACTTACGTCGTGGGGAATTATTCATCTCGTACGCTATATGGTATTCAGTAGGACGATTCTTTATCGAAGGTATTAGAACTGATAATTTACTGATTTTAGACGTGATAAGAACTGCTCAAATCGTTTCTATAATCACGGTGATCGGAGGTATTATTATTCTTATATACCGCCGAAAAACTGGGTTGTCAGCCCCGCGTTATTTAGATGATGGAACTACTTCTAAATCAAATAAACAAAAACGAAGTAAACCGAAGAAAAAGAAGTAACAGATTTGCTATGTCAACAGAAGGGGGGCCAGCCGGATGAAAACATTAAAAAATGGTTTGAAGAGCGGTCTTCTGACGACATGGAAACTTGGGAAAATTATCTTTCCTGTCACATTGATTGTCACCATACTTGGCCATACAGTGGTGATGGATTGGTTAACAAAACTACTATCTCCTTTTATGGGATGGATCGGTTTAACTGGTGAAGCCGCTATTCCAATTGTTTTAGGGAATGTGCTCAATTTGTATGCAGGTATAGGCGCCATGTTGACAATGGATTTAACGGTGAAACAAGTTTTCATTCTAGCTGTGATGCTTTCATTTTCCCATAATCTCTTCATTGAATCAGCTGTGGCCAAACAAGTGGGTTTAAAAGTATCGATTGTATTATTAGTTCGTCTTGGACTTGCTTTTATATCTGCGTGGCTTATTCACTTGTTTTGGCAAGGCGGTGAAGAGAAAGCGACGTACGGTTTTATACCAGCCAGTGGATCAGAAACGATTGAAGGGTACGGTTATATTATCCTACATGGAATAGAGAGTGCTCTATTCGGAATTGGTCAACTTGCCATAATTGTGATTCCTATTATGCTTTTTATTCAAATAATGAAAGATTTACAGTGGCTGCCTGTTTTTTCAAAATGGATGAGTCCATTTACAAAGCTGCTTGGTGTCAAACCTAATACAGCGACAACGTTGGCGTCTGGATTAGTGTTTGGATTAGCGTACGGTGCAGGGGTTATGATTCAGGCGGTTAAAGAGGACGGGGTAAGTAAAAAGGATCTCTATCTCGTGTTTATTTTTTTAGTAGCATGTCATGCTGTTATTGAGGATACTCTTATTTTTGCACCATTAGGTATCCCGCTTTGGCCGTTACTTGCCGTTCGCCTTATCGTAGCTACTTTGTTGACAGTGACGGTTGCTTTTGTGTGGAACAGACTCGAAAAAAAGAAGTTAAAACACGAAGAGCAATCAGCTATCTCTTATTCTCATCGTTCGTCATAAGCTAGCTTTGAATTATGAAAGGATGTTAACGTATGGTACAACGCAAAAGCATAAATACAGTCTTATTTGATCTCGACGGTACATTAATCAATACCATTGATTTAATAATTGCTTCGTTTCTTCACACGATGGATACTTATTACCCGGGGCAATACACACGAGATGATGTAATTTCGTTTATTGGTCCTCCCCTTTCTGAAACCTTTTCTAAACTTGATCATAGTAAATTAGATGAGATGACGACCACCTATCGCACGTTCAACCATGCACAACATGATGCGCTTGTAAAAAAATATGAAGGTGTTTCAGAAACACTAGTCGCATTAAGAAATGAAGGCTATAAGATGGCGATTGTGACCACGAAGCGACGAGATACGGCGATACGTGGTTTAGAGCTCATGGAATTAGATCAATTCTTCGACGTTATTATTTCATTGGATGAAGTAGAGAAATATAAACCGGATCCAGAGCCATTATTAAAAGCGTTAAGAGCCCTTAAAGCAACACCAGATCAAGCCATAATGGTAGGGGATAGCGAGCATGATATTCTCGGTGGCAAAAATACTGGAACAAAAACTGCAGGTGTCGCTTGGAGTGTTAAAGGAAGCGACCATTTAGCATCTTTTGAGCCGGATATTATGCTCAACAACATGACGGATTTACTGACATATTTAGAAGTAACGTCGTCTAAATAATCCATACAAGTTAGGCAGGTGGGGGGCTATGGGCAGAAAAACAGAGCGTTACCCTGTCAGTGAGGCGAACTCATTGTGGCAAGTTTATAAAACAGTGCCTTTTTTTAAAGTAGTAAAGAATTTTATTGTCATACAAGTGGCACGATATACACCTTTTCTTGGAGTTAAGAACTGGTTATATCGAACTTTTTTACGTATGGAAGTAGGGGACAAAGCAGCTGTCGCGTTAATGGTGATGATGGATGTAATGTTTCCTGAAAAAATTACGATAGGTAAAAACTCGGTCATTGGGTACAACACGACCATTTTGGCCCATGAATATTTAATTAAAGAATATCGGCTTGGACGTGTCACGATTGGAAATAATGTCATGATCGGAGCAAATACAACTATTCTCCCGGGGGTCACGATTGGAGATGGTGCAATCGTATCAGCAGGGACTCTTGTTCATAAAGATGTTCCACCGGGATACTTTGTTGGTGGTAATCCTATGCAACTTATAAAAGAAACAGAAGGCAGCCATGAATAAGTGATTATTCAGCTGCTTTTTTTTATCCCCTCTTAAGAGGCAGTAAAATCCCCACCTGAAAACTTAAGAAGATCGAAAAGTTTAAGTGGGGGATAAACTGCCTCTAAAGGCCCGATAAGTTAAACTAACAATCCGAGGGGGATGAAGGCAAACGCCCACTGATTGAAGCTTAGATTTATACAAAAAGGTTTATCGTTTGAAATAAGATGAGCAGTTTAAAGGAACTTTAATATTGACGTAATGCTATTTCCCTTGTAGACTACTCTTAAGGTCTTTATTACTCTATCACATTAGCGAAATAAAGTGAAGTTGTTAAAAATGATGTCTGAAATCGTCAAGTTGTTAATATACAAACTAAATGAAAGCGGAGAAGGTGAGGGACGTCATGTCAAAGCTATTTATGTTCGAAAAACCGTTAGGAATGAGAGATACGCTCCCAGAGCTTTATCAACTAAAAAAACAGGTTAAAGAAGCCATCTCTAAAGAAATGGGACAATGGGGGTATGTGCCAATTGAAACACCTACCTTGGAGTTTCACGAAACGGTGGGATCAGTCTCTGCGATTCTTGATCAACAGTTATTTAAGCTGTTAGATCAACAAGGTAATACGCTTGTGCTCCGGCCTGATATGACAGCACCCATTGCAAGAATTGCGGCTTCCACCTTGAAGAGTGCTAATCGGCCATTACGTTTAACGTACGATGCACCAGTATTTCGTGCTCAACAAATCGAAGGGGGAAGACCAGCTGAATTTGAACAAGTTGGTGTTGAGCTTATCGGTGATCAGTCTAGCAGTGCTGATGCTGAGGTGATTTCCCTGATGATGGCGTCCCTTCATTGTGCAGGCGCATCTCAAAGCAAAGTTGCTATTGGTCATATCGGTTTTGTAAATGCCTTTCTAATGGAAGTACTAGGAAATGAAGCGCGTGTGAATCACTTTAGACGTTACCTATACGAAAAAAATTATGTTGGTTTCCGAAAAGAAGTTGAACAATTGTCTCTTTCTTCAATTGATAAGCAACGGCTTTTCAAATTATTACGATTAAAAGGTGGCCCAGATATTATTTTAGAAGCGGAAGAAATTGCTGAATCTGAGGAAGCGCTTAACGCATTGAAACAACTTAAACATTTATTTTCTATACTTAATACCTATGAATTAGAGGCAAATTTAATCGTAGATCTAAATCTTGTGATGCATATGAGTTATTATACTGGAACCGTATTTGAGGCGTATAGTGAACGACTTGGATATCCGGTAGGAAGTGGCGGACGTTATGATCATTTACTTAATGAGTTTGATCACCCTGAAGCAGCTACGGGCTTTGGGCTGAGACTTGATCGTCTAACGGAAGCGATTGGTCAAAGTGAAGTATCTATTAATCAAGATGTTTGCCTAATTTTCAGCCATGATCGCCGAAAGGAAGCGATGAAAAAAACAAAGGAACTACGTCTGCAAGGTTACTCAGTAGTGATGCAAGAGTTAAGCGGTATTAAGGATGTGGATGCGTATTCTGCTCAGTTTGAAGATGTGATCTACTTCGTTGGCACGAATGGAAAAGGGGGGACGACTTCATGAGCAAAGAATGTTTAACGGTAGCGATGCCTAAAGGCCGCATATTTGAAGAAGCAGTTGAATTGCTTAGAGAAGCAGGATACCCTTTACCGCCAGAATTCGAGGACTCACGAAAGCTTATCATTGAAGTCCCTGAGGCGAAAATGCGTTTTATTCTGGCGAAACCCATGGATGTCCCAACCTATGTTGAACATGGTGCAGCAGATGTAGGTGTGGCTGGTAAAGATGTAATGATTGAGGAAAAGCGAGATGTTTATGAAGTGCTTGATTTAAAAATTAGTGCTTGTTACATGGCAGTTGCGGCTTTACCTACCTATAATAGGGGTTGCGAAGTTGCTCCTAAAATCGCATCTAAATATCCTAATCTTGCTAGTGAATACTTTCGGGAACAAGGTGAACAAGTGGAGATAATCAAACTTAATGGTTCAATAGAACTGGCCCCGATTATTGGTCTTGCAGATCGGATTGTTGATATTGTGTCCACAGGACAAACCTTGAAAGAAAATGGACTAGTAGAAGTAGAGACAATGATGCCTATTACTTCACGCTTTATTGTCAACCCTGTAAGCTATCGCACGAAGTCAAACGACATTGATGATATGGTAGACAGGTTGGCTGATGTCATTGATGCGAAAGAGAGGAGTCTATAACCGTGAAGATAATACCTCTTAAAGAGACAGTTTCACTTAAACGCGCCATTAATCAAGGAACTGATAAACAACGTCAAACGGTGGCTGCTATTCTCGAAGATGTAAAGAAAAAGGGGGATGAAGCCCTTCAAAAGTATACATTCATGTTTGATAAAGTAGAAATAACGGATACCCTCGTATCACCTGAAGAAATCTCCGAGGCGTATGACGCTGTTTCTCAAGATACGTTAACCATTATACGAGAAGCCATTAACAATATCCGAGATTTTCATGCTCGCCAAGTTCAACAATCGTGGATGACCACGAAAGAGGATGGCACTATACTGGGTCAGAAAGTGACGTCTCTAGATGCTGTTGGTGTGTACGTGCCTGGAGGTAGAGCCGCCTACCCGTCTTCGATTATTATGAACGTCGTACCAGCTCAAGTTGCAGGAGTCAAGCGTATCGTCATGACATCGCCACCTCAGAAAAATAATACATTAGATAATATCGTGCTCGTGACAGCTCATGAATTAGGCGTAAAAGAAATTCACAAAGTAGGTGGTGCTCAAGCAATTGGGGCGTTAGCTTACGGAACGGATTCTATACAGCCTGTAGATAAAATTGTCGGACCGGGAAATATTTATGTGGCACTTGCTAAACAACTTGTGTTCGGTGTTGTAGCCATTGATATGATTGCCGGTCCTAGTGAGATCGCTGTTTTAGCCGATCGTACGGCTAACTCAGCTTATATAGCGGCAGATTTATTATCACAAGCAGAGCACGATCCAATGGCTACAGCTATTCTTGTTACAACTGACCATTCTTTAGCAGAGAAAGTAGCTCAAGAAGTATCGGAACAGTTAGCCACCCTGCCAAAAAAAGCAATAGCAGAGGAAGCGATACAACATTATGGCGCCATTTATTTAGCTGAAACGATGGAACAAGCTGTTGAAGCAGTCAATGAATTAGCCGCAGAACACTTGGAGATCCAAACGGAAGATCCGTGGGCAATTTTACCAAGTATCCGGCATGCAGGCGCTATCTTTCTCGGGGAGCATAGCTCGGAGCCAGTGGGAGATTACTTTGCTGGACCTAACCACGTTCTTCCCACAAATGGCACTGCACGATTTTCAAGTCCATTAACAGTTGAAGATTTTACGAAAAAATCAAGCATCATTTCCTATAGTAAACAGGCGATTCAGTCACAGGCAGCTAAAATTGCAACCTTTGCTCGACTTGAACATCTGGAAGCTCACGCTCGAGCTGTGGAGAAGAGATTGGAGGATTAAGGAAATATGGAAAAGCGACAAGTAAGTAAAAGGCGAAAAACAAACGAAACAACGATTGAGCTAACATATTCAATTGATGGGAACGGAACAGCTGATTTAATGACAGATATCCCTTTTATGACTCATATGCTCGATTTATTTACAAAGCATGGGTTATTTGATCTCAGCTTAACAGCAAACGGGGATGTGGACATTGATGACCATCATACAACAGAAGATATAGGAATCGTGCTAGGAGAAGCATTGAAAGAAGCATTAGCTGATAAAAAAGGGATTCGTCGCTATGGCAATGCTTTTGTTCCAATGGATGATGCTTTAGCCCAAGTAGTGATTGACTTGAGCAATCGTCCCCACTTTGAATTGCGTGGTGAATTGCCTAAAGCAAAAGTGGGTACGTTCGACACTGAGTTAGTCGAAGAGTTTTTATGGAAACTAGCTTTAGAAGCCCGTATGAATCTCCACGTAATCATTCACTACGGGACGAATACTCATCACATTATTGAAGCCATTTTTAAAGCACTCGGTCGTGCTTTAGATGAAGCAACACAATTAGACCCTCGAGTAAAAGGGATTCCTTCAACAAAAGGAAGTTTATCATGATCGGCATTATTGACTATGGTATGGGGAACTTACACAGTGTCACAAAAGCGCTTGAAAGACTGGGGCATAGGTGCTTTCTTTCTGAAAAGCCTCACGATCTGGAAAAGGCTACACAGCTCATATTACCAGGAGTAGGCTCCTTTAAAGATGGCATGATTGAACTTGAAAAGAGGCAGCTTGATGTGTTTATTAAAGACTGGGCAGGGAAAGGCAATCCCTTGCTCGGTATTTGTTTAGGCATGCAGTTATTATTTGAAAAAAGTGAGGAAAATGGTCTTTCAAATGGCTTGAACTTACTTCCTGGACACGTGACACGTTTTAAAGAAGGTGCTTATAAAATCCCTCATATGGGGTGGAATCGATTAACATTTAATGATCCTACCCATCCAATCCTTCATGATGTCCCAGAAGGACACGTCTATTTCGTCCATTCTTATTTCGTTAATGCAAAAGAACGTGATGTTCTCGTGGCTACAGCTAATTATGGTGGGGAGCAAGTACCAGCAGTCGTGGCGAAGAAATCGGTTTGGGGGACGCAATTTCATCCGGAAAAAAGCAGTGAGGTCGGGATGCGCATGCTGAGAAACTATGTGAATCAAAAAGGGGTGGCAACCTATGAGTAAGTTTACAATTTATCCAGCTATCGATATACGTGGGGGCAAATGTGTCCGCCTTATACAAGGGGATTATGATAAAGAAACGATCTATGGTGACTCTCCTTATGACATGGCAGCACGTTTTGAAAATAAAGGTGCTGACTGGATCCATATGGTTGATCTAGATGGAGCAAAAGAAGGTCACCCAGTTAATCATGCAGAAGTGATAAAAACAGCACGTGAGCTTTCTGCAAATATTCAAATTGGCGGAGGGATTCGACGCCAAGAAGATATAGAGACCTATCTAGAAGCAGGTGTCTCTCGTGTCATTCTGGGAAGTTCGGCTATTTCTGACCCCGAATTTGTTAAAAACATGCTTCATGTATATGGCGGGAAGCGTATTGCAATCGGGATTGATGCAAGGGATGGCTATGTTGCGACGCATGGTTGGCTACAAACATCTCAAGTAAAAGCAGAAGAGCTTGGGAAAGTATTGGCTGGGGAAGGTGCAGAAACGTTTATTATGACGGATATATCTAGAGACGGCATGCTATCAGGGCCAAATGTTGCGGCGATTGCTAGCTTAGGGCAAGCAACAAACAAGCAGGTCATTGCTTCAGGCGGAGTCAGTGATTTAACCGATTTAAAAGAACTTTTAGCTAACAAGGATAGTGGTATAGCAGGTGCCATTATTGGAAAAGCACTCTACACTAACCGTATTCATCTTGAAGTGGCTTTAAATGAGGTGAATCGTTAATGCTTACGAAACGAATCATCCCATGTCTTGATGTGAAAGAGGGAAGGGTCGTAAAAGGCGTCAAGTTTGTCAACTTACGTGACGCTGGAGACCCTGTTGAATTAGCTGCCTTTTATGATGAGCAAGGGGCGGATGAATTAGTATTTCTTGACATTTCAGCATCACATGAAGGCCGGGAAACAATGGTGGATGTAGTTGAAGAGGTGGCAGGAACACTTGCTATTCCATTTACCGTCGGTGGCGGCATTAATACGCTGGAAGATATGAAACGTATTTTAAGAGCAGGAGCGGATAAAGTATCGTTAAACACAGCAGCGGTGACAAGGCCGGAGCTTATTCGTGAAGGCGCAGATTTTTTCGGTTCACAATGCATTGTTGTGGCGATCGATGCGAAATGGGATGATAGACTATCGTCTTGGATTGTCTATACGCACGGTGGACGAAGAAAGACTGAGCGCGACGTTATCACTTGGGCACAAGAAGCTGTCTCTAAAGGTGCAGGAGAACTTTTAGTCACCAGTATGGATGAAGATGGGGAAAAGCAAGGGTTTGATGAGACACTAACGGAAAAAGTAAGTGAGGCAGTATCTGTTCCGGTTATCGCCTCTGGTGGTGCCGGTAACCAACAACATTTTTACGATGTATTTACGAACGGCAAAGCAGATGCAGCTTTAGCAGCCTCTATTTTTCATTACCGAGAGACGTCAGTAGCTGAAGTGAAAAAGTTCTTAAGAGAAAAGGGGCTGGAAATTCGATGAACATTGATCACCTTACGTTTGACGAGAGTGGATTAATTCCTGCTATTGTCCAAGATAATCAAACAAAGCAAGTACTCACTTTGGCTTATATGTCAAAAACATCACTAATGAAAACAGTTGAAACAGGTGAAACGTGGTTTTACAGCCGATCACGTCAAGAATTATGGCATAAAGGTGCCACGTCTGGTAATACACAAACTGTGAATAAAATTTACTATGATTGTGATCAAGACGCTCTTGTTGTTTTAGTAACACCTAAAGGGCCAGCCTGCCATAAAGGAGATGTGAGCTGCTTCTCTGAGCAGCTTTGGTCATTGGACGATGGACATGGGGGCGAGTCCTCTAAAAGGTTCGCCATTATTGAGGAGCTTGAACGGGTTATTGCTGAGAGAGAAGTAACTCGGCCAGAAGGTGCATACACAACATATCTATTCGATGAAGGTGTGGATAAAATTTTAAAAAAAGTTGGAGAAGAAGCGGCTGAAGTCATTATAGCGGCCAAAAATCGTGATAAAGAAGAGCTCACTTGGGAGAGTGCTGATTTCCTTTACCATTGGCTTGTTCTTCTTCAAGAACAAAAGCTTTCCCTTGATGATGTTTTACAGAGGTTAGAAGACCGTCATGGGGGGAACAAAAAGTGATTATTAACCACTCGGGAAACCGTTTCCGAGTGGTTAATCTTGCTCCTGTAAATGCCCATTATCTAAATCGTTATGACATACGACCTTGATTTCGTCGTTAATATTGTTTAAAAGTCAATGAATCTTCATTGTTCGGCTTTCTTTTGAGTAGGATTCGTTGTTACACTACTATAAGCGTGTTATACTGCAAATAGAATAGGCGAAATATGGGGAAATAAGTCAATTTAACGCTCTTTTATGAGTGAAGCGAAAGAATGGGGGCACACATATATGCCAGAAATTGAAACAAGGGCAAAAAAAGGGCGCGTGATCCCTTTTATACAAGATGGCGGTTATTTTTATAAAAAAGGAATTGAAGCTTACCAAAATAAGCAAATCGAAAAAGCTATTATGTACTTTGAACGGGCTATCCGCTTAGATCCGGAAGAGCCTGTTTTTATGTGTCAGCTTGCTATTGTGTTATCAGAACAAGGAAATTACGACCGTTCAAATGAATGGCTTCATAAAATTAAGTTTGACGTCGCTCCTGATATGAGTGAATGCTATTTCTTTATCGCTAACAATCTTGCACATTTAGGGGAATTTGAAGAGGCGAAAGAAAACTTAGAAGAATATTTAAAAATGGATGAGGATGGAGAGTTTGCGGACGATGCTGAATCGCTTCTCGACATGATTGAAAGACAAAAAGATCCGGCACGTGAATTTTCACCTGAGCAGCAAAAGATGCATGGCGGGTTCCACCTGATTGCATTATTAAATCGTGGAGATTTCTCAGAAGCTGAGCAGGAGGCACGGAAGCTAATTGGAGAAGAACCTGATAATTGGAATATGTATGTTTATCTTGCTGAATCCTTAATTTACCAGAATCAATGGGAAGATGCAGAGAATATCTTGCAGAATTTATTGTTAAAAGAAGAACCTAATTTTCTTGCTCAGTGTTTGATGGCGGTGCTACTCCATTTGAAGAGAGAACCAGAGGCAGCAACGTGGGTGAAAAACCTTGTGAACTTGCGGCCTATCGATACGTGGGATTGTCATTATTTAGCGAGGGCATTAAGTATGACAGGGGAGTATAAAATTGCTTTTGCATGGTATGATAAATTACTTGGCGACTATTCTCTACCAAAATTACCTCATATCACGCATCAAATGGCGATCCTTTCCTGGCATTGTGGTGATTTACAGACTGCAAAGCACATTTGGGAAGATATCCGTCAAGAAGACGTTAAGAAGCAAGGATTAATAACGTATTTATTGAGCGAGATTGAGAAAGGCAAAAAACCTTCTCATGATAGAAGACAATTCCTTTACCGCTCATAGAAGTGGTGAGCTAAAAAGTAGCATGAACTGGTTCACAACCGTTTAAACTAGAAAACAAATGACGGACTACTATGTGAGCAACTTCTTGGACTTCTTTTATTAAATTGAATAGTATAAACATGACAAGAAAACAACGAATGATTTACGCTAGGGAGTGAGATTATGAGCGAGGAAAAAATTTATGATGTTATCATCATTGGGGCAGGTCCCGCAGGAATGACAGCAGCAGTCTACACGTCCCGGGCTAATCTGAGCACTGCTATGTTAGAGCGGGGCATGCCGGGCGGCCAAATGGCTAATACTGAAGATGTTGAAAATTATCCAGGATATGATCATATATTAGGACCTGATTTATCTACAAAAATGTTTGAACATGCTAAAAAATTCGGCGCTGAGTATGTATATGGCGATGTGAAAGAAATTATCGACGGGAAAGAATATAAACGAATCGTCACAGGAAACGGAGAATATAAAGCTCGTGCAGTTATTATTACCACAGGTGCTAAATATAAAAAGTTAGGTGTGCCTGGAGAAGAGGAATTAAGCGGTAGAGGGGTGTCTTACTGTGCGGTATGTGACGGTGCCTTCTTTAAGGAGAAAGAACTTGTTGTAATTGGCGGGGGAGACTCAGCAGTTGAAGAGGCCGTTTATTTAACACGATTTGCGAGCAAAGTAACTGTCATTCACCGAAGAGATGAATTAAGAGCTCAGAAAATTCTACAGGAACGGGCATTTGAAAATGAAAAAATTGACTTTATTTGGAGTCATGTTGTAAAAGAAATCAATGGAGAGAACGGCAAGGTTAGCAGTGTGACACTCATTGATAAAACTGATGGATCTGAAAAAGAATTTAAAACGGATGGCGCGTTCATTTACATTGGAATGCTACCTATTAACGAGCCGTTTATTAATTTAGGAATTACAAATGAAGAAGGATATGTAGAAACAAACGAAGATATGGAGACGAAAATACCAGGGGTTTTTGCTGCAGGAGATATTCGTGAGAAGATGCTTAGACAAATTGTAACGGCAACAGGCGACGGCAGTATTGCAGCGCAATCTGCTCAGCATTATGTGGAGAGCCTTCTAGAAGAATTAAAAAAGACTGAACAAGTTTAAGTTGAATGTGGGACGGTCTTCTAAGACGTTAAAATAGGCTGAACGAGACAAGATAGTGACTCTTCGTCTCGTTTTTTGTGTGGTCTAAATAATTGACAAAGTGAATGCTCATGAAAGAAGATTAATAAAACGAACCATCAATCAGTGGGGGTTTTTGTTCTGGTTCCATTTATTGTTAGTTGAGTCAATAAGGATCTGTGATAAATGTTACAACAAAGTAAAAAAAGAACGAATAATTTTTTGGTGAAATTGACACATTTATTGGCGATTAAACCCGACTGAAATGAAAATATATTGGAAAAAAGAACAAAAGACCTGGTACCTGTACCATATGCCTAGGTCCATCTGTTATAGTTGAGGTTACTTTTTTTGGAATGCTACAACCCCAATGAATACAAGCAACTCACGAAATTTCATAAAAAGTAATTGTCACTTAACTCTTCTGTAACAATGCTGAAATAAAGAAAGGTTATTATATAGTTAGTAATTGACCCCCTTTTTATATATTACTTTTTGGCACAGGCAAAAGCCTGTGTCCTTTTTTTGTTTTTAGGAAGGCTATGGATAATGAGAAAACTGAAGTACTGGTTCATTCTTACTTACGCGATCTATCACAGATAAAACGAAGTTAATCGAAGGGCGAAAGTTAATAGATTACCGGCTCTCTCAATGAACGATTTACTTTATAGGTTCGATATTGGTCGTATTATAAGAGTTGTAGTATACTGATAGCGACCTCTGTTTCGTGATGATGATAGAAAATGTGATTAGATTTTCATGCAAAGTTAGAACGTTTTCTTTTTATTAATGATAAAATAAAAGAGAATAAAGAGGTTCTAATGTTATTCATCTGTTCGCATGTTTTTATACAAATAAATATGGCAGTATGACAATAAGCTTAAACACACAATGATAAACGAAACTTCCCTTGCGAGGTGATGGAAGATGCAACGTGTCACAAATAGTATATTGGTAAAAGATGGTGAAGTTTTGTTGTTAAAAAAACCGAGCCGAGGCTGGTGGGTGGCCCCAGGAGGGAAAATGGAGTTAAGAGAATCCATTTTAGAAAGTGCCACAAGAGAATACAAAGAAGAAACAGGAATATTATTACAAGATCCACAGTTAAGAGGGATTTTTACCTTTGTGATCGAAGAAAATGGTGAAGTGGTAAACGAATGGATGATGTTTACTTTTCGATCCAGCGATTTTTCCGGTCATTTACTCCCTGTATCACCAGAAGGTGAGCTAGCTTGGGTCCCTATAGAGGAAATTACTGACTTGCCTATGGCAATGGGCGATTACCTTATTTTTGAACATATACTGACAAAGCAAGGGATGTTGTACGGGACGTTTACGTACAATACAGATATGGAGCTGCTCTCCTACCGTTTGGAGGCAGAAGGAGAAATTGCAAAAACATTCAAGTCATAAGAAGGACAAGGGGGGAAGCCATATGACAGAACAACGGTCAATGAACGAGATAGAATTAGTCATTATAACTGGTATGTCAGGGGCTGGAAAAACGGTTGCAGTACAGAGTTTTGAAGATATGGGTTACTTTTGTGTCGATAATCTGCCACCAGCTTTAATTCCAAAGTTTATTGATTTAGTGGAAGGATCAGGAGGGAAAATGCAAAAGGTCGCTCTCGTCATTGACTTGAGAGGTCGAGAATTTTTTGATGATTTATTTGAGTCAATTAATACTTTATCATCTGATTCAGCCGTCACACCGCAAATTGTTTTCTTAGACTCAAAAGATGCAACTTTAGTGAGGCGTTATAAAGAAACAAGACGATCTCACCCTCTCGCTGAAAGTGGTGGGCCTTTGGAAGGGATAACAGCCGAAAGACGTATTTTAAATGATTTAAAAGGCCAAGCGCAAATCATCATTGATACGAGTGATCTTAAACCTCTTGAATTACGTGAACGCATTATACAACGTTTTTCTTCTGGGACTAAGGAAACTTTCAGTGTTCATCTCCTGTCATTCGGTTATAAACATGGCATCCCAATTGATGCAGATTTGGTTATTGATGTACGTTTTCTCCCAAACCCGCATTATATCGATCACATGCGTCCGAAAACTGGACTTGATAAAGAAGTGTCAGATTATGTATTGAAATGGAATGAAACCCAGCAATTTATTCAAAAATTAGATGACCTACTACAATATATGCTCCCTCACTACAAACGGGAGGGTAAAAGCCAACTCATATTAGCCATTGGGTGTACGGGTGGTAAACACCGCTCTGTGACACTTGCTGAACATTTTAAGAAACGACTCTCTGATTTAGATTTTTATACGTATGTGACACACCGAGATGCTGAAAAAGGTAAACGAGAGACGTGAAGAAAGCGAAAGTAACAGTTCTTGGAGGAGGAACTGGATTATCAGTTCTTCTTCGTGGTTTAAAAACATTTCCAGTTGAAATCTCTGCAATCGTCACAGTTGCGGATGATGGTGGAAGTTCAGGTAGACTACGTAAGGAATTAAATATTCCGCCTCCTGGAGATATACGTAATGTTTTAGTCTCTTTATCAGAAGTAGAACCCCTTGTAGAGGAACTTTTTCAACATCGCTTTGAAGATGGAAATGGTTTATCTGGTCATTCACTAGGCAACTTACTGTTAGCAGGAATGACCTCAATCACCGGTGATTTTGCTCAAGGAGTACAGGAAATCAGTCGTGTATTAAATGTTAAAGGAAATGTCTTACCGGCTTCAAATGAGCATCTCACTTTATTTGCAGAGTATACGGATGGCAGTTTAACTGAAGGAGAATCAAATATTCCTACGATTGGGAAGAAAATTAAACGTGTATTTTTAGAGCCGAAAAATCCCCAGCCTATGCCAGAAGCACTTCAAGCGATCGAGCAATCCGATTTAATTGTTCTTGGGCCGGGCAGCTTATATACAAGTGTGATCCCTAACCTCCTTGTCCCGGGGATGAAAGAAGCTCTTCTTCGCACAAATGCTATGAAAGTTTATATCTGCAATGTCATGACTCAGCCGGGGGAAACAGATGGTTATACGGTGTCAGATCATGTTCAGGCGATTGATGAGCATATTGGAGAACCAATCGTTGATGCGGTATTATTTAATAAACAACCTATACCGTATTCTTATGCAGAACGTTATAAAGAAGAAGGGGCAGCAGAAGTTCCGTTAGATGAGCAGGCATTAAAGGAATTAGATGTGCTTATGATCGGTGATGACCTTTTATATTTTGATAATGACTTATTGAGACATGATGCATTAAAGGTATCACAAAGGTTAGTATCCTTACTGTAAGTGTTCATCATACTATTCATGAGACGAGAAAAAATGTCACAGTTTATTTGGAGGTGAAACTAGTGTCGTTTGCTTCCATGACAAAAAAAGAACTAA
Source organism: Salipaludibacillus agaradhaerens (assembly GCF_002019735.1). Classification (NCBI taxonomy): domain Bacteria; kingdom Bacillati; phylum Bacillota; class Bacilli; order Caryophanales; family Bacillaceae; genus Salipaludibacillus; species Salipaludibacillus agaradhaerens. The sequence continues at coordinate 3,591,876 of NZ_KV917378.1, forward strand.
CGCAAATGGATGTGAAGGATTGCTGTTCAAAAGCGGAATTAGCAGCATTAATTCGAATGAACGGGGCTATATCTATTCGTAATATGCAAATTACATTAGATATTCAAACTGAAAATGCGGCCATTGCAAGACGCATATACACATTACTGAAAAAACATTTTCCTGTTCATGTAGAGTTGCTAGTAAGGAAAAAAATGCGATTGAAAAAAAACAATGTCTATGTCGTTAGAATATCGAAAGAGGCGAGACAAATTCTCGAATCTCTTCACATCGTCGATAATACGTTTACTTTCACACGTGAAATATCAGAGGACCTAGTGAAAAAAGACTGTTGTAAACGATCTTATTTGCGAGGAGCTTTTTTAGCGGGAGGATCAGTGAATCATCCGGAAACATCCTCATATCATTTAGAAATTTTTTCACTATATGAGGAACATAACCGTTCATTATGTGAGCTTATGGATCAGTTCCATATTAGTGCGAAAATGATTGAAAGAAAGAAAGGGTTTATACTGTACTTAAAAGAAGGAGAGAAGATTAGCGAATTTCTTAATGTTATTGGGGCTCATCAAGCATTACTTCGCTTTGAAGACGTGAGAATCATGAAAGATATGCGTAACTCAGTCAACAGATTGGTGAACTGTGAGACCGCTAATTTAAACAAAACAGTTGGTGCAGCATTAAGGCAAGTTGAGAATATACGTTATATTAAGGAAGAAGTAGGACTAGAGGCACTTCCTGAGAAGCTACAAGAAATAGCAAGACTGAGGGTGGAGCATCAGGAAGTAACATTAAAAGAGCTTGGAGAAATGGTTTCTGGAGGGAAAGTTAGTAAATCAGGTGTCAATCACCGCCTTCGGAAAATAGAAGAGTTCGCTAATAAACTTCGCGCAGGGGAAAAAGTGTAGCATCCCCTGTTTTCTTACACATCTATGAAAGCGCTTGAATAGAAAGATATAAAGAAGGAGGAGAAAGGGATGGTTGAACAAACAGTTACAATTAAAAGGAAAGCTGGTCTACAAGCTAGACCGGCAGCATTATTTGTACAGGAAGCAAATAAATTTGCCTCCGATATATTTATTGAGAAGGATGGAAAAAATGTTAACGCTAAAAGCATAATGGGAATTATGAGTCTTGGGGCCGCTGTTAACAAAAAAGTCCATTTAAGAGCAGAAGGCCCGGATGAGCAAATTGCCCTTAACACATTAGTTTCATTTATGGAAAAAGAGGATTAGCTAGTTAAAGATATTTAAAAGGTAAAATTCAGTTTTGTAAAAGAGTGATTTAAGAGGGCAAAAAGCAGTAGTAGGCATGATTATTTTATTTTTCACAGCTAAGTGTCCGTAAAACTCTCCTCTCAAAATAGAGAAGAAAGTTAACTCTATTTAGGTGGGAGCTAACGGACGCTAATTCCTGGTCACTGATTGAAAGCTCGTTTTATCCAAAGAAAAAGAGCGGTAACTACTCTTCCGCTCTTTTTTATCGCATATATTATTTTGTGATATCCGCTTTCTTTTCCATAACATCATCAATTAAACCATATTTTTTAGCAGCAAAGGCATCCATAAAGTTATCGCGATCCGTATCTTTTCGGATCGTTTCAATTGGTTGACCAGTGCGTTCAGATAAGATTTGGTTAAGCTTCTCTTTCATTTCGATGATACGCTTAGCGTGAATTTCAATATCTGAAGCTTGCCCTTGAGCACCGCCTAATGGTTGGTGAATCATCACTTCACTGTTAGGTAGGGCAAATCGCTTACCAGGTTCACCAGCAGCAAGTAAAAAAGCCCCCATAGATGCCGCCATACCGATACAAATCGTTTGAACTTTAGGACCTATGAATTGCATGGTGTCATAAATCGCCATTCCGGCTGTAATTGAGCCACCAGGACTATTAATATAGAGCGAAATATCTTTCTCAGGATCATCGGCAGCAAGAAACAGTAATTGCGCCACGATAGAGTTTGACACAGTGTCATCAATCGGTGTTCCTAACATAATAATTCGGTCTTTCAAGAGACGGGAATAAATATCGTATGCGCGCTCTCCACGATTTGTTTGTTCAATAACCGTTGGGACTAGATTCATAATTAGTTCCTCCTTTTTTTGTTCGTAAAATAAACGTGATTGCAGACAAACTCCATGATAAGAATGTCAATTAAGTAATGTTAAATAAAGCTGAGTGAAAAAGTATCATGCTCCTTAGAAACTTCAGGTAACCATATTATTTTTTCACTTATGTCTTTAGAATCGCGCTAAAATGGCTTGGGGTATGCTGACTAAAGCGAATGGGCCAAACGCAACTTCTAATTATGCTACCATCATAACCTTAATGGTCAATGAAGGTCAAATATTTTACATTACAAATAAATCTCTTTTTACTCCCAGTTTCATCATAACCGTTCTTGTTTAGTTTCAAACAACTATTGTTCTTTTTACAGTTTACTCAACACGGCGACTTACAGATAGCTTTCAGCCATACAATTATATGATAGCGGTTTTATCATGAGACCATATAGTTATTCATATCCGATAGTTGTAGACCTACACATATTTAATGTTTTTCTTAAAAACGATTGACTGATTGTTCCACAATCGAGGGTATATGCTCAACTCGGATGAAATTCTCTGTACATGGCGCATGTCTAGAGGAGTTTGTCTCATTAACATTGGAGGGGCGGCCAAACCAAAAACAAGGAATAAGGCACAGAGGAACATTGTTAAATTATTTAACATAGAAATAGTATAATCCTATTAAAACCTTGTCGCTCAGCCACAAACAAGAGATCGGATCATGTATAATAAGGTGAAGGGGGCTTGATCGGATGAGTATGGATTTTGGATTATATCAACAACAATCAATGAAACTAATTATGACGAATGAACTTCGACAAGCTATAACCATTCTCCAATATTCCGTTTCAGAGCTAAACGCTTACTTACATGAACAACAGCTTGAAAATCCTTTAATGGACTTTACAAACGAACAAGTCGTCGTAGAAACGGGGACACAAGATAGGCTATCAATGTATGATTATCCCTCTTTTCATGAAGGTGAAAATGATTATTCCTTGTTAGATCATATCAGTGATGAGACAGAGGGGTTGCAAGATTATGTGTTAAATCAAATTGGCATGATAAACTTAACTGACCATATGAGGCGTATTGTCACATACCTTTCTTTAAGTTTGGATGAGAACGGTTATTTAGCTCATTCAGCATTGGAACTGGCAGAAGACATGACAGAATGTATCAGTGATGTTCAGCAAGGGATTGCGATCATTCAATCGCTTGAACCATATGGAATAGGGGCTTGTAACTTAAAAGAATGTCTATTAATTCAACTTACTCATATGGAAGTTAAAGATCCGCTTACTGAGGCGGTTATTAAGAACCACTTGGATCTTTTGGCCAAAAATAAATATAAAGATATTGCTAAAAAAGAAAATGTGTCATTGGAAGAAGTACAGTATGTAGCTGATTTTATTCAAACCTTAAATCCGAAGCCAGGGGCACTTTTTCACAAGGAACTAGCCCGTTATGTCGTACCAGATGTCACAGTATCCCTAATAAATGATAGGTTCGTGGTGAAGTTAAATGAAGAAAGCAGGCCCAAGGTACGAATTAATCGTGACTATAAACGCCTGTTAACAAACCAGGAACAGCATGTTCAAACTTATATCAAACAAAAATATGACCAGGTACAGTGGCTCTCTCGCAGTATTGAACAACGTCATCAGACAATATTGAAAGTGATGAAGTGTATCGTTCAGAAACAATACAGTTTTTTTAAGCATGGTCCTGCGTACTTAGAGCCAATGACATTAAAAGACATATCATTAGAAGTTGGGATTCATGAATCTACAGTGTCGAGAGCTACTGTAAAAAAATATGTTCAAACTTCTTGGGGCCTTTATGAATTGAAATATTTCTTTAATGCTGCAGTAGGGAAAAAAACGTTCTCAGCAGCTTCTTCCGAACGTGTGAAAATTTATTTAAAGCGCTTAATTAATGAAGAGAACAAACAAAAGCCATTATCGGATCAAAAAATAGCTGATATTTTAAAAGAAGAGTATTTTATGAATGTATCAAGAAGGACCGTTGCTAAATATAGAGAAGAATTGCATATTCCTTCGTCATCTCAACGCAAACGATTTTCATAAAGGAGCGATTTAGTTGACCATCTATTTTTATACAAAGAGCGACTGCTCATTATGTGATGAAGGGTTTGAGACACTTCGAATATTACAAAACAAACATCACTTTTCAATTGAAAAAAGGGATATTTATACACAGGATGAATGGCTTGAAAAATATCAGATCCGTATTCCTGTTATTGAGACGGAGGATGGAATCGTTTTAGATGAAGGGATCATCTCTATTAATCACTTAGAAGAAAAATTCAATCATCTGTTTTCAATTTGAACCTATTTCATAAATTAAAATACACTTAAAAACGCCTAATATAGTGATCTCCCACTACAGACAAACGCTCACTAGAGGACTTCAGGTAAATGATGCGAGGAAACTGTTCACATCATTTACTTGAAGGTGTCGCTGTACTCTGGGAGTCACAGTGTTTCACTGTAGTCCTTTTTATAACGATCATGTGACAGCAACTATTTAATTTCTTGTTCGTCAATTGGAATATTCATTTTAGTTACAAAATGTTCACAAACAAACTTGTTGCTAACATTCCTTTTCCTTGCTACAATAAACATGTACGTAGTAAAAGTATGGCGTAAATGTATTGTTAGGAAACTTTACGCTTATCTAATCTACACATACTATCGTGGTTGTTTTTAAATGAAAGGGTCTTTTTTTCGCCTGGGTGGGACATAATATGTCTATAAGGGACCTGATGAGTCCCGAAAATTTGAGCGATGAAAAGGAGAATACCGATGAACATGCTGTTAGACTTGCAAAAAAAATTATTGCCTGACTTAGTAGATGTTCTCGGGCAACGATACCGTATATTACGGTTTATCCGCTTAATGCAACCCATTGGGCGGCGCACGCTAGCCAGTAATTTAGAAATGTCAGAAAGAGTTTTGCGGAGCGAAGTCACTTTCCTTAAAGATCAAGGTCTCGTTGAATTTGCTTCAACTGGAATGACATTATCCCATGAAGGGAATAATTTACTTGGTCAGCTGGAAGTGGTTATGAAAGACGTCTTTCACACAAGGACAATGGAAGAAGAGTTAAAAAGTAAATTAAACGTTCAAGAGGTTCATATCGTACCCGGGGATAGCGATGAATATCCATGGGTTCAAAAAGAAATGGGGCGTGCTTGTGTTAACCTCATTAAACAGAACCTTTCGCCGCATAACAATATTATTGCGGTCACAGGTGGCACATCTGTAGCAGCCGTGGCCGAAATGCTTATACCAGACTCAGATCTAAAAGAGACGCTTTTTGTTCCTGCTAGAGGTGGCCTTGGTGAACAGGTTGAAAACCAGGCTAACACGATATGTGCTACAATGGCGAGAAAAGCGATGGGAACGTATAAGTTACTTCACGTTCCTGACCAGCTGAGTAAGGAAGCATATGAATCTCTTGTGAGTGAGCCTTCGGTTCAAGAAATACTTGAGCTCATCCATTCAGCCACATTGGTTATTCATGGCATTGGTGAAGCTGAAACGATGGCAGTCAGACGCAACTCGTCTACTGATGTGTTAAAAAAATTACATGAAAAAAATGCAGTTGCAGAGGCATTTGGTTATTATTTTAATCACACAGGAGACATTATACATAAGGTCCGAACCATTGGCTTGCAGCTTGAGGATTTGGAAAATATTCCAACCATTATTTCAATAGCTGGTGGCGCATCAAAGGCACGAGCGATTGATGCTTATATGAAGCAGCGACCGAGTCAAACACTCGTCACTGATGAAGGGGCAGCAAGAGCCCTGTTAAAAAAATAAGTTTAGATCAGACTATATAAGATAATAGGAAATATGGGTGATTTTATTCAAGGGATTTATCTTTCCCTTTGATATAAATATAAAGCTTTAGTAAAACTAAGGAGGAATTTAATCATGGCAACAAAAGTAGGTATTAACGGTTTTGGACGTATTGGACGTGTCGTATTTAGACAAGCACTTCAAAATCCAGAGGTTGAGGTTGTAGCAGTAAACGACTTGACTGATGCCAACATGCTTGCACATTTACTTCAATATGACTCTGTTCACGGAAAGCTTGATGTGAAAGTAGAAGCTAAAGGGAATAACCTTGTTGTAAATGGTAAAGAGATCAACGTTTCTGCAGAGAGAGATCCTGCAAACCTTAAATGGGCAGAGCGTGGCGTAGACGTAGTTGTTGAATCTACTGGTATCTTCACAAAACGTGAAGCTGCAGCTAAACACCTTGAAGCTGGTGCGAAAAAAGTTATTATTTCTGCTCCTGCATCTGACGAAGATATTACTGTCGTTATGGGTGTTAACGAAGACAAATATGATCCAGCTAACCATCACGTGATTTCTAACGCATCTTGTACTACTAACTGCTTGGCGCCATTTGCTAAAGTCCTTAATGATAAGTTTGAATTAAAGCGTGGTATGATGACAACAGTTCACTCTTACACTAACGACCAACAAATCCTTGATTTACCACATAAGGACTACCGTCGTGCACGTGCAGCAGCTGAGTCTATCATTCCAACAACAACTGGTGCTGCTAAAGCAGTAGCGCTTGTACTTCCTGAATTAAAAGGAAAATTAAATGGTGGGGCAATGCGTGTTCCAACACCTAACGTGTCACTTGTTGACTTAACAGCTGAGCTTGGTAAAGACGTAACTGCTGAAGAAGTTAATGCAGCATTTAAAGAAGCGGCAGAAGGTGACCTTAAAGGAATCCTTGGTTACAGCGAAGAGCCTCTTGTTTCTAGAGACTATAATGGTAACGCGTATGCGTCTACAATTGATGCGCTTTCTACAATGGTTATGGAAGGAAACATGGTTAAAGTTATCTCTTGGTACGACAACGAAACAGGTTACTCTAACCAAGTTGTTAACCTTGTTGAGTATATCGCTAAAAAAGGTCTTTAATTTAACACGATTTATCGATCCTGGCGTTTGCCACTTTAAAGGAGACGGGCACGTGTCCTGTCTCCTTTAACTTATTACCTTGGGATCTTTCTTTTACCTAATGCTTAATAAAAAGGTTTGACAGACACTTGACCCACCCTAAAGGAGGCAACTTCCGATGAATAAAAAGTCAATTAGAGATATAGATGTAAAAGGAAAGCGCGTATTTTGCCGTGTGGACTTTAACGTACCAATGAGTAACGGAGAAGTAACGGATGATACGCGTATTCGTGCTGCACTCCCTACAATTCAGCTCCTTATTGAAAAAGGGGCAAAAGTGATTCTTGCTAGTCACTTAGGTCGTCCTAAAGGCGAAGCAGTTGATGAACTAAGGTTAGACCCTGTAGCAAAGCGCCTAAGTGATTTACTCGGACAAACTGTTATTAAAACAGATACGGTTGTGGGAGAAGAACCACAAAAAGCCGTTTCACAATTAAACGACGGCGATGTTGTATTAATTGAGAATGTCCGTTTTGAAGCAGGCGAAGAGAAAAATGATGGAGATCTTGCGAAACAAATGGCAGAGCTTGCTGATGTTTATGTAAATGATGCATTCGGTGCTGCACACCGTGCCCACGCTTCTACAGAAGGGATTGCAAAGCACCTTCCAGCTGTAGCAGGCCTTTTGATGGAAAAGGAACTAGAGGTACTAGGGAAAGCAATGGCAAATCCAGAGCGTCCATTTACAGCGATCATCGGTGGGGCAAAAGTTAAGGATAAAATCGGTGTGATCGATAACCTTTTAGACAAGGTTGATAACCTAATCATCGGTGGTGGACTTGCCTACACATTCATCAAAGCTCAAGGACACGAAATTGGCGAATCCTTACTAGAAGAAGATAAAATTGATTTAGCGAAGCAGTTCATGGAGAAAGCTGAAAAGAAAGGTGTTAAATTCTATATGCCTATCGATGGTGTTATCGCTGATAAGTTTGGCGAGGATGCCAATACACAAGTCGTTGCAATCGATGCGATACCTTCAGATTGGCAAGCATTAGATATTGGTCCTAAAACACTCGAAACATACCGTGATGTTGTAAAAAGTTCCAAACTCGTCATTTGGAACGGACCTATGGGCGTCTTTGAAATGGAGAAATTCGCTCAAGGTACAAAAGGTGTGGCAGAAGCTTTAGCAGATGCGGATAATACGTATACTGTAATCGGTGGTGGTGACTCTGCAGCAGCTGTTGAAAAATTTGACTACGCAGATAAAATGGACCACATCTCAACAGGTGGCGGTGCTTCCCTAGAGTTCATCGAAGGTAAAGAACTCCCTGGTGTTGTGGCATTAAACGATAAATAACTTTTAGGAGGCATTTTCATGCGTAAACCTATTATTGCAGGAAACTGGAAAATGAACAAAACGAAAGCAGAGGCACTTGAGTTTCTGAATGAAGTGAAAGGACGGGTTCCTTCTAATGATAAAGTTGACTCTGTTATTTGCTCTCCTTTCCTCTTTCTTGATGCACTCGTTCAAGAAGCAAAAGGCACTGATGTAAAAGTTGGCGCTCAAAACATGTATTTTGAAGAAAATGGTGCATTCACTGGTGAAGTGAGCCCTGTAGCATTAAGTGATTTAGGTGTTCAATATGTTGTTATCGGTCACTCTGAGCGTCGTGAGTTGTTCGGCGAAACTGATGAAACTGTTAACCAAAAAGTACATGCAGCTTTTAAACATGGCTTAACACCAATCGTGTGTGTAGGAGAGACACTAGAAGAGCGCGAGTCTAACAAAACAAACGATGTGGTTACTAAACAAGTGAATGCAGGCTTGAAAGGATTGTCTGAAGATCAAGTTAAACAAACTGTCATTGCCTATGAGCCTATTTGGGCAATTGGTACAGGTAAAACAGCTTCATCAGAAGATGCTAACGACACGTGTGGTGTGATTCGTAAAGTTGTAGAAAGCACATTCTCACAAGAAGTAGCCGAAGCTGTTCGCATTCAATATGGAGGCAGCGTAAAACCTGCAAACATTAAAGAGCTTCTTGGCCAATCAGATATTGACGGCGCCCTTGTAGGAGGAGCGAGCCTCGAAGCCGAATCATTTTTACAACTTGTGGAGGCAGGAAATGAGTAAGCAACCTAAAGCATTAATCATTCTCGATGGATTTGCCCTTCGTGAAGAAACAGAAGGAAACGCTGTAGCCTTGGCTAATACGCCAAATTTCGATCGTTTCTGGAACAACTACCCTCATGCGACACTACAAGCAAGTGGTTTAGCAGTGGGGCTTCCAGAAGGTCAGATGGGGAACTCTGAAGTGGGGCACCTTAATATCGGAGCCGGAAGAGTTGTTTATCAAAGTTTAACGAGAGTGAATCTTGCAATTAAAGAAAAAGAATTTTTCCAAAATAAAACATTCCTTGGTGCCATGAAGCATGTTAAAGAAAAAGGGAAAGCCCTTCATTTATATGGTCTGTTGTCTGACGGCGGGATTCATAGTCATATCAACCATTTAATGGCATTGCTAGAAATGGCCAAAGACAAAGGTGTCGAAGAAGTTTACGTCCATGGCTTCCTTGACGGCCGTGATGTAGGACCGCAATCAGCTGATAAGTATATTCAGATTCTTGAAGAGAAAATGAAGGAACTACAGTTAGGGCAGCTAGCTTCTATCCAAGGTCGTTATTATGCCATGGATCGAGACAAGCGTTGGGACCGTGTAGAAAAAAGTTATCGCGCAATGGTATACGGTGATGGCTTGAAATACCGCTCTGCAACCGAAGCATTAAAAGACTCTTACACAAATGACATCCATGATGAATTCGTATTGCCGGCAGTTATGACAGAAGAAGACGGTGAAACACCTGTGGGAACGATTAACGATGAAGATGCGATTATTTTCTTCAACTTCCGTCCAGATCGTGCCATCCAGATGTCACAAGTATTTACGAACCCTGAATTCTCTGACTTTGATAGAGGAGACAGATTTCCTAAAAACTTGCACTATGTGTGCTTGACTCATTTTAGTGAATCAGTTCAAGGTCTCGTCGCTTTTGAGCCGACAAACTTAGATAAAGTCCTTGGTGAAGTGGTTTCTGATGCGGGATTAAAGCAATTACGCATCGCTGAAACTGAAAAATACCCACACGTTACATTTTTCTTTAGTGGCGGGCGGGAAGAAGAATTCCCAGGAGAAGAACGGATTTTGATTAATTCACCTAAAGTGGCTACTTATGACTTAAAGCCTGAAATGAGTGCTTATGAAGTAACTGACGCTCTTCTAAACGAGATACGAGCTGATAAGCATGACATGATTATCTTAAACTTTGCTAACCCGGACATGGTTGGTCATTCAGGGAAAGTGGAGCCAACGATTAAGGCGATTGAAGCAGTGGATGAGTGCTTAGGGAAAATCGTTGATTTAATCGAGGAAAAAGGTGGAAAAACGATTATTACGGCTGATCATGGGAATGCTGATGTGCTGATTACTGAAGAAGGCACACCGATGACTGCACATACAACGAATCCAGTTCCCGTTATCGTAACTGATAAAGGCGTAAAATTACGTGAAGATGGTATTTTAGGAGATCTTGCTCCTACAATGCTTGAATTATTAAATGTGGATCAGCCGGAAGAAATGACTGGTAAATCATTGATTAAAAAATAATAATAGAACTATGATTTAGACAAAATTATTAACTTTGGATAAGTTCCTGTACAATGGTAACCGTAAGGTAAAACAGTATAAGGCTCTCTGAGCAACTTATGGTTTGCGATGATGGGACCATACTGTTCTACACTACATTGCCAATCCGAATCTTATTCTATAGTCCAAACTAAAGGAGTGTATCAATTATGACATTAATTACAGACGTTTATGCAAGACAAGTACTTGATTCTCGTGGGAATCCAACAGTAGAAGTAGAAGTTCACGTTGAAAGTGGCGCTTTCGGTCGTGCTATCGTTCCTAGTGGTGCATCTACTGGTGAATACGAAGCAGTAGAACTACGAGACGGTGGCGACGCTTGGATGGGGAAAGGTGTTTCTAAAGCAGTCGAAAACGTAAACGAAGTAATTGCCCCTGAATTAGTTGGCTTCGATGCTCTTGATCAACTTGGTATTGACCAATTAATGATTGAACTTGATGGTACACCTAACAAAGCCAAATTAGGCGCTAACGCTATTTTAGGTGTTTCTATGGCGACGGCACGTGCAGCAGCTGAAGCTCTTGGATTACCTTTATACGTATACTTAGGTGGCTTTAACGCCAAAACTCTTCCAACACCAATGATGAACATCTTAAATGGTGGAGAGCATGCAGATAACAACGTAGATATTCAAGAATTTATGATTATGCCTGTAGGAGCGGAAAGCTTTACTCAAGCCCTTCAAATGGGTGCGGAAATCTTCCACAACCTTAAAAAAGTCCTTAGCTCAAAAGGCTATAACACAGCAGTAGGTGACGAAGGTGGCTTTGCGCCTGACTTATCTTCTAACGAAGAAGCTTTGTCAACCATCATCGAAGCAATTGAAAAAGCTGGCTACAAGCCTGGTGAACAAATCCAGTTAGCTATGGACGTTGCAGCTTCTGAAATTTACGAAGATGGAAAATACAACTTAAAAGGTGAAGGTGTTGTTAAAACATCTGAAGAAATGGTTGAATTTTATGCTGAGCTTTGTGAAAAATATCCGATTGTTTCCATCGAAGACGGCCTTGATGAAAACGACTGGGAAGGCTTTAAATTACTAACTGAGCGTCTTGGTGATAAAGTTCAGCTTGTAGGTGACGATCTATTCGTAACAAACACTGAAAAGCTTTCTCGAGGAATTAAAGAAGGCATTGGTAACTCCATCTTAATCAAAGTGAACCAAATCGGAACACTTTCTGAAACATTTGAAGCGATTGAAATGGCTAAACGTGCTGGCTACACAAATGTTATCTCTCACCGTTCAGGTGAAACAGAAGACAGCACAATTGCTGATATCGCAGTAGCTACAAACGCCGGTCAAATTAAAACAGGTGCACCATCACGTACGGACCGCGTTGCGAAGTACAACCAACTTCTTCGCATTGAAGATGAACTTCAATATATCGGTCAATATGCTGGAAACTCAGCATTCTATAACTTAAACAAATAATTAAGATGAAACATTGATGAAACCCTCGGCTAAGCCGGGGGTTTCAACGTTTGGTTTGATTTTTGATTAGATTGAGATTAATGAATACCCTGTAAACCTTCATATGACAGCAGCGACAGGCGAATATTTCGAAAGCAGGGGCAAAGTCATCCTACAATGTATTCAAAAAAACTTGCACGTCATAATTGTTGAAAGGTTTTAACTAAAGATTCTGCTGGAATAGCGGAGACGCCTGCGGAAAACGAAGTAAGGCGGAGCTTTGGGAGGATGGGCCAGCTTCTCCACGGACTAGAAAGCCAAAGTGATAACCTTGGGTGAAAGCGACGTCTGAAAATCCATTCTGACTGAGCTTTGCAAAGGAAGAATGAGTTGAAGACGATCCATACGGAACATCAATTGTAGTGGGGATGAGTCATAACATAACGTTTGGAAATAACGATACAACCTGATTTATGAAATTGATTCATATAAGAACTAATATTAAAAAATTGGATTAACTAAGAAGTGCAGTGATAGTTGTCTAAAGTGAAGCTTTGTACTGACTTAGTCTTGCAGAGATACCTATTTCATGGTATATTTTTAGAAGGTTTAGATGTCCATTTGGAGGTGTAAAGTTTGGGAGCTGTTGCATCCGTTTTACTTGTCATCGTATCACTTTTGTTAATTGCTGTTGTATTATTACAATCAGGTAAAAGTGCTGGATTGTCTGGCGCCATCTCTGGTGGTGCAGAACAATTAGTCGGAAAACAAAAAGCACGAGGATTGGAAGCTGTTTTAAACAAAGCAACCGTTGTTCTTGGTGTTCTTTTCTTTTTACTGACGTTAGCCGTTGCATTCTTTGTATAATGACGATAATTTCAGGCAGCAGACATGAGTCTGCTGCTTTTTGCATGTGTAAGTCGTGATGAGAGAGGCCATTTAAAACTATGGGAAAGACATGGTTTCTTTCGATATGGATTGGGGCGGTAAGTTACCTCCAAACACTAAATTGTTTGCCTATTCCTGTTTTTGTATCTCTTCTTAGAATATATGTCACCACAACTCATACAGTGCTTCTTTGAAGGTTAAAGCTTATACCATAAGGGAATAAAAGAAAAAAGAAGGATATTCAAAACGGACTGCGTGACAAAGATACCTGTCATTTCATAAAATTAAAAAAGGGAAGCAACAGGAGTGATAGTCATGATAGGATGTCTTATTGTACACGGGTTTGTAGGAACTCCAGATGAAACAGCAGAAATAGAGCATCACCTAAAGGATAAGAACTGGCTCGTATACTGTCCTGAATTACCAGGTCATGATGGCACAAAGGAAGGATTAAAATCGGTCACGTATAAGCATTGGCTGTATAAAGCAGAGGTTGCTATGAAGGAATTGCTGAACCGCTGTGATAAAGTGTATGTCATCGGCTTTTCCATGGGCGGTGTCATTGCAAGCTACCTCGCTTCTAAATATCCAGTGGAGAGATTAGTCCTTATAAGTTCAGCTATTTACTATTTGAACATTAAGCAACTTATGCAAGATATGAGAGGCTGGTTGATTGAAAGTATCCGCGGGGATTTAGATGATGATGATATCTATCAATTTTATAAAGCGAAAATTCAGCGTTTGCCGATGACAGCTACATTTGAATTTGCCAAAATGGTTAAACGGTTACGACCTCATGTAGATGAAATCACGGCTCCGACACTCGTTATCCAAGGTAAAAATGATGGTCTTGTACCTGAGAAGAGTGCAGAATATATTTATGAACATATTCAATCAAAAGAGAAAGAACTTTTTTATTTTCCAGAGGCAAAGCATTACATTTGGTTTGGTGACGAGAAAGATGAACTTTTAAAGATGATAGATGATTTTTTTCATAAATAAGTTGATATTCTATAATACACTTATACGTTAACTGGATAGCTAATAGACGTTTTTATCAGTGTACGAATGACGATGATTTAACTGATATTCAACCTAATTAGTTATTAGAGTTGGCAATTCGTGAGTTCTCCTTATTCCCAATTCCAAAATATATTGAGATAACGATCATGAAAGGACGTTTGCATAATGATGAAAGTCGCACAACCAAAACCATTTACATTTGAAGCAGGAGAACGTGCGGTGCTTTTATTACATGGCTTTACTGGCAATTCTGCCGATGTAAGAATGCTCGGGCGCTTTTTAGAAAAAAAGGGGTACACATCGCATGCCCCCCATATGAAAGGCCATGGTGTACCACCAGAGGAATTAGTTCAAACTGGGCCTGATGATTGGTGGAAAGATGTTCAAGATGGATACAATCATTTAAAAGAAATGGGGCACAAAGACATCGCTGTTGCCGGTTTGTCATTAGGGGGTGTATTTTCCTTAAAGCTCGGGTACACACTACCTGTGAAGGGCATAATTCCCATGTGTGCCCCAATGCATATTAAAAGTGAAGAAACAATGTATCAAGGTGTGCTCGCATATGCGAGAAAGTATAAAAAATGGGAAGGGAAAGATGATAAACAAATCGAAAAGGAAATGGAAAAATTTAAAGAAACACCGATGACGACATTAAAGGCTTTGCAAAAGCTAAACAAAGAAGTGAGAGATCATATTGATATGATCTATGCTCCAACATTTGTCGTACAAGCTCGTCATGATGACATGATTAATACAGACAGTGCTAACATTATCCACAATGAGATTGAAAGTCATCATAAGCAATTAAAATGGTACGAAGAATCGGGCCATGTTATTACATTAGACAAAGAGCGGGATCAGCTACATGAGGATATTTATGCATTTTTAGAGGAACTGGACTGGAACGACTAATTAGCATCCACCCCTCTCCCGCCAAGAAAGGAGAAAGCCATTATGACAGATACAACAAAAGAAGGAATCCTCCATTATATGAAACATGACGCTGACAAGCCATTATCCATAAAAGAAATGGAAGAAGCGTTTGGATTAGAAGATTCCAGCCATTTTAAAGAATTCGTCAAAACATTAAATGAACTAGAAGAACAAGGTGATATCGTCCGTACACGTACGAATCGTTATGGCCTGCCAGAAAAAATGGATCTTATTCGTGGAGAGGTCATTATGCATCCCAAAGGGTTTGCCTTCGTGAAAACGGATGAGGGGATGGATGATATTTTTATTGCGGGTACTGAAATGAACAACGCCATGAATAAAGACAAAGTCCTCGTGAGATTGCAGAGAAAATCTAATGGGGCACGACCAGAAGGGACCATTATCCGTATTTTACAACGAGGGGTTACACAAACGGTCGGCACGTATGTGGATGATAAACATTACGGGGTTGTCGTTTCTGATGATAAGCGAATCCCGGCTGATATTTTAATCCCGAAAGGCCAGGAACTGGGCGCTGTTGATGGCCATAAGGTTCTTGTGGAAATAACGAAGCACCCTGAAAGCCGTATGAGCGCTGAAGGTCATGTTATTAAAGTTCTGGGCCATAAAAATGATCCAGGTGTCGATATTCTATCAGTCATTCATAAGCACGGACTACCAGGAGAATTCCCACAGGATGCTCTTGACCAGGCGAACGATGTGCCAGATGAGATAGCTGAAGAAGACTTGGCTGGTCGAAGAGATTTGCGAGAAGAAACAATCGTGACGATTGACGGAGCTGATGCTAAAGATTTAGATGATGCTGTTCAGGTAAAAAAATTAGAGAACGGCAACTATTTACTTGGTGTTCATATTGCTGACGTTAGTCATTATGTCAAAGAAGGATCACCGATTGATGTGGAAGCCTACGACCGTGCAACAAGCTGTTATTTGGTTGATAGAGTGATCCCGATGATTCCTCACCGTTTATCCAATGGAATCTGCTCACTTAATCCGCAAGTGGACCGTCTTACTCTATCGTGTGATATGGAAATCTCGGCGAATGGGGAAGTTGTCAACCATGACATCTATCAAAGTGTCATCCGCACAAATGAACGGATGACCTATACAGATGTTAGGAAAATTTTATTAGACGAAGATGATGAGGTAAAACAACGTTATGAATCGCTTATTCCATTTTTTAAAGACATGGAGGAGCTAGCGGAAATTCTTCGAAAGAAACGATTCTCCCGCGGTGCAATCGACTTTGATTTTAAGGAAGCGAAAGTGCTTGTTAATGACGAAGGAACACCAACGGATGTCGTACTCCGCGACCGATCAGTTGCTGAGCGGCTAATTGAAGAATTTATGTTAGCGGCGAACGAAACAGTGGCAGAGCATTTTCATTGGATGAAAACACCGTTTGTCTACCGGATTCATGAAGATCCAGATGAAGATAAATTGAATCAATTCCTCGAATTCATTACCAACTTCGGATATGTGGTGAAAGGAAAAGGGAATGAGATTCATCCGCGCGCCCTTCAGGAACTTCTCCAAGAAGTAAAAGGAGAGCCAGAGGAAGCGGTAATCAGCCAAGTGATGTTGCGCTCCATGAAGCAAGCACGCTATGACCCACAAAATGCAGGACATTTCGGTTTATCGGCAGATTTCTATACCCATTTTACATCACCTATTCGTCGATACCCTGACTTAATTGTTCACCGGCTTATTAGAACCTATCTCATTGAAGGGAAAACAGACGAAGACACGCTGGAAAAATGGAGTGAAAAGCTTCCTGAATTAACGCGTCATTCATCTGAAATGGAACGTCGGGCAGAGGACGCTTCACGAGAAACGGACGAGCTGAAAAAGGTTCAATTCATGGAAGATAAAGTTGGGCAAGAATATGACGGCATTATTAGCGGCGTGACAAACTTTGGTCTATTTGTAGAACTTCCGAATACAATTGAAGGTCTTGTTCATGTCAGCTATCTCACTGACGATTACTACCATTACGATGAAAAACGTTACGCTATGATTGGAGAACGAACCGGCAATGTTTTCCGGATCGGGGATGAAATCGAAGTCCGTGTCACTAACGTCAACGTCGACGAACGCGCAATTGACTTTGAAGTTGTGGGAATGAAACCGCGAAAAGCCCGCAAAAAAGAGGCGCCACGCGTCATTGAAGGCGGTAGTCGCCGTCAAAAGAAAGACGACAAAGACAAGGAATACTCCGGGCGAAAGAAAAAACGTAAGAAAAAAGCTTTTTACGAAAACGCTCCTAAAAACAAACGATTAAAAGGTAAGAAAAAGAAGAAATAACCGAATAAGTGAGAGCCCACCTATTGAGGTGAGCTCTTTTTTTGGGCCGAGCTGTGGAAGTGAGATTGAGAATGTTGCTGAAAAACTGGAGGAAGATGTGTGGAAAAGGGGTGGAGCTGCTGAAAAAATGCAGGTTGATGCGTGAAAAAAGGGGAGAGATGCGTGAAAAGTGAATGCTAATGCTGAAAACTCGGCTATTGTTGCTGAAAAATAAAGATTTCCCTTAAACAAATTGAAGCTATCACCGAAATTTGGTATTATGAATGTCACGAGGGTGTCGGAAAGGATGCAATAACTATGGCAACAGAAGGAAAACTCATCGCACAAAATAAAAAAGCACGCCATGATTTTCATATTGAAGAAACGTATGAAGCAGGTATGGTTCTTACTGGGACAGAAATTAAATCGATTCGTAACAGACGCGTCAACATGAAAGATTCATTTGCACGTGTGGCACAGGGAGAAGCATGGCTTCATAATCTACACATTAGTCCATATGAGCAAGGAAACCGTTATAACCATGATCCAGTACGCACACGTAAACTTTTACTTCACCGCAAACAAATAAACCAATTAATCGGACTTACTCAGCAAAAAGGCTACACACTCGTTCCATTGAAAATTTATATTAAAAACGGTGTGGCAAAAGTATTAATTGGACTCGGAAAAGGGAAGAAAAAGTATGATAAACGCGAAGACCTTAAGCAAAAAGATGCAAAGCGTGAAATCCAGCGAGCTTTTAAGGATAATCAATTAGGAAGATAAGCTGGTGAAGCTTACCATTTGACCGCCAATCTATATATGTTATAATAATAATTACCGTTAAGGAACTGAATAATGACTTATACCCTTAACGTTCTCTTACATGGGGACGTTCTGGATTCGACAGGGGTAGGTCGAGCTTAAGTTGCGAGTCGAGCTGGGTGTCCTCGTATAAAACGCCCATCGCCTATAGTTGGCAAAGAAGATAACAACTTCGCTTTAGCAGCGGCGTAAAAACCCTGCTAGCGGTTCCTCCCTTCATCGCCCATGTGAAGGATCAGGGACTCACTTATAGTGGGATACGCCATGAATCCACCACCTGAGGACGATTGGAAGAGATTAATCAGGTTAGCCTCATAGAAGCCTGTTAGTTGGCTGACGTGATGGCGAATTTCTAATAAACTAACTACGCTCGTAGACGCTTAAGTATCGTTATCTCTGGACGTGGGTTCGATTCCCACCGTCTCCACCAAATGATTATTATGGTGGATATACATATATGTATGAACAGTTATGGAAGTCGTCCTTCTTTTGGGGGGCGGCTTCTTTCTTGCGCACTAGGGTAAAAATATCTGATAAAGGTTCATTTAACCTGATTTATATCACTATTTGGACTCACAGACAGTTTATATAGTATAAGAGGAAACGAAGGCTGTACTTTTATATTTTTAAAATAAAAACACTATTTTAATAGATATTAAGAAAGTTAATATAGAATTATTATTCTAGTACTAGGGGGTAAACAACATGATTAATGAGTTTGAGAGATATAGAATAGATTTTGCGGATTTAAATAATTTCACTATACAATTAAATTCACCTTTTATTCTATCTATCACAAAAGACGAAGTAGACTTTGACTTTTTAATAAGAGTAAAAAAAAGAAATGATAAGGCAATTATTTTTGGTTCGGGTGCTTATGATGCTAGCTCAGAGCTAGAACCGCCTATTTTTCAAAGACATAAATGGATGGAGCATTTCGATGAGACGCTAATATTTTATAATGATCCAACTTTATATTTAGGGGAAATTAACATAGGCTGGGGGTTTGGCACTGGGGACAGACACTATTTAACAGAAATAGCAGAAATATTAGAGATTCTTTTAGAGAAAATTAACCTTAAAAAAGAGAAAACTCTGTTCTATGGAAGCTCTGCTGGTGGTTTTATGTCATTATTACTGGGAGGCTTACTAAAAGGTTCAAAAGTGTTAGTAAATAATCCTCAAACTATAGTTTGGAACTACTATGATCGTCATGTTAATGCTATGTTTGAAACTACGAAACCATCTTTATCACGAAAAGAAATTATCGAAAGTTACTCTGAAAAATTAAATGTACGGGATTTTTATAAAAAAATAAAGTATGTACCAGAAATCACTTATTTACAAAATGTAACCAGTGGAAGAGACTTAACTCACCATCTAAATCCATTTATTTTGGGATTATCTCACCTTAGTGATGATTATTATACAAAAGAAATGAAGATACAGTTATATTCAGATATAAAACGTGGGCATAATCCTATTGGAATTAATGAGACTATATATCGAATTAAAAATACTATTAATAATTAGAAGTCTATTAAGATATTGAATGTTAATTAAACTTAGACTCACGTTTGAGACTTTTATTTTATGGAATATAACAGTCCAATCAGCGAGTCTCTTTATCCTACGGGCGATAACCTCAGATTATCACACTGGCTTTAATTTGGAGTAGAGCCAGTGTGATAATCGAAATCAACCACCAAAACAAATCACATACAAAAATTCTATAATTTTATAATATTTTCTTTAACTTTCCATTTTTGTTACCGATATAAGGAAGGGAGTTCCTTTTTGGTGATAAAATAAATGGGAGGCAAGGACAAATGAAAAAAAGTTTGTTTCTGTTAATGTTCAGTTTATTTTTGATGGCAATCTCAGCAATGTCGGTTTCGGCAAATGTATACGAAGATGAATATGAACCAAATAATTCTTTTGCTGAAGCTTATGATTTAGGACTGTGGAAGTACAAGACGATTTCTGCAACGATTCATAGTGAAAGCGATAGGGATTATTACAAGTTTTATGCCACCAAGGGAGAACAGCTTGCCATTCACCTAAAGAACATCCCAGCAAATACCGATTATGATTTATATTTATTTAAGGATTCTTACGGCTATCCTGCGGTAGGATCTTCTGAAAGAATGGGAAATAAAAACGAGATTATTCGCTTGGATGTTCCGGAGACAGGCAGGTACATTGCTGTCGTCATATCTAAAGATGGTTCATTTGACGGATGGGGATTTTATAGACTTGAATTTATCGATAGAATGAAAAGTGGTACTTATACGGCGAATCTGTCCCCGTCATCCATTTCAAGCCCTGGACAAGGAGTTGTGTCGCCGATTGCCGTCGTTAATCTTGCAAATGTCTCGGCTATTCCTGATGGGGCGATTGTAAGAAGTGTTTCCGCTGAGGGAACGATTTCTCCGAGTCTTGGCCACACCTACAGAGAAGTGCTGAACAAGGAAGAAGGCGTCTGGCATACATCGGTTTCAGGTGGGACATTGTTTCCGGACTTAAAGCATGAACTTGCACTCCCAGTCAAAACGACATGGAATGTCCGTTACTACTCACTTGCTTGGAGCAGTTCAACATGGAGATCACCACAACTAAAGTTCAATTATCAATACGATTCAACATACGGTTGGTAAAAAGATTCAAATATAGACCGATATAAAACAAAATAATGTCATTGCCATGAAAGGAGCTCCCATGAATATTAGAGACAGTGTAAAGTATTCGCTTTATTCAGACCAACTGCTGCAGTTGGTAGCCAAGAATAGTTCGGAAAAAACAAAAGGTTCACAATCGCAGGAGATCAGACAAAAAGACACCCTCTCCATCAGCAAGCAGGCTGCTGAAGCAGCCCAAAATAACGCACCGACAGTACGGTCACAAATGAATGGTGTTCAATTTGAAATTTACAATCTTTATATGGACAGGCAGCGTCTAAACAGCCAGATCGATGAGGTTTTACAAGAGAGTGGCATCTCCCTTTCCAAACACGAAAATCTGACTTTGCATGTTGACGGAAATAACCACATTACAGTTGAAGGCATTCAAGACGAACAAAAAAAAGCACAAATCGAATCTGTCTTAAATGACAGCGATAAACGGTTTGGTGCGCGCCTTTTAAACCACACGGAGCTGATCGGTGAACAAAACGGCACACCGTTAAATAAAGACGCATACGAAAAATGGCATGTGAATGAGTTTTTGAACACAACCACTGGGTTGACCTTGTCAGATGTCACCTTGAATGAATATGGTGAGATCGTAGGAGGAAACGAACGACTTGATCGAGTGATTGAAGCGGCTAAAAATCCGAAAAACGACTTGGAAAAAAGCTTTCAAAACATGCTGAAAAAGCTGAAGAATGTCCTAGAAAAAGGACCTGATACAATAGCAGACAGGTCGGCATCTTTCGGCTATTCTGGTGGAACGCTTATTGACCTTAATGTTTCAAAAGGATTCTCCACAGGACAGATAAACGAGTGGCTGGATGATCCGTTTTTAAAAGAGATCTTGTTAAGTAACTCTTAAAGACCTGGCATTTTGCCGGGTTTTTATTATTAAGTTTATCTTGAACTATCCTCTTATTTTAATAACATACCTTAATTATTGTAAAAAACAAAATATTCCTTTATAGTAATAAGCCACCATGAAATATTGGAGATTTAGAAAGCTTATTTTTATTACATGAGAAATCACACGTACAGTAGACGAACGAGTTGGTGATAAAAACGAAGGAACTACTTACAAAAAATCAATGGAGGATAAAGAGCCGATGACAAAAAAGTTTCTCAATCCAGAAAACATGCCGAAAACAGCAGGATACACCCACGTAGTAGATGCTAGACATTCACGAACCATTTATATTTCAGGGCAAATAGCTTTTGACGAAAATGGGGAAGTTGTCGGTGTTGGAAATTTAGCCGAGCAAACAAGACAAGTATTTGAAAATATTCATATAGCGTTAAAAGCAGCTGGATTAACTTTTGATGACGTCGTAAAATTGACATTCTTTTTAACTGATATATCGCAAATGAAGGCTGTCAGAGAAATCCGAGATCAGTACATTAATACAAAAAATCCACCAGCTAGTTCGGCTGTAGAGGTGAGTAGGCTTATTACGGACGATTTGTTAATTGAGATTGAAGCCATAGCTGTAGCTGACTAATATAAAACATCAAACGTCGGAGAGTTTTTTAAGGGAGAGAAAAGGCGTCCAGCCACAGGCTGAACGCCTTTTCATGTGCTAGGTATTAGTTGTTGTTATTACGGTTATTTCTGTTATTACGATTGTTGCGGTTGTTTACATCTTGGGCATCATTCTCATTTGCAAACTCTTCATTTACATTGTTTACATTGAGGTTGTTATTGTTATTATTGTTGTTATTACGGTTGTTTCTGTTGTTATTATTGTTGTTGTTCGCCATCTGTCTCACCCCCTTATAACCTTATGGTTAGTATGTCAATTAACCAAAAAATTAAACTAATGATTGAAATTTTTTTATGGAATATTTGGGATATGAGGAAGTGAATGATGAATAACGAAAAAAAACAAAAAAATTATCAACAGATGGCGACAAAATATCTCTACATTGATTGACTTAAATTTCTAAAAGAGTGCATATAGCATTAGCAATGATGATGAAAAGAGTAGTCACTTCATGTCATTAAAAGCTAGCAGTGAAAATGTTTGAACATGCTAAGTTATTAGAAGGTGTATCGATGAATGGATAAATAAGGTCTGCTGAATAACCTCACCTTTGAAACCAGAGGTACCGCAAACACACCTTATGCAACTTGCTGCTGCTTTTGGCTAGCACAAATTCAATTGAGGGTGAGTTTTGAAGCATTGTAAACGAGAATAGTAAGAAAAGTGTACTTTCGCTCGTTCCCCTGTGCCATATCTAACATTAAAGATAAAATGGTAAAGCAAAATCCATTAGGTTTTCAACATTAGAGTGAATATGTAAGGCATTGGACTGCCAACCAGGAGATATTTTAAAATACGAAGATGAAGACATAAAATAAACATTGTAAAAAATACACATAAGCTAACGGATGGCGATGCTGAATAAAGGTAATCGCCTTTTTCTTGTTGATCGGGTAGTTTTGTTGAAGAAGAGTTATTTAATGCGATTAATAGAACGAGAGGAACGGATAAAATGATAAAAGAGATGTTGATACCAATAAAAAATTGTAAACTATATGCCAAATTAGTTGGTAAAAATAATGGTAAACCAACTATAATAATGGAATCTGGTTATGGGGATTATTCAAAGGCTTGGGATTCAGTAATAGCAGAAATTTCAATGCTTTCGAATGTTCTAATTTACGATAGAGCAGGACTTGGGAAGAGTGAACCAAGTCCTAACTCAAGAACAAGCAGTGAGATGGTAAAAGAATTAAAAGCCCTTCTTATTAAAGCGAAGATAGAACCGCCGTACATATTAGTCGGTCATTCATTTGGAGGAGTTAATTTACGATTATATGCAACTGAATATCCCAATGAGGTTTGTGGACTTATCTTGGTTGATTCTACGCCTGAAGATTATATAGAAAGGCTTCTCCCTACAATGACTAAAGAATTTCAACAAGCATATAACAAACAATTTGTTTACGAAGGAAATTATGATGAATTTATGGAAAGTTTAAAACAACTAAAAGAATCCAAAAGACAATTAGATGTACCATTAGTTGTTCTATCGGCAGGAAAGAAAGCCCATTACTCAGAGAAATCACAAATGTTATGGAATGAAATGCAGAAAGAGATTTCTAAAACATCATCAAAAGGTCAGTTCTTAATTGCTGAAAATAGTACCCATTATATACAAAATGATAAACCAGAAGTTGTAGTTAATGCAATAAAAGCATTGGTAGACAACATTTAGAATTAGATTGTGAAAGGTTGTGCTTAAGCTAACGGGGAGCGTTTCTTTAATAAGAAATGTTCTTTTTTATCCAGTTAAAAGGAAATGAATGTATATTAAAAGATTCCCAATCAGTAAATTGAAATGAGGGAAGGCTCTTGAAATTAACTGAACGTACTTTAAGAATAATTAAAAACGCGGAAAAAGAAGCTGAAAAGACAACTAAAGTTGTTCATCCAATTCATTTACTTTTAGGTATATTGTTGGTAAGGACAAGTGTGTGTGCTGAGCTAAATAATAACCACCCCGATCTTTGGGATAAATTAAATAGACGAGCAAAAGATATAAATTTTACTAACGAACACGGGATAAGTTATGGACCTTTTACAAGAAAAATTGCTTTATCCACTAAAGAGGTGATGGATAATGCAAATAAGCTAATGAAACGGTACAAACAGATTTATTTAAATGAAGGACATATTGTTGAGGCAATTTTTAGTAGCAATGACTACTCAACAAAGATTATAATTGATGGATTGGATGTTCCTCGTATCCTTGAAATCGTCGCTTTTCCGAGAGATATGATTGTTTCATTGAGGAATTATTCGTTTCCAGATATTCAAACAAACGATATAATTTTTAGAAGAGCAGAGCAAAATGATGTTATTTCTTTAATGAACTTTATAAAAGAAGAATTTGGAAATGAATGGTTAGACTCCCTTGAAAACGGGTTTTTAAAAGACAAGATTCCTATTTTTATTGCTTTAGGTGATAAAGAAATTCTAGGTTTTTCTTGCTTTGATGTTGTTCGACATAAAAAGGGATTGTTTGGTCCAATGGGAACTACTCATTCAAAAAGGGTACAAGGTATAGGATACACCTTGCTTCATATGTGCTTAAGAGAAATGAAAGAAATAGGATATGAATATGCTGTAATTGGAGAAGCGGGACCACTTGAATTTTATGAAAAAGCTTGCAATGCGGTTGTAATTCCTAAACCTATGTAAAATTAAATGTAAAAACAGAGATTGAATGTCACAAAAATTTAAAACTTTTATTATACAAATAGTGGTTGTAAATGATGGAATATGTAGTAAAATGACATTAAATAGAAAAAAGAGTGGGGAAGTGTATATTCAAGGAGAGGATGAAGGAATTTTGATAGAAAAAATAGCATCCGAAAACGTAGCTGAAATGCTCAATGAATGGTATAGCATGATTGTACAGCATAATGTTAAAAAAGCTGTAGAAATTAAAAATGAAATTGAACAGACGTTGCCGTTTATGGAAGAAAATCAAAATTTGGTGATATACTTCACCCTCTTAGACTTCCGACACAAAATGATGATAAGGAACATCCACGATTTGAAGGATGATTTAAATTATTTTGAAGAACAAAATATTAATCAAACAGATACAATAATAGAATATTATTATTATTTTTTTGCGGGACAATACAATTTTTACAATAGAAACTTTATGCAAGCAATTAAAAATTACGAATTAGCTGAAAATAAGCTAAAACTTGTGTCAGACCCAATCGAAGAGGCAGAATTTCATTATCATCTGGGACAAGCATACTATCGAATTGAGCAACATTTTTTATCATTAAATCATGCAAAAAAAGCATTAAAAATTTTCGGAGAATTTGAAAATTACTTGGAGAAAGAATTAAATAGTGAAATGCTTTTAGCTGCTAACTTAGTAGATCTATGCCATTATGATAAAGCTTACTCATACTATTATACGGCTTTAAAGAAAGCGGAGGAAGGGAACTTTAAACTTTCTATTGCATTAGCAAATTTTAATTTAGGTTTATGCTATCAACGGCAAATGACGTATGACCTTTCAATTACACATTTTGAAGAAGCTTTAAAAATTTCGGAATATAGCGAATCAAGTAGAGGAGTAAGAGGTATATATGAATTAGCTTATACGTTATATAAGGCTAAAAGAAATGAAGAAGGCCATCAATTACTTTTATCTGGAATGGAAAGGGCTAAAAGAGAAGAACAGAAAGAGGCTTTAACAAAATTTAAGGTGATTCATGCGTGTTATGAGTTACAGTCGATTCCAATAATTATTTCTTTATTGGATGAACTTGGGAAGTTTCAATTATGGACAGATGTAGTGGAATTATCTTACGAAATTGGAGTTGTTTTTGAAGAAAGGGGGAATTACGAAGGGGCGATGAAATTTTATAAAAAGGCTGTGCAAGCTAAAACGGAAGTACACAAAATGAGTGAGGTGATAATATGAAAAGGTATTTAATGATTTTAAGTTTAATCTCTTGTTTCGTAGCGGGGATTTTAGTTTTTTCTACAAGTGATTACTTAGAGTTCTCTTCTTCTTTATTAAACATTTCACCACAAGGGAAAATCGACTTAATAAGTTAATAAAAGACGATTATTCCAATTTGTGTTTCATTAAAAGTATGATGCTAAATTAATTCAAACCGTTAGTGCAAGTACACACTAACGGTTTTTATATATTATTATAATTAGCAATGAGTAGAAATCAATTTAGTAGGAAGTTAAGATATCAAACAAAAAAAGGATTTTTTGAACACCTTGACATGTTTTAAAATGACAAGCGAATCTCTTTTAGACAAATGCACTACATGTCACTAATACTTAAGAAAGAAGGGGATTAAAAGTCAAAAGTAAATGACGTTAAGGTTTTACATAGAGGGCAATGAGATCAAGAATAACAGAAAGCCCGTTTTTCATGGAATCGCTCAAGATGTGTAATTTACAAATATGGAGAGAGATTTAGTTTAAAGCAAATGTACGAATACTCCTTAAATATGGTATAATTTTCATGTGGTAGTTTAGTAACTCATAGGGGGTTGGCGCACCTTCCGAAAGGAGGTGATGCCTATATGGTGAGTGTGACAGAAGCGTTAACATTAATGATCTCGTTTGGGATGTTAATCGTGGCGTTGTTGACATTCGATCATAAAAAATAAGCCCCCACATGTATGAGTTAACGGCTCTGTGGGAAGGCTTATTTGTCTAACCCTTTGCCAATCCCCTTTGAAGGGAACTGAGCTATTACGGACCGTTAGTGTTAGCCGCACTAGCGGTCTTTTTTATCATACGATTTTCTTAATGTTATTATACCCTAATTAAATAACATTAATCAAGATGGTGACTTTAAGAGGAGATTTTAGGTGCAATAATAAGAAAATGAGTTAGGGTGTCGTCTCAGCTTGTTTCGCTCTAATGTCTGCTAATAATGTGAGGGCCTCTTCTTTAGTATCAGTATCGTTCTCATTGGAATCACCTTGACTTTTTTCAATAGCTTTCTCAGCATCAATCAAAGCTTGATCCGGGTATCCCATGGCTAAAAATGTGCGTGCGCGAAGCAGAAAAATATGAGCGTCTCCTATATAGGTTTGTTGTGTTTCACTTATATCTTTTAGTGCTTCGCGATAATGACCTAAATGATAGTGACAGATAGCTCGCTGATATAAAATAGCTGCTTTGTTCTCGTCTTCAGTAAGGGACACAGCCTTATTGATATAGGTTAGGGCAGTAGTATAAGCGTGTTGTTCGATGTGAAGTATACCTAAGTAGATATAACCAGAAGCATGTTCTGGTGACGTTTCAATTGCTTTAAGATAATCGGCTTGTGCTTTTTCCACTTCTCCAATAGTGTGATAGACATTCCCACGACTAATATAATTTTCCGTGACGGGATGTTTATCTAGTAATTTTGTTAGATAGTTAATCTTTTTTTCATCTGTCATACGATAAAACTTATTATGTCGGGTATTTAGCTTTTTAGCTAGCAGAGGGTCCTGATACACAGCACGAACTAATGTGATATATAAATAATAGAGTATAACACCTTTGATTGCTGATACTATATAGCGAAAAAATGGGCTATAAGAATCAAAAAAGGGCGAGACTGTATCCAGAATGATAATGAGTTGTGGGAATGTCAGGAAAAGCCATGTTAGCCGTTTATCAATGATCCATCCGATAAGGAATACAAGCGCCATGAGATAGTAAATCACTAAATAATTAACCAAATTAAAAATGGATAGAACATGTAATGCTGAGATGGTAGTGAAAATTAAAAATCCCTTTTTAAATGTATGAACATAAAAATAGGTAAAGTAAGCTGTTAAAAAAATAAAGAAACATTTGTAAAAATAAACGATTGTATCGAGGTTTATTAGCATCACAATCAGTCACTTTCTAAATTAAATGAATAAGCCGTTTACTTATATGGTGTAGGTTTCCATCAGTGATTTAAACTGGTCATGCTCAAAATAAGGTTTAAAATAGGGCGTTTCTAAGCATGTCTTTGTGGAATGGCCTAACTGCAGAGCTTTCTCTAAGTACTTAAATAGTAAGTCAGTTTCTTGTAACTCTGCATTAATTTCTGCCAGGGTAGAATAAGGTGTTTCTAGATCTGGATCAAGTGATAAGGCGTATTTGGCTTCTTTAATGGCTTCTTCATAGTTTTTTAAGGACAACAAAATACATCCTCGTAAGTTGTAGAACTCTGGCTCAGTAGGGTCTAATGATATAGCTTTGTTAATATCTTTCATGGCGATATCACATTGGTTTAAATCGTGATATAAAGAAGCTCTATGGAAATAGCCCCAAGCATGGTTTGGCTCACGGTTTAATAAGAAATTTAGATCCTGTAAAGCCTCATTATAATTCTCCACCTTTACATACGCGAAGGATCTATTTAGATAGGTCGATGAGTTACCACCATGATCAATGGCCATCGTATATGCATCTATAGCTTTAGTATAATCATGTAATTCATCATATATGTTTCCTATATTGTGATAAGCTTTCCAATCAGAGCCTAATATATCAAGATATAAATAATAGTATTTAAGGGACTTATCATAGTCAGTTAATGAATTGTGTATGCGTCCAAGTAAAAAATAGGCGTCAACGTATGCAGGATCTTGTTCAATAATTTTTTCACAACACGTGATTCCTTTATTTGTATTTCCTAGCTGGAAATAAATTGAGGCCATATTATAATAGGCGTCTAAATAAGTCTCGTCAATTTCAATTGCGTTATTATAGTCAGCTAAGGCGCTTGTATAATCTTCTAAACTCTCATATAAGGTCCCTCTATTAAAGAAAGGGAGTGGATTATGAGGGGATAGATGAATGATCGTTGTATAATCTTCTATAGCTTGTTTAGTATAATTAAGATTGGAAAAAGCCAGAGCTCTATAGAAATAGAGCTCTTCATTATCTGAAAATAATGAAATAGCCTTAGTAAAATCATCTATGGTCGCTTCATTATCTTCCAAATCTAAATAAATTAATCCACGCTCAAAATAGCCTTCATAATGTGATGGATAATTGTCAATTAAATGTGATAACATGTTTATTTTTTCCTGTTTATTAGGTTCGTTTCTGGCCTCTTCTATGAAGACGTTTAATTGATTTACTCGATTTTTCTTAAATAATTTTTGATATAATTTTTTCATATGACTAGGGTCCTTTTCCAAATTAATGAGTTGTTTACTTATATGGTGTAGGTTTCCATCAGTGATTTGAACTGGTCATGTTCAAAATAAGGTTTAAAATAGGACGTTTCTAAGCATTTCTGAGGAGAATAACCTAACTGCAGAGCTTTTTCTAAGTACTTAAATAGTAAATCAGTTTCTTGTAACTCTGCATTAATTTCTGCTAGGGTAGAATAAGTTATTTCTAGATCTGGATCAAGTGATAAGGCGTATTTGGCTTCTTTAATGGCTTCTTCATAGTTTTTTAAGGACAACAAAATACATCCTCGTAAGTTGTAGAACTCTGGCTCAGTAGGGTCTAATGATATAGCTTTGTTAATATCTTGCATGGCGATATCACATTGGTTTAAATCGTGATATAAAGAAGCTCTATGGTAGTAGGCCCAAGCATGGTTTGGCTCACGATTTAATAGGAAATTTAGATCCTGTAAAGCCTCATTATAATTCTCCACCTTTACATAAGTGAAGGATCTATTTAGGTAGGTTGATGAATTACCGCCCTGATCAATGGCCATCGTATATGCTTCTATAGCTTTAGTATAATCATGTAATTCATCATATATGTTTCCTATATTGTGATAAGCTTTCCAATCAGAGCCTAATATATCAAGATATAAATAATAGTATTTAAGGGACTTATCATAGTCAGTTAATGAATTGTGTATGCGTCCAAGTAAAAAATAGGCGTCAACGTATGCAGGATCTTGTTCAATAATTTTTTCACAACACGTGATTCCTTTATTTGTATTTCCTAGCTGGAAATAAATTGAGGCCATATTATAATAGGCGTCTAAATAAGTCTCGTCAATTTCAATTGCGTTATTATAGTCAGCTAAGGCGCTTGTATAATCTTCTAAACTCTCATATAAGGTCCCTCTATTAAAGAAAGGGAGTGGATTATGAGGGGATAGATGAATGAAAGTCGTAAAATCTTCTATAGCTTGTTTAGTATAATTAAGATTGGAAAAAGCCAGAGCTCTATAGAAATAGAGCTCTTCATTATCTGAAGATAATGAAATAGCCTTAGTAAAATCATCTATGGCCGCTTCATTATCTTCCAAATCTAAATAAATTAATCCACGCTCAAAATAGCCTTCATAATGTGATGGATAATTGTCAATTAAATGTGATAACATGTTTATTTTTTCCTGTTTATTAGGTTCGTTTCTGGCCTCTTCTATGAAGACGTTAAATTGATTTACTCGATTTTTCTTAAATAATTTTTGATATAATTTTTTCATATGATAGCATCCTTTCTAAATTAGTTTTGTCCTTTCCAGTTTTCCTTATAGTACTGCTCTGCGAATTGTAAATTTTCTTTAGCTTTATTTTGCCTGTTCATAAGCTCGACATAACCATCTCCAAAAGCAACTCCGCTAACTGTAAAAATACCGACTAATCCCCCCCATTTTGGTCCTCCCGGTATTTTAGAGTGGGCGGAAAGACCAGTGAAAGGATCAACTGGAGGATTTGTAGCTTGTTGTTGAATATAACGTTCATGTGCCCCACTATGGTTAATTCCTTTTTTAGGAACATTTGGAGGTACGCCTGGTATTTTTTTGCGTTCTTTTCCATTGACCAAAGTATTTTTTAACCTTTTATTGTGAGTGGCTACCTCCCCTTTGGTTGGTGCATTTTTTCCTATATATGCTTCCACGCTTGCTAAATCATCTGCAGACAATCCACCTACGTTATTATTCGAATCAGCAATTATTCTTTCTTTTAACTCAGGGGTTGTCAGTTCTTCCCATTCAGTTAATTGGGGATTTCCTGTTAAGGCTCGTGGGACATATACATTATCCCAATTCCCTGCGAAGCCTGAGGCTACTGTTCCTCCAAATCCTATAACTCCCGCGGCACCCGCAAGTCCTGCACCAGCAGCTATTCCAGCCCCAGTCCCAGCTGTAGTACCACCTAAACTGTGCCAAATACCAGGGTTAAGTGCAGGGGCAGCAATGACTGTGTTCATGGAAGTATTGTTGGAGCTTATGTCAAGGTCCTGAGTAGGGTCATAACAAGTAATGGACTCATCTCTGTTTTCTGTACAGTAACCCCTTGTTGAATTTTCTGGTTTTTGACCAGAAGTATCAGTGTAAGTCATTGGTTGATTCACTACATAAGGATAAGGATTTGTAGTATTTGGATGTAACATGTGACCTTCCCAAGAATCCTCAGAAATAAACCTTCCAGTATTGGGCATGTAATAGCGGGCTTGAGCATAATAAAGCCCCGTTTCTTTATCATAAGGAAGTCCTGTATAAGAATAATGGTGAGCTCCATCTAAAATAGTATCACTATCTTTCAATATAGGAGATCCAAAGGTATCATATTTCATATGTTTAGATTCTTCTGTTTTTAGACGTACACTTGATACAATGCTTCCTTGTTCGTTATGTTTAAAGGAGTAAGTATCTAATGATTCTTGTGTGTTGGTATTAGAAGCATTACCATTTTTTAATGTTGATGTTAAAATATCTTCTTTAATTAGATTGATTCCATATGTGTAACGGTGAACCTTGTTATCGCCAGTTGTTTTTGTTAGTACATGATTAGCGGGGGATAAGATATCTTGAATAAAACGTTCTTCTAAAAGAATATCTGGATTGGTTACCTCTTTATTACGTAAAAGCTGATGTGTCTCCTTTGTTGGTGAGTTTGAGATTGTCTTTTGAATTCGCTGTCCTAACCCATTATATGTGAATTTTGATTCCACATCCATGTTAGTCCATGCCTCTACGAGTTGATTAGTAGCATCAAATGTATGTTTCTGAGTTAAATGATCCCCTTGAAAGATTTCTAATAAGTTTCCTCGATTATCATACGAGTAGTAATTCTTATCTAGTGTCATAATATCCATGCGTTGTTTCATGCGATTTAATCTATCGTAGTTAAACACATAGCCGGATTGAGTGGTTTGATTATTTTGAGTAAGCTCAGCTAATCTATTTCCAGTCATATCATAGAAAAAACGAGTATGTTGACCAGATACTCCTTTAACCTCAGTAATTTGGTTTAAAGCATCGTAGCTATATTCAATCTTGTCTGACGGCTTTTCATCTCTCGAAAATATTATAGCCTTTTTTCTATTCCCAACTGGATCGTATTCATAAATGTGTTTTTCGGTCACCATATCTTGGGAGTTTAAATAGGACAATTCTGTGACTCGAGATAATGGGTCATATTTAAAAGTTGTTAGACTTCCATCATGTAGGCTAACGGATGCAAGGTCGCCATTTTCATCATAACTATAATTTGTGGCACATTTTAATGAGTCTGTTACTTTTACTAACTGCCCGAGGGAATTATACTCATTGCCAACTTCATAGCCATCAGGATACGTTGTAAATGCTCGTTGTCCTTGAGCTGTCCACTTATAATGAATACTTTCATTGTTGGGTGTTTTGACAGTAATC
Source organism: Salipaludibacillus agaradhaerens (assembly GCF_002019735.1). Lineage (NCBI taxonomy): Bacteria > Bacillati > Bacillota > Bacilli > Caryophanales > Bacillaceae > Salipaludibacillus > Salipaludibacillus agaradhaerens. Next base: position 3,624,809 of record NZ_KV917378.1, read on the forward strand.
AGTTGCCCTAGAGAATTATATTCAAAATGTGTAGTCCCTGACCAATCTTCAATCTCTGAAATTTGCCCTGTTTTAGTATAATTATATGCAATTGATCTTCCGTCACCATACTTCACAAGATTTAGACGTTGCCCTTTACTATAATGATAGCTAGTCGCGAAATTGTCACGATCTATGACATTAATAAGATTTCCTAATCCATCATAAGAATACGTTGTAGAATAACCTGTACTGTCTGTTTTTTTGGCTAAATAGCCGCGAGGGTTATATTCGTACCTTACAATTTGTTCTACTAACTCAGAATGATCATCGATTGCAAAATTAGCATTCTGAGGTACGTATTTTTTTATTTGGTGCGAGATAGATTCAGAAATACCATTAAGTCTTGAAACTTTAGTAAGATTTTTTGTAGCGTCATAGTCATACTTAGTAATGTTGCCTAAAGGATCTTTAACTTCCTTTAATAAATTAAGAGCATCGTACATATATTCCGTTTCGTATCCGTTTTCGTTAATGACTTTAGAAAGAAGCCCTTTAGGTGTGTACGTGAAACTTTTTTCTGCTTGATTAGGATAAATAATTGTACATAAGCGTTCCATTGGATCATATACAAATGTAGTTTGTTGTCCTAAAGGATCTTTTGCCGATATCACTTGTCCAGTTTCATCATAGGAGCGTTCGATTGTGTGGCCAAGTGGATTAGTTATTTTTATAGGTTGTCCTAATGCATTATATTCGTAAAACCAAAATGAACCATCAGATAAAGTTATTTTTTCAAGTAAATTGTTCGCATTATACTTGAAAGATGTTTTCTGACCAGCTGAATCAATTTTCTTAATTAACTGACCTGCAAGATTGTAGGTGTAATTAGTTTCTAGTTTTTCTGAATGTATTTCCTTTGTTATCCTATTTTGTGAATCGTATTCTAAACGTACATTCTCTCCAAACGAATTTTTAATAGCTGTGACCCTGTTTAAGGCATCATAAGAAAAGTGGGTTTCGCCACCTTCAGGGTTTGTTACTTTGGTGATATTGTCTGCTGCATCATAACAATACGTTGTTATAAAACTGTCTTGATCTGTGACTGTTTCTAGTCTTCCAAGCGAATCATAGGAAAAGGATATTTCATTATTTTTAGCATCAATTTGTTTGATAACTTGACCAAGTAAATCATATTCAAAAGAGTCTACATGTCCTTTAGCGTTTGTGATTTTAATGAGTTTGTCAAAATTATCGTATTCATAATATGTGTCATGTCCTTCTTGATCCGTTTTAGATGTTAAATTTCCATGATTATCGTAGTCTAATTGAACTTTACTTCCATCTGGATACACTAACTTTGTAAGTTGATGGTTCGAGTTATATTCATAATCAAAAGAATGTCCTTTTGCATTTAACAATGTCTTAATACGGTTTAAAGAGTCATATTTATATGTAGTAACTTGATTGAAATTATTTATTCTACTTGCCAAATTGCCATTAGCATCACGTGATTGTTTAATATAAGTACCATTAGGTAGATTCCACCCTTCTAAAAAGCCATCCTTGCTGTATGTGAAATTAGACGTATGGTTAAGTGGATCCTTTTCTTGAATAACATTGCCATATTCATCATATTCAAATGTATGGGATGCACCATCAGGATAAATTATTTTGCTCATTCGATGATTGTTATAGGCCATTAAGGTTGTCTGATTGAGTGAATCCTTCACTTCAATGCAATTACCAGCAGTATCATAGAAAAATTCTGTAGAGTGTCCCCTCCGGTCAATAAATTTACTTATTTGATCCCTTTCAGTGTAGCTATACGATTCCTGCTCTCCTGTAGGGAGTATTTTTTTGACTAATTGATAGCGATTATTATGAATAAAGGTAGTTTCATATCCTAATGCATTAGTGACAACAGTTGTGAAGCCATCACTCAAATAAGTGAGGCTAGTAACACCTCCGTTTGGAGCAGTCTGCTCAATTACTCGACCTTGATAATCGTATAGGTTTTTAACCCTTCCTTTGTTGTTAGGACTTATAATTTCTGTTAGAAGGTTATTATCATTATATTGATAATGAATGGAATTCCCTTCTGGATCAGTATAACTAATAAGATTTTCTCCGTGGTAGTTATAACTGACATTTCGACCAGTATGATCTTCTATGCTGGATATGAGTTCTAGATTATTATAGGTAAAACTCAGGGAACCAATATCACTTTTTGCTCTTGTGAGTAACCCACTTGTATTATATTCAAAAGTGGTTTGCGCTCCTTTAGCATCTATTAAAAAGCTCAACCTACCAGCTTTATTGAAAAAATATGTTTCTCTGCTAGGTAATATGAGAGTATAGCCATCATAATGCGTAGTCAGAGAATTAAAGGAACCTACAGTCGACTGATAGGAGTCATTTCCTTGATTTTCAAATAATTCTCTGTGCCCATCTTCAAATGTGACTTCTATATCATAATTATTTAAGAGCTTTAAATTCACCCCAAAGTTGAAAATCCATTTTTTCCCGAACGTATTCTTCTGATCATCTTGTGAGTTGTAGAATCGTGTTAAGTGTAGACCACTTTGCCCTGGTATAATTATGTCTTTATGTTGATAAATAAAGTTGCCTGAGGCTATATTAATAGGATCTTCAGTATAAGATGTTTTTTTATTGCGTCCTAAACCATACATAACTTTAATAATGGCAGGGGCAACTTTTTTCACAAATGTAGAGTCGCTAAGTTCCCTAAATTTGGAGAAGGTGTTCCCTAATGAATTCACAATATTTTCATAATGAGGGAGTAGTTCGCTGTTAATTAATTCTTGATTCATGACGTTGTAAATTTGTGACAAGTTTTTATATTTACCATTTTGTATTTGCTTTGAGAAGGATAAATGAGAATGATCAGGCTTTAAAATTGATTGAAATTGCTTTGTAATAGGTACACCTGCTAATATTACAGACTTTGGAAAAAAAGAAACTATAATGGGATTGTAAGCAAGCATTAAGGCTTTTTGTATGATATGTTTTATATAATTGATGTCTTTTGTGTACTTAAGTGATAGTTCTTTTAATTGTTGAGCAATGTTATATATGCCTGTTATAGACATAAAAGCAAGTTCTTTATCCAGTTGTCCAGCACGATAATTAGCAATTGTTAGCTTCCCACTCTTAAAGAGGTCCTCTATTTGAGTTACAAATGTTTTCAATGTTGCAACATCTCGTTCCACTACAGTAAGTGCTCTAGTTTGTGTATGGTCAAACTGTAATAATTGGTCGACTGTGTCGCCCACTTGCTGTTTCGCATGACTAATTGATTGCATGACTCGTTGATCATCGAGTTTAGGTAAAGAAATGATATCTTGAATACTTTCTATAATAAGGTTTGCTTCGTCTGTTAAAGCCATTGTTACATTTTTTAGTTTGTCTAATCCATTGTTGACGTCATGTTCTAAAAAATCCTGTGTTATATAGCCATCAGCGTTTGGTTCCAAAGTTTGGATAGCAGCTTGCATTTGTTTCAAAGCATTTTCATACTGGGTATTAAAGTTGTGAAAATGTTTTAAAAAAGGTAGGTGGCAGTCTTCGTAGAAAGCTTTAATAGCTTCACCACCTTTTCCTTTTAATGAGTCCTGAAGTGATATAATACCGTGTATTTCTTTTTCCACTCGATGAAAATCTTGCTTTTGACACCTAAGTTTACTAATAGTTTTTTCTATGCCATTATGTAATGTACTAACATTTAATCTTTTCATTAGTGTTATTTATCCTCCTACTTTATTGAGTTGCTTAGCTTTTTATCTACGTTTTTCATTGATTGTATCAACTCTTTTGATCCTGATGCATTAATTATCAGTAGATTCTGATAAGATTGAACAAGTTGATTTACTTGTAAATTTACATTATTTAATTTATCTACTGAATCTAATAAATTATCAACGCCAACCTTATCAAGTGTAGTTGTGCTTATTGATTGACTTGTTTCTTGGAATGTGTCGAGCGATTGCTGAACTTCTTCATAAACAATTTTAATTTCTTTTCCCATAATAGAATCTTCTCCTTAAATATAAAATAAAAAAGAGTTAAATATATTGCATATCTTTCCATAATAACTGAACACAACAAAGAGAATAAATAGGGAAATATGCTGGTCTTTTACAAAAAAAGAAATGTTTTTATATGTTTCGTAGGTTTAATGACCTAGGTGTTTTGGGCGTTCAATTAAGGTAATTAAATCGCTTACGACGTTAGCTGAAAATTTTAATGAACAAAAAGAGGGTTTGTTAAAGGTTGGCTTGATTTAAAATCTCTATATTGAGATTATTAATTTAGTCATGGCAGTCACAACGCTAGAGGCTGTTAGTGAGTTTCTGAGTACGTCAGTTTCTTTTAAAAGGAAAGGGAAAGGGTAAATGGTTTGTAAATACGAGATCTAGTAACTTTCAAATGTTAATAAAATAAGAATTAAATCTGCTAGGAGGCACCAATGACTTATCAATCTGCGTTAAAGACTTATATTGAAGCAACAAACTCACATCAATTTGAAAAGGTTGCTCACGTCTTACATCCTGAGGCATTGTATTGGTTTACGGATGAAACGTGTGCGACACATGATGCTATACAACATTATTTTGAACAAGCGTGGGAGAAAGTAAAGGATGAGGTATATGAAGCGGTAGACGTGACGTGGCTCACCGCAACAGATACAACAGCGGTATGTACGTATACATATAAGTATAAAGGGTATGTGGAAGGGCGTTTTGTCACTGGAAGTGGTCGGGCAACAAATGTGTTTGTTGTAGATGAAAACGGAGCTTGGAAATTAATTCATGAGCACTTAAGCTCTTTACCATAATCTAATGATCTATCAATTAAGGAGAGAAAAATGAGAATTGCATTAATTAGGCATGGGGAATCACATCATCGTGATGATAGCCCCGTAACGAAGGCGCAATTGAGCTGGTGGATCAATATTTACAATCAAAGTGGTGTTAGGGAAACAGAAATATTTCCGACTGATACAATCAAGGCAATGACCATGTCCTCTTTCATCGTCACGAGTGATTTAAAAAGAGCAATCGATTCCGCAGCCCTCTTGAAGCCTGATAGTAATAGAAGGAGTGATTCGCTTTTTCGAGAAGCTGAATTGCCAGTGCCTTATTTTATCCCAAGTTGGTTAAAAATGCGTCCTGCTCTATGGCTTGTTCTCCTTCGGTGTCTGTGGCTTGTAGGGGTGACAAAAGGGTGTGAATCATTAAGGGAAGCTGAAACAAGAGCTGAAAAAGCAGCTGCCAAACTCATATCTTATGCTGAAAAAGAGGGCTCTGTCGTGCTCGTAGGTCATGGCGTTTTCAATAGGTTAATAGCCAAACAGTTACGGAAAAAAGGCTGGCGTGGTAATAAGAAAACTAAAACCACTCATTGGAGCTGTACAATGTATGATAACGAGCTTAATGGTGATAGTGTAGGTCCGTGACAGTAAACTGTGTGGTCTAAGGGGATTACTTAGCAATGCTTTTCGGAGGTAGTTAATGACAGATGATTTATACCTGTGATGAAGCTAGGGAACAGACTGTTAGAAACGAATGATGTACGAGTATTTTTGATACACAACCGTATTGACCAGTTCATCTCATCGTTACTTCTAAATAGCCAATCTTTGATTACTTGTACTAGAAGTGAGGGACAATGGAGGCCTTTTTAGCTCACAGATAATGATAGAGATTATTAAGATCGAACATTAACATGGGCATGTTTCCGGCGTGGGACCATTAAGGTCGTAAAGGTAATTAGGGAAGCGGAACGAATAAATTTCAATACACCTGACTATAGGAGGGCAACAAGATGAAGCGAATCGCTATTGATATGGACGAGGTTATGGCTGATTTTATGCCAAAACATTTAAAGTTATTTAATGATGATCATGGAGAGAGTATCACGATCGACGATTTACAAGGTAAAAAGCTCCGTGAGCTACGTTCTGATCACGTAGAACAGTTGGCAAATTATTTAAGAGACCCATCTTTCTTTCGTGATCTTGACGTCATGCCGGGTAGTCAAGAAGTCATACGTGACTTATATGAACATTATGAGATTTTTATTACGACAGCAGCGATGGAATTTCCCACATCTTTCACCGCTAAATATGAATGGTTAAAAGACCATTTTAGTTTCTTAAATGACTTGAATTTTGTTTTTTGTGGGGATAAGAGTATTATTCATGCGGATTATCTGATCGATGATAACGTAAGGCACTTTAAACGTTTTAGCGGTCAAGGGATTTTGTATACTGCTCATCATAATATACATGAAACAGGTTATCCACGGGTCGATAACTGGCAGGACGTGAGAGCGTATTTTTTAGGAAGTTAGTTGATTTGAGGATGATAAGGAAACGAGGCTGTGAGCATAGCCATGCTTACAGCCTCGTTTATTAGCCCTCAACGAAAGCAGGGAGAGGATCAGGGAGGGTGGTCCAATCTATCATCATTTCGTCATCCGTTAACAAACACTGATTCAGAGATTCAGTGACATCCGTCTGATTCATATCGATGCCAATGAGGACAAGCTCTGTCTGCCTGTCACCAAATTGATCATCCCACTTGGTGCGAAGTTCTGGTTCCTCTATTAATAGCTGCTGCTGTTCTTCTTCGTCGAGAGCGGCTATCCACTTTCCTGCACCTTGCAGCGTGACAATTGAGCCGGATTGAGAAACAAGGGCAGCGGTGGAATTCCGAGTTGCAATCCACAGGAAGCCTTTTGCACGCACGACTTCTTCCGGCCATTCTTCCATCCACTGACGTAATCGTACTGGATGAAATGGTCTCTTTTTACGGAATACAAATGAGGAAATACCGTATTCTTCTGTTTCAGGTATATGTTCTTCGTTCAACTCTTTTATCCAGCCCGCTGATTGACTGATCTTTTCTAAATCAAATTTAGCCGTATTTAAAATACTAGTTAATTCAATATTGGAAAAAGTAGCAGGCAGGATGTCCGCATCTGCATTTAGCTTTCTAAGAAATCCTAGAAGTTTATGTTTATCTTCTTCATCTAGCAAGTCTACTTTATTTAACACAATCACATTAGCGAATTCAATTTGGTCAATAAGAAGGTCGGAAATTTCTCTCGTATCTGACTCATCTGTTCCTTCTTTTCTGTCCAATAAAGACTCTCCTGAATGGTAATCGTCCCAAAAACGTTTGCCATCGACCACTGTTACCATCGTATCAAGCTGACAGCGGTTAGTTAAATCAATTCCAAGTTCCTCATCTTTATAAGTAAATGTTTGCGCTACAGGAACGGGTTCACTGATGCCGGACGATTCAATGACAATATAATCGATGTTTCCTTCTTCAACTAAGCGCTCCACCTCTTTCATTAAATCATCACGCAGTGTACAGCAAATACACCCATTTTGCATTTCTACTAATTTTTCTTCCGTCCGAGAAAATCCGTTATTTTTCACAAGTGCTGCATCAATATTAATTTCACTCATATCGTTAACGATAACAGCGACTTTTAACCCGTCACGGTTCGTTAGAATATGGTTTAATAGTGTCGTTTTTCCCGAACCGAGATATCCGCTTAGGACAGTGATAGGAACCTTTTTCATTTGTCCCCTCCTTAAATCGAAATAATTACGATTTAAAGTGTGACGCTTTGTATGAAGTTTGTAAAGAAACAACTCGGTCGCTCAGTAGCGGCATTAGTTTATTTATTGCTATGGCTCCAAAGTTAAGTTAGAAACATTTCGCACTACAAAACTCCCTGTTTAAATGTAATTACGCACATAGATGTTGTCTTTTCACAATGGACAGTAGTGATTTATTATCCTCATAAGTCGTTTAGAATTCTCTGTTGAGACACTTTCAGATAATCTTGCTCCAGCAATGACTGGAGCCCATTGAAAAACCTCAGACCTTAAAATTCCGCTCTTTTCACAATAAAATCGCAAGTACATATCAGCTAATACAGATGAAACTTGGGAATATAAAAGATAGGTCCGATATACATCAGCACGGATATCTCCTGCACTCGAATCTACCCAATCTATAACTACCACTTGATTATCTGTTTTAATCAAATTATATAAATGAAAATCTCCATGACAGAGCCTATTTTCGTAAGTAAATGATTCCAATTTATTTAACAAAACTGACTTTTGTTTTCTACCTAATTTATTCACAGTCTCAATTTGACGGTTTAATTTAACATACATTGGTTCGATTGCTTTCGGATTAGGGTTAATACTATGAATTTTCATCTGAATATCGACAGAAATATTCAAGTAATATTCTGTTTGCTCTTTATCTTTAAACAATAAATCTCCTAATGTTTGTCCCTTAACATATTCCATTATAATTGCTTGTTTTCCATTTATCTTAGTAACACCTAAAATCTCAGGAACAGGAAGTCCAGATGAATAGAAATATTTATGCTTATTTGCTTCATTTATAGATTCCGTATCAGGCAAAAAATCGTTAAAAACTTTTACTATTTTGTTGTCGAAATAATAAATTTTTGCAGTGTTTCCTGTTGCTATTGGATTACCTAAATCCATTGAGTTCTCTCCCTACATTTTAAATTAATACTGTATAGTTTCATTATTTGGTAGCCCTTATAGGCTTATCAACAAAACTCATCACCTTAACAAGCAAAATCTAAATCCCCCAATACTGTATTTTGGTATTTTTGCAGCTTAATCGAAAATGATCTTCTTGATACAGATAAGTAAAGGTTTGATGTTATCTCCCTTTCCCCCCTCTGTACCTGTCCACTTTATATACATTATTAGGACACTCATTTTTATATTATATACTGATACTAGAAGGAACGGTTAACCAATAAGGAGAGGGTGAAAAAATGAGGTTACTTGAAAAAAGGAACACGTATTTATCCTTACTAAAAACAGCTGTTAAAAAGCCGTCGCTTTCATATTTAACCGAACTATGCCATGCCCATTTAACGACATTCCCATTTGAGAATATGAGTAAAGTGATTCAGTTTAAGAAAAATGGCAACTCCCCACCTGGGTTACCGGCATTGACTGAATTTTTACGAAGTAACCAAATGCACCACACTGGCGGTACGTGCTATACACTTAATTCTCAATTCGCTAAGCTTTTACAGGTTTTGGGTTTTCAGTGTTACCTTATTAAACTAGGGAATGATCACATGGCCATAATTGTTACGATAGATGGAGATAACTATTATGTAGATTGTGGCGCAGCGGCTCCCTTTTTTGAACCAGTTGCTTTTGAAAAAAATAAGGAAAATGTGTCTGCATTTGGGGGGGAAGAGGTTCGACTTGAAGCGGATAAAACTGTTCCTGATTTGTATCATTATGTGAGGAAACGAGACGGTATTATAAACCACGAACCATGGGGTTTTTATGCGAATCAACCATATAGCCTAGACGATTTTTATGAACCGATGAGGCGATCGTTTGGAGAGAGCGCTCCGTTTATGACGATTTTAAGGTGTCAATTATGGCAAACCGCTAAAGAGCGGAATGTATCATTATTAAATAATACTTTTGTGATCCGTTATGTTGATGGTACTATCCATACTGAGAAACTTAATACTGTGGAAGAGATTGAACAAATCATTGATAAGGAATTTGGATTACCGAAACTTCCTGTCAAAGAGGCGGTGGCATGTCTTGAAGAACGAGACATTGATATTTTTGCCGAGAAAAAATGAAAGTTAGTTTTAGTTTGAGAAGTTTGGTTCAATCCTTTTAAATGAGCGATGAGTTTCAATCATGGTAGCCATTTGTTTTTCTGCTTCGTAAGACGTTTTAATTCATAGCCTAAAAGAGTAATGAGGCTTGTCTTCTACCTTGACAATAATGAACCCCCAGTGGTACTATGAAGTGGTCAATTCATACTAAAAAGGTATGTTTAATACGTTATTTACAGTGGAGGATGAAACTAATGAAGAAAATGAGTTTTGCAGGGCTTGCTATGACGTCTTTATTGGTGATGACAGCGTGTCAAGCAGTGAATGAAGATAATAATAATGAAACAGGAAATAATGACGGGAATAAGACGAATGAATCTGCGGCTGATGAAGAGTCATCTTGGGCAGAAGTAGAGGAAAGCGGTACGTTAGTTGTTGGGACATCAGGAACATATGCCCCTATTACCTTTATGGATGAAAATAATGAGTTAACTGGTTTTGAAGTGGAGCTCGCTCGTGAAGTGGCTGAGCTTCTCGACTTAGAAATTGAATTCAGTACAATGGATTTTGACGGCATTTTACCGGCGCTAAGAAATGGACAGATTGACGTTGCGGCTCATGACTTTGCTATTACAGAAGAGAGATTAGAAACATTTGATTTTGTCACACCACATAAGTATTCTTATGGCTCTATTATCGTGAGAGATGAGGATGTGGACGCATTTGATTCTGCTTATGACTTGGAAGGTGTAGATGTGGCGCTCGGATCATTAACGAGTAATTACGCGATTTTTGCTGATAATATCGGTGCTAACGGTACAGCTTACGATGGCGGAACAGAGGCGATTCTTCGCGATGTGATTAATGGCAATCAAGACGCATATTTAAATGATTATCTCGTACTTCAACGAACATTAGACGAGTTTGGTGATGATCGTCTAGCTGTAGCATCTGATGTTAAATATCATGCTACTGAGAGTGCCATGGCAGTATTAAAAGGCAATACGTCTCTTAAAGAACAACTTGATGATGCTGTACAAGAGCTGATTGATAATGGGACGGTCGCTAACTTGGCAGAAGAGTTTTTAGGAGAAGATGTGTCACAGCCGGTTGATGAATCGGAAGTCGTAAGTTTAGATGGTGAGTAAAGTGTGAGAGAAATACAAGGAATATTTCCTTGTATTTCTTTTTTCACGTCACCATTTCTCTGAAAGGGCACTTTTCTGAAAGCATCTAGGGGGAGATCACATGATTGAATGGTTTACACAAATACAATGGGAATACTTATATAATCCACAATTAGCCTACGATTCTAGAGGATTATTACTTGAAGGGCTAAGAGTCACGATGATCATTGCGTTATTCAGTATGTTTTTTGCACTTATTCTGGGTGTCGTACTTGGGGTCATGCGTATGTCTAAATTTTGGTTTTTACGCCTTCCCGCAAAGCTGTATATTTCCTTTATGCGGGGAACACCTTTATTAGTTTTTATTTTTATTCTCTATTATGGCATTCCAGTGCTTGGTATCGAATTCAAAAGTGCGATAGTAGCAGGGATTGTAGGTATAAGTTTAAATTTTGCAGCTTATATGGCTGAAGTCGTGCGTTCGGCCATCATGTCAGTTCCTCGTGGGCAATGGGAAGCGGCAGCGTCACTCCAAATGAATTACATCCAGACATTGCGTCGAATTATTATTCCACAAGCGACGAGAATTGCGTTGCCACCTATTTTTAATATTTTTATGGATGTAATAAAAGGGACGTCCTTAGCTTCCGTTATTACTGTTCAAGAATTACTTTATAGTTCGAGACTCGTAGCTGGCCGTACGTATGATAGTATGACTATGTATATTACGGCAGCCCTTATATATTGGGTGGTTTGTATTATTATAGGCTTCTTCCAAGAATATTTAGAAAAACGCTATAATCGCTATTTAAACAGTCGATGAGAGGGGGAAAAGGCATGATTACAGTTAGCAAATTAAATAAAAAATTTGATCAAACAACAGTCTTGGAGTCGATTGATTTTTCAGTAAATAAGGGGGAAGTGGTCTGCTTGGTCGGGCCTTCAGGTTCAGGCAAAACAACTCTTTTACGATGTTTGAACCTATTGGAAATCCCGAATGGCGGTACGATTACGATTGGAGATAAAACAGTTAACTTTGACCAAGCTCCTCCTTCAAAGAAAGAGATAGCTCAATTAAGACGTTACTCTGGAATGGTTTTTCAAGGGTTTCATCTCTTTCCACATAAAACTGTGATTGAGAATATCATTGAAGCCCCGTTAGTCGTAAAAAAAGCTAACAGAAAAACGCTTATTGATAAAGGTAAATCATTATTGGAGAAAGTAGGAATGCTGGAGCATATTGCGAAATACCCTGATGCGTTGTCAGGTGGCCAACAGCAAAGGGTCGCCATTGCAAGAGCTTTGATGATGGAGCCGGAGGTTATGTTATTTGATGAACCGACCTCTGCATTAGACCCTCAGTTAGTGAAAGAGGTCCTTCGTGTCATTGAAAGCTTGGCTAAAGAAGGCCAGACAATGGTGATTGTGACACATGAAATGAATTTTGCTAGAAGGGTAGCTGATAAAGCATTATTTATGGACGATGGCATCATTGTTGAAGATGGACCTGCAGAAGAGGTTCTTTCTCAGCCGGAAAAGGAAAGAACAAAACAATTCCTACAGCTCCTTGATGATGACTAAAGATTGACATATGTTTTAGAATGATACGCTTCTATGAATGTAATGTTCTTTTTCAATCGTGTTCACTTGAAATTTTCTATATAAGCCCCACAAGCTCGCCATTTGGTGAGCTTGTATTATTTTAAGCCAATCGTTTTACCGACTAAGCAATAAATTTTTAACTAAAGGATTTTCTATTGATCATTTATTTGGCATAATTGTGACACAGATAAGGATTTACATAGACTTTATGATATAAATGGTGAATAGTGATCGGGGGCAATGATATGAAAACACAACGATTTAAACTGCGTACAATCATTATTTTTTTAGTGATTACAGTCGTTATTATTTCATTATTAGTTACAGACTTACTTGTCAGCCGTACAATTAATGACAACATCATGAGTGAGCAAGAAGAACAAGGTCTTACTGTTGCTCGTATTGCAGCTAGAGCAGAGGCAGTCGTAACAGGTCTTATAGAAGATGACCCTTCTATCGTCCAAGCGTATACGACCGAAATACAGGAAGCTTCTGAAGTCATGTTTGTCGTGGTAATGGACATGGATGGCATTCGCTATTCTCATCCAGATCCAGAGTTGATTGGCAAACCCTTTCAAGGAGATGATGAAACGAAGGCATTGGCTGGCCAAGAGTATAGTTCTATCTCTCAAGGAACTTTATCTGCCTCATTACGATCTTTTACACCAGTATATAATGAAGTTGATCAGCAAATAGGGGCAGTAGCTGTTGGTATTTCATTAGAAAACGTTGAAAGTACACTACAGAAGAGTCATCGAAATATTATTTTAGGTTCATTAGTCGGAATATTTGTTGGTATTATTGGGGCATATGTCATCGCCAATTATATTAGAAAGATATTATATGGGCTAGAGCCATCCACGATTGCTAAAACATTTGAAGAACGAAATACGATGCTTCAGTCTGTCCATGAAGGTATTATTGCAGTGGATCGAAACGCAAAGATAACGCTTATTAATGAATCGGGCCAGTCGTTATTTAAGAAAGCTGGCTTAGAACCTAATCCAGTTGGCATGGACGTCCAAGCCTATTTACCAGCAACCGGATTGAAGCGTGTTTTAGAAACAGGCAGAGCTGAGTTAGATGCAGAATTACATATAAATGGGGCAACGTTTCTCGTTAATCGTGTTCCTTTAATGGTGGATCAAACAATTATTGGTGCCATTTCTACGTTCAGAGACAAAACAGAACTAAACGCACTTGCAGAACAACTCACCGGTGTGAAATTATATAGTGAAGCGTTACGTGCTCAATCTCATGAAATGATGAATAAATGGCATGTCATTTTAGGTTTGATGCGAACAGAGTCTTATGAAGAGCTAAAGGAATACATTTTACAAGTAGTCAACCTTCGCTATGAGCGAACAGAAAAATTAACTAAGAATATTAAAGATCCTGTGTTAGTCGGATTTCTTATTGGTAAGTTAAGCTATGCTAAAGAAAAAAATGTCCAGTTGTCAATTGAATGCCTAACAGAGATACCATCACCCATCACTGAAGAAACAAACCATCACCTCATTACCATTATAGGTAACTTAATTGATAATGCTATAGAAGCGTTAGAAGACAAAACAGAGAAAAATATTGTCGTATCGCTCTTTTATGAGAATAGGTGGCTAAAAATAAATGTAACTGATTCAGGAACCGGTATAAAGCAGTCGCAATTTCGTTTCTTATTCAATAAGGGATACTCAACAAAAGGTAGTGATCGGGGCTACGGTCTTCATTTAGTTAAATCAGTAGTTGATAATCTTGAGGGTACAATAGCTATTGAGTCGTTTGCTGGAAATGGCACTGAATTTATTATTTCGATTCCATATGAGACGGAGGTCGATGAAACGTTATGATTAACGTTCTTATTTTAGATGATGATCCAATGGTGGCTCACTTCAATGAATTATATTTGAAAGAGATAGAAGGCTTTAATCTAATGGCTGTGGCGCACTCTTATGAAGAAGCGATAGCAAAGTTAGAAACGGTCACAATTGATTTAATTCTATTAGATATTTATATGGCAGGAAAAAGTGGGCTGGAGTTGCTCAAAAAGATTAGAGAAAAAGATAAATGGTCAGTGGATGTTATATTAATAACTGCTGCGTCTGATGTAGAATCTATTCAGACCGCTCTTAGACATGGTGCGGTAGATTATATTATAAAGCCGTTTGACTTTGAACGGTTTCAGCAGGCGCTTTTGAGGTATAAAGATAAGCAGCAAATAATTGAGGGACAAGGTCATTTAAATCAAAAGGCCTTGGATGAACAGTTATTTGGAATAACAGACCAAATAAAAAATGAGCTACCAAAAGGTTTGTCTTCGTCTACATTAACGATTATTTTAGAAGTGATTGATTCGATAGGAGAAACATCCTTTTCAACAGAGGAGGTAGCTGAAAAAAGCGAGATTTCAAGAGTATCTGTCCGCAAGTATTTAAAATTCATGGCGGAAATAGGGGTCTTAGGGGAAAAAATGACCTATGGGCCAGTAGGAAGACCGACACATTTGTATGTATATAAAAAAGAAAAGAAAAAGAGTCTATCGAAATTTTTATAAAAACAACGGTAAGCTGCTTTAAGGTTATCGAGAAACCCACCATTTTCAAAAAAGCGTGGGTTTCTTTTCTTTTTTATAAAGACATTTATTTTTTTAACAAGCTTGTTCCCTCTTACTTTTTCCTTAATGTTTCCATACATGCCTTGTAAGAAAAAGACGACCTTTCTGCAAAAATGATAGTCTAGTGTGATTGAAGAACGGAAGGTGGCGACTCCAGTCGAACAGCAACAGCTGAAGCGTTGTTCGCGGAAAGCGTCCAACTGAAGTGATAAAATCACCCGTTATATACTTAGCTTTTTTGTTGAGAAGACTTTTGGCATAGCCTGCTTTTTTTATTTACAAAACCTTTTTTAATTAACATAACATGTTCTATTTTTAGTGAGTTTATTAAGATAACACTATCAAGATATTTGAAAGCGTTTTCTAAACTAGGGGGTTTTAACATGGCAATAGGAAATTTGACAGATGAAGCAATGCTTCTTCACCGTAAGCTAAAGGGGAAAATTAGTATGGAAAGTAAAATGGAAATTGATACAACCGATGATTTAAGTCTGGTTTACACACCAGGGGTGGGTGATGTTTGCCAGGCGATTGTAGAGAATCCTAATGATGTGAATGAGCTGACAGCCAGAGGTAATATGATTGGGGTTATTACCGATGGGTCGGCTGTATTAGGTTTAGGGAATATTGGGCCGAAAGCAGCTATGCCTGTCATGGAAGGGAAATGCATGCTCTTTAAAAAGTTTGCTAATCTAGATGCATTTCCTATCTGTTTAGATAATCAAAATACAGAAGACATTATTACTATCATCAAATCACTAGAACCATCTTTTGCAGGCATTAACCTTGAGGATATATCGGCTCCACGTTGTTTTGAGATTGAAAAGAGATTAAAAGATGAGTTAAATATTCCAGTCTTTCATGATGATCAGCATGGTACTGCTATTGTGGTTTTGGCTGCGTTAATTAATGCGTTAAAATTAACCGAAAATTCTAAAGAAGAATGCAAAATCGTTATAAATGGCGCTGGAGCAGCAGGATTATCTATTGCCAAGCTTTTATTGGAAGCCGGATTTATCAATATCATTTTAGTTAGTTTGGAAGGTGTTGTTTGTGAGGGAGAGCCATGGTTGAACAATAGTCAACAAGAAATGGCTAAGCAAACGAATTTACAGAAGGTAACCGGAACTTTGGATGATGTTATCGATAATGCTGATGTCTTTATTGGTGTCTCAGGGCCTGGTGCTCTAAATGGTGAACAGGTGAAAAGAATGGGAAGTAACCCTATTATTTTTGCATTAGCTAATCCTACTCCTGAAATAGAACCGGAAGAAGCTTTAAGTGCTGGTGCTGCTGTAGTAGCAACTGGACGTTCAGATTACCCAAATCAAGTCAATAATTTATTAGTGTTTCCAGGGATTTTTCGCGGAGCACTGAATGCCGGTGCTTCCGACATTACCGTCGAGATGAAAATATCAGCAGCTTGGGCCATTGCGGAAATGGTGACAGAACAAGAGTTGAATCCTAATTACATTATTCCTGATGCTTTAAATAAGCTGATCCCGTTTACTGTTGCGAATGCAGTAGAAAGAGCAGCAACATACTCAAAAGCTATTTCAAATGAAAGCTATTAAAAGACAGGAAGTCAGAAGATTACTATAGTGTATTAAGGAGGAATCATTCATGGTTGAAGCTGCTAAGAAGATTTTCATGAACGAAGCGAAAAGAAACGACGTTTTAAAGCTAGACTTAGATTCGCGAGAGAAAATAAAAATATTTAATATCCCGGTGGGATGGTTTAGTGTGTTCTTTATCTTAACCCTTGTAAGTGTTTATACGGGATATCTTCCTGAAGGGATGATAGGAAGTCTTCTCGTAATGATCATTCTTGGTGAATTTTTTGGCTGGGTAGGAGACAGAACCCCGATTATCAAGAGTTATTTAGGAGGGGGAGCCATTGTCGCTATTTTTGGTTCCGCTTACATGGTGTACAGTGGGATATTACCAATTGCTGTGGTTGAGTCAGTAGAAGGATTTATGACAACTGGAGGATTTCTGGATTTTTATATTGCTGCGTTAATAACTGGAAGTATTCTCGGTATGAATTCAAAGGTATTAGTAAAAGTAGGAGTTCGTTATTTTGCTCCTATCATGGGGGCTGTGCTTGGGGCGTCTCTGCTAGCTGCTCTAATTGGTTCTCTTATTGGATTTACTCTCCAAGACGCTGTTCTCGTCATTACTCTTCCGATTATGGGAGGCGGCATGGGGGCTGGAGCAGTTCCGATGGCACAAGTATACTCTGAATTTATGGGCCAACCAGCTAGTTATTTTATTTCAGTATTAGTTCCAGCGCTTGCTTTAGGAAATGTTTTTGCGATTATACTTGCGAGCTTGTTAAGTAAACTAGGAGAGAAGTTCCCATCACTTTCTGGAAATGGTCAGCTTATTAAAGGGTTTAAAGTTGAAAATAAGAAGACACAGTTAGATGTTCAGAAAATGGGAGCTGGACTTGTGGCAGCATTATTATTCTTTGTTGCAGGCCATATTCTTGGTGGTTTCTTGCCGTTACATCCTTACGCTCTTATGATTATCCTTGTAGCTGCTGCGAAAATTATTAACGTTATCCCTGATATTGTAGTAGAAGGGGCTAATCAATGGTATCAGTTTGTAGCAAAAGCGTTCACTCTTGCACTACTGTTTGGTATAGGGGTAGCTTATACAGACCTTAACGCTGTCCTTAGTGCACTGAGCCTACAATATATTCTCATTGTGTTTTCGGTTGTAATGGGGGCCATAATAGGGGCAGGATTAATTGGTAAGCTAGTAGGTTTTTATCCAATCGAATCGGCCATTACAGCAGGTCTGTGTATGGCGAATATGGGAGGAACTGGGGACGTGGCAGTTTTGTCAGCAGCAAAGCGAATGCAACTTATGCCATTTGCTCAAATTGCTTCACGACTAGGCGGCGCCATCATACTATTAATAGCTGGTTTACTTATCCCGATTCTTTTCTAAATAACGATAACAAGTGCCTGAGACTCCGGAGTCTCAGGCACTTAATCGTTAGATCATTTGTATCAATGAGCTACTTCGTTGTAAAAATTGATGAGTACGTCAAGCCCTTTATCATAGTGGTCGAGAGGAAAGCTCTCATTTGGGGAATGAAGGTTATCCTCAGGTGTGCCAAAGCCAAGTAAGACAACTGGAATTTTAAATAATTGGTCAAGTTGTTCAACAACAGGAATAGAGCCACCGAGGCGAACGAAAACAGTCTCTTTATTAAACGCTTTAGCTAAACTATCAGCCGCTTTTTGAATGAGTGGGTGATCTGGATCAACTTTATAAGCTTTTGCGGATAGTGGTTCGGGTTTAACATCAAGCGTAACCCCTTTAGGTGCTCGGGTTTTAAGGTGCTGGATAATGAGATCTTGAATGACAGTGGGATCTTGTCCTGGGACTAACCGGCACGTTATTTTTGCAGTAGCTGAGGACGGAATAATGGTTTTTGTTCCTTCCCCTTGGTAGCCACCATACAGACCATTTATTTCCAAGGTAGGACGTGCCATAATATGTTCATTTACCGTATATCCCTCTTCTGGGACTGTCGTTGGAACACCGGTCGTTTTGACGTAATCTTCTATCGGTGCTTCATTCATTAGTTGGCGTTCTTCCTCTGTCAAAGCCTCTACACCATCATAAAAGCCAGCCACTGCTACCTGTTCATTTTCATGCTTTAAAGAAGCAATAAGATGACTCAATGCCATCACGGGATTTTTAACTGCCCCTCCGTATAAGCCTGAATGGAGGTCCCGATTAGGTCCTTGTACAGTTACTTCTAATCCTGTAAAACCTTTTAAACCATAAAGCATTGTAGGCTGCCCTTTTTCTACCATGCCAGAATCAGAAATGAGAGCAAAGTCTGCTGCAAGCATGGCTTGGTTAGTTTCTAAAAAAGAATAAAGATTCTCGCTGCCGATTTCCTCTTCTCCTTCAATGATTACTTTTACGTTAATCGGTAATTTTCCTTCCGTTTTCATAAATGCTTCGAACGCAGCAAGATGCATAAAAACTTGCCCTTTATCATCACTGGCTCCACGAGCAAAAAGCTTGTTATCTCGAACCTCCGGCGAGAAAGGGTCGCTATCCCATAATTCATAAGGATCAGTAGGTTGAACATCGTAATGTCCGTAAAATAAGACAGTTGGTGCTCCTTCTGCTTCCAGCCACTCACCATAAACGAGCGGGTGCCCACCGGTCTCTTTAATCTCCACTTGTTTAAAGCCGATATCTTTTAAATAATCAGCCACGAAATGACCTGCCTGTAAAACATCTTTTTTGTATGTACGATCAGTGCTAATACTCGGAATAGAAAGGAATTCCTCTAATTTTTTAAGTAAGTTGTCTCGGTTCTCCTGTAAATAAGTATAGACATCCTGTGTCATTTTCTTTTCCTCCTTTGCAGTGACGCGTGTTTAGTTGCGATTTTTGTCTCGTGCCTACTATTGTGTCATATTTTTCTATGAAACTCCACGCCTAGAGAAGTTTTTTGGAAATATCAGTGTGAGACAAGCATACGTTATACAAGACGTGTGTAATAGCTATGGAGGAATGGTCATGACGGAAAATATCTTGTTTGCATTTAATATGACATTAATAGCTGGCGTGGCAACAGGCATTGGGAGTTTGCTCGCTTTCTTTACTTCTCGAACGAATACAAAGTTTTTATCATTTGCTCTTGGATTCTCAGCAGGGGTCATGATCTATTTAGCAATGGTTGATATTTTTGTGAAAGCAAAAGTTCTGCTCGTGAATGAACTAGGAACTATATCAGGTAATTGGGCTACTATAGCAGCATTTTTTAGTGGGATGTTGATGATTGCTATCATTGACCAGCTTATTCCGGAGCCTGGTAATCCCCACAATGTAAAAAGAGTGGAGGATATGTATCGCTTTAAGCGAGGAGAAAAAGATAATGAATTATTAAAAATGGGATCTTTCACCGCTATAGCAATTGCGATTCACAATTTTCCAGAAGGGATGGCGACGTTTATGGCTGCATTGCAGGAACCCTCATTGGGAGTCGCGTTGGCTGTTGCGGTGGCTATTCATAACATTCCAGAAGGGGTCGCCATTTCTGTGCCTATTTACTATGCCACAGGAGATAGAAAAAAAGCTCTAAAATTATCTTTTTTATCTGGGTTAGCTGAACCATTAGGAGCGTTAGTCGTTTACTTTATACTGATGCCGTATTTAAGTGATCTCTTGTTTGGCCTCATTTTTGCCGCAGTAGCAGGTATTATGATATTTATTTCGTTGGATGAATTACTTCCAGCGGCCAAAAAATATGATGAGACACACATTTCGATTTATGGCTTAATGACTGGCATGGGGGTCATGGCTGTTAGTTTAATTTTGTTTATTCCTTAAAACGGCATTAATAAAGGTTATAAATAAATGAATTTTAACGGGGTGGGAAAGCTAATGTTAAACTACTGCTTAATTATCAAATAGAGAATAGAGGTTCCAATAGTCACAAAGCTGACAGATTTTCAGTCAGAAAACAAAATGTTTTCAGAAAATTCATTGCGTTTATGCGTTAAAATGGCGTATGATAAAGGGTATAGTTGACTGATTAGTATGTCAGAAAACATCACGATAACCTGAAAGCAGGCAGAAAGGATGAACATTGAATGGAAGAGAAAAAAGATTTGCGTATTCGCAGTAAAGTCATAAGTGAAGGCGTAAACAGAGTGCCTAATCGCGCCATGCTGCGTGCGATCGGGTTTACAGATGAAGATTTCAAAAAGCCAATGATCGGTGTTGCAAGTACATGGAGTGAGGTGACACCTTGTAACATACATATTGATGCCTTAGCTAGAGAGGCGAAGAGTGGCGCTGAAAGTGGTGGAGGCGCCCCGATGATTTTCAATACCATTACCGTTGCAGATGGGATTGCTATGGGGCATGAAGGCATGAATTATTCGCTGCCAAGTCGGGAAGTCATTGCAGACTCCATTGAAACAGTGGTAGGTGCAGAGCGATTAGATGGTATTGTTGCCATTGGTGGCTGTGATAAAACGACGCCAGGATGTCTTATTTCTATCGGGCGTATTAATGTACCATCCGTATATGTTTATGGTGGTACGATTAAGCCTGGCCGCCTAAATAATGAAGATATTGATATTGTGTCGTCCTTTGAGGCAGTTGGCCAACATCAGCAAGGCACGATTGATGATAGCGAGCTCCACAAAGTAGAATGTAGTGCATGCCCTGGTCCCGGAGCTTGCGGGGGGATGTATACGGCTAATACAATGGCTGCCGCTGTAGAAGCACTTGGTATGAGTATTCCAGGCTCCTCATCGACACCTGCCGTTGATGATTACAAAGGACAAGAGTGCCGCCAAGCAGGTGAACTCGTTGTAAAATTGCTAGAAAACGATATTTATCCCCGTGATATTATGACGAAAAAAGCCTTTGAGAATGCTATTACTGTTGTCATGGCTCTTGGTGGTTCAACGAATGCGTTTTTACATTTACTGGCAATCTCTCACTCGGCAGGAGTCGATTTAACACTCGATGACTTCGAAAAAATCCGTAAGAAAGTCCCGCATCTTGCTGACTTAAAACCGAGTGGAAAGTATGTTATGCAAGATTTATATGAGGTTGGTGGTGTGCCAGCTGTCATGAAAATGTTGCTCGACGAAGGACTCTTACACGGCGATTGTTTGACTGTAACGAGTAAGACATTAGCAGAGAATTTGGCGGAGGCACCATCTTTAAAAGATGGCCAAAAAGTCATCATGCCGTTCAGTGAACCAATTAAAAAGACAGGCCCTCTCGTCGTTTTACGAGGTAACCTCGCACCTGAAGGAGGCGTCGCTAAAATGTCAGGGCAAAAAATTAGCCGCTTTGAAGGTGTTGCCAAGGTATATGATAGCGAAGCAGAAGCGACTGTAGCGATTGAAGCGGGTGAAATTGTTGAGGGTGATGTTCTCGTCGTAAGGTATGTAGGACCAAAAGGTGGACCAGGCATGCCGGAGATGCTTTCCATAACTGCCATGATTGTAGGTCGAGGATTAAATGGGAAAGTGGCGCTGATGACAGATGGCCGTTTTTCTGGTGGCTCTCATGGTTTTGTAATCGGTCATATTGCTCCTGAAGCAGCAGCTGGAGGACCGATCGGCCTATTGAAAAACGGTGATAAAGTGACGATTGACAGTGACACTCAGGAAATCAATATGCATGTCACTGAAGAAGAACTAGCTAAACGTAAGAGTGAATGGAAAAAGCCAGAACTGAAATATAAGAATGGTGTATTAGCAAAATATGCTAAACTCGTCTCATCATCGGCGAAAGGTGCCGTAACAGACGCAGATTTAGAATAGCTTATGAAAGCCTGTACCATCAGCTGCTAACTGGCTGAGGGTACAGGCTTTTTGTATTTTGGACCTGTTTCATGAGCGATTGTGCATGAATTATAAGTTTAAGGCATTGTTGTTGCTTACATCAAACGACTCCTTTGTAAATTTGGTTCTTAATACCTAATTGAATTTCTTGATAATTAAAGCTGCCATAGAAGAGAATATAAAAGCTAATATACTTAAAAGTACAGTCATCAGTGTGATAATTTCAAAATTTAAAAATAAGAATGATCGTAGTGACACTATTACTGTGCTAATGGCAAATATTAATCCCTAGAGAAAAACCGACGAAATTGAATCTCTTTTCAAGATGTCAACATCCTTTCTCTGTTATTTTTTACTATGTGTATACGATACATATGACAATTTATTGCAATAATATTTAAGGGTATTTAGCTAAAAATCACATAAAAACAAGTATGAAACCAACTATACCTTGTCATTTTTCACTCTTCCTCACTTTAAAAAATTTGCAGATGAAAAAATGATCGAAACGTAAGACGGCGACTCCCTGAGGATGAAGCGCAGTCTGAAGATCCACTTTTGCTCGGTAAATCCGAGCAAAAGTTAGCTGAAGACAAGCCCTCGGGAAAGCGTCCGTCTGAAGTGAAGGTCACAGTCATTATTTGAAGATTGACCTCTTATTTTGAATGATGACATTAATTCAATTAATAAAACAATTGGAAATAGTATTTGGTTTTATAAGGTTAAATTATTAAAGTGCTTTTCCATGTTTCGTAATTAATCATGTTTCATAAATCTTATAAAAAATCAGCGGGCTGTTGATGTCCGCTGATTTTTTAATGCAGACTTTTTTCCATAACTTAAAATATAGGCTATTTCCTGTATGTAACGTGGCATGACAAAGTAAGTTCATCTTTCATAAGGGTGTACTTCTAGCTACAAACTGGCTACTTATGATAGACGGCTTATGTTTGTGACTTTCTTCACTTGTGGTGATGTAGATCACTAACCATTTTTTTTCTACATGGTACGATCTAATTGAAAGTAATTCTCAACTAATTGATAACTGAGTCAGGTAGTGACTTTATTAAATGATAAAAGGGCATTTACTTATAAATCAAAGGGGAGAGAGTAATGAAAGAAATATCGCTAAATAAAACAGTCTATGAACTTTGTAATCATGACCCTGAATTTATAGAAGTGATGAAAGAAATTGGCTTTGTGAATATTACGAAACCAGGCATGCTACAGTCTGCTGGTAGAGTCATGACGATCCCGAAAGGATGCAGAGCGAGAGGCGTAGATTTAAATGATGTTGTGCAAAAGATAGAAAGCTATGGTTATAGAGTGACTGGGCATTCACAGAAGGGAGGGAAAGAAAATGAGTGAAATGATCAATAATCGGGAAAAAACAAGTGGCGAGCAAACAGAGAGACAACAGTTATTAAAGGAAATTATAAAAGAACTTCACGAAGGAAAACCTGTTGAAGCAGTGAGACAAAAGTTTGAGCAGGCCATCGATAGCATTAGCGTGAGTGAAATTTCACAAATGGAACAGGCGTTAATGGAGGAAGAGGGGATTTCAGTAGGGGAAGTGCAACGACTTTGCTCGGTGCATACTGCTGTGTTCAAAGGCTCAATAGAAGAGATCCATCAGGAAGAAAAGCTAGGTCATAAACCTGGTCATCCTGTTCACACATTTATTCAAGAGAATAAGGAAATTGATCGGCTCGTTAATTTCACGTTAACATTACATCGTGATAAGTTTGCAAAGGACCCTTCTGAGAAGACGTCAAACCTTCTATTAGACGATTTAAATCGCTTATTGGGAATTGATAACCATTATAGTAGAAAAGAGAATTTACTGTTCCCTTATTTAGAGAAGTACGGTATCTTTGGACCGACAAAAGTCATGTGGGGAGTAGACGACAGGATAAGAGATGCGATTAAAGCAGCCAAGCTAAAGTTAGAAACGGATTCTTGGGAAGCGGACGAACTGTTAGAGGCGATTGATTATATTATTAGTGAAGTATCAGAGATGATTTTTAAAGAAGAGAATATTCTGTTACCAATGGCACTGGAAAAATTAACAGAGGATGAATGGTTAAAGATTGAGCGTGAAGGTGACGTGATTGGCTATACGTTTATTACCCCTCCAGCCCCGTGGCAACCAGCTAGAGAAGATCTGCAATCAGAAGGGTTTATGAAGGATGGGGTCGTTCAGCTTGAAACGGGGATCATGTCAGTTCAACAGCTTGAATTTATGATGAATCATTTACCAGTAGATATCACGTTTATTGATGAGCATGATGTGGTCCGGTATTTTTCACATGGGAAAGAACGCATCTTTCACCGGACAAAATCAATTATCGGAAGGTCGGTACAAAATTGCCATCCTCCTCAAAGTGCTCATATTGTTAATGCATTACTTGATGATTTTAAGTCTGGTAAAAAAGATGTTGAAGACTTTTGGATACCGTTCAAAGATAAATTTGTGTTAATACGGTACTTTGCAGTGAGAGACAAAGAAGGAAACTATAAAGGGACAGTAGAATTTACGCAAAACATTAAACCCATTCAAGAAATCAGTGGGGAAAAAAGGTTAATGTCATAACTAATAGATGGGCCGTTCTCAGATAACGATTTTTTGCGACAGTATTGGTGAAACGGACTTCTTGATTGACTATTGTGTATAACCGATTTATGTTATTTTTACCCCACACTTAAGGGGCAGTAAAACCCCCTCAAAACTTAAGAAGGTCGAAAAGTTTAGGTGGGGGATAAACTACCCCTAAAGGTCCGATAAGTTAAACTGACAATCAGTGGGGATGAAGGCAAACTCCCACCGATTGAAGTTTAGCTTTATATAATTAATAGACGGTAGAGTAGAAAATAAAATTGACAGATTACAAACGCTTGTGATAGACTTTCTTCAATATTATAAATAGCGTCCGACTCATGTTGGACGACTCATCGTTTTGCTTATCAAGAGAGGTGGAGGGACTGGCCCGACGAAACCCAGCAACCAGTGAGAAGAAGTAAGATCTTTTTTTCACAAGGTGCTAATTCCTGCAAAGAATTCATTACTGAATGCTTTGGGAGATAAGGACGACATGTGAATGCAGCTTACTCTGCTAACATTAACGTCAACCTCCCTTACATTTTGTAAGGGAGGTTTTTTGATAACAGCACGGGAATATAACAATGGATAATATAGATTGAGGGTGAATGCTAGAAAATAATTTTGTAAAAAGATTTGACGAATAGATTTAATCGTGTTAATATTCAAATTAATCAAAATTAACTAAATTTATTGGTTTACTTAGTTTTAAAATTTCATAACCGATTTAAGCTCTTATCAAGAGAGGTGGAGGGACTGGCCCGATGAAACCCGGCAACCAACGTGGAACGGAAACGTGATACGCAAGGTGCCAATTCCAACAAAGTGTAGAAGCACTTTGAAAGATAAGAGAGCGAAAGTTGTCATTCATTCGTCTCTCTGTCTTTTAAAGCAGAGGGACTTTTTATTTTGCAAAACATGTCATAAAGTCAACAATCAAATAAGATCGTTAATCAAAGGAGGGGCTCTCATGAGTGAAAATTCTCAATTTCAAACGTATCATCCAGAAACAGTGTTATTACACGGTGGTCAATCACCAGATCCCACAACAGGATCGAGAGCGGTACCAATTTATCAGACAACATCCTACTTGTTTCACGATACAGAACATGCGGAAAGTTTGTTCGCCCTTGATGAACCGGGGAATATCTATAGCCGTATTGGTAATCCAACTGTAGACGTACTTGAGAAACGACTGGCGCTATTAGAAGAAGGTGTTGCGTCTGTTGCTACCTCCTCAGGAATGGCAGCTATCTCTCTATCCATTTTGAATGTAGCAAATGCAGGAGATGACATTGTAGCAGCTACAAATCTTTACGGTGGAACGTACAACTTATTTGCTGTCACGTTGCCGAGATATGGTATTAATGTGACTTTTGTAGACCCTGAAGATCCTGAAAATTTCAGAAAAGCTATTACAGATAAAACAAAAGCTGTATTTGCAGAAACAATTGGTAATCCAAGTTTACATGTGCTTGATATTGAAGCTGTGGCAGATATTGCTCATGAAGCAGGTATACCACTTATTATTGATAATACATTTGCCACACCTTATGTATGTAAACCGATTGAACATGGCGCAGACATTGTCGTCCACTCTGCTACAAAATGGATAGGAGGACATGGAACATCAATTGGTGGTGTTGTGGTTGACGGCGGGCGTTTTAACTGGCAATCAGAGAAATATCCAGGTTTTAACGAACCAGACCCAAGTTATAACGGTATTGTGTATGCGAAAGATTTCGGAACACTCGCTTTCAGCACGAAGCTTCGTGTTCAATTGTTACGTGACTTTGGATCTTGCCTAAGTCCATTCAATGCCTTCCAACTTATACAAGGGCTTGAAACATTGCATTTGCGGATCGTGAGACATAATGAGAATACATTGAAGTTAGCCCAATACCTTGAGGAACATCCGGCAGTTGAGTGGGTCTCATACCCTGGGCTTCAAAGCCATCCTTCCCATGAACGGGCAACTCAATTATTGAAAAATGGGTATGGCGCCGTGTTGAATTTCGGAATTAAAGGTGGACGGGATGCTGGACGGACATTGATCGATAATGTGTCGCTTTGGTCTCATCTAGCCAATGTAGGGGATGCCAAAAGTTTAATTATTCACCCGGCATCAACGACGCATCAGCAGCTATCTGATGATGAACTCATTAAGACAGGTGTTAAACCAGATTTAGTGAGACTTTCAGTGGGCTTAGAGCATACCGATGACCTTGCAAAAGATTTGGATCAGGCCTTGAAGCTTGCTACAGGTGAAGGGACTAAAGAGGACTCAACTGTTATTAATGATGAAGGTGTCATCCGCTGGGCACTATCAAGTCCGAATAATACAGATGCAGATACACCGAGGCTAAAAACAATCGCTGTGGTAGGACTGAGTGGTAACGAATCCCGTCCGAGTCACAGATTAGCACGAAAAATGCAGCGACTAGGCTATAAGATTATTCCAGTTAATCCACGAGAAACAGAAATATTAGGTGAAAAAGCTTATCCAGACTTAAAGTCAGTGGATGGACCCATTGATATTGTTCAAGTATTTAGAAGTCCAGAAGCAGCTATAGAAATAGCAAAAGAAGCTGCTGAAGTCCAACCGAAAATATTTTGGCTGCAAGAAGGAGTTATTTCTGAAAAGGCTGCTGTCATAGCGAAAGAAGCTGGTCTTGAAGTCGTTCATAACCGTTGCACATATAAAGAAGCTCAACGACTTAGAGGAACAATTTCAACATTTGCTTGTGAACTTTAATGTAGGATTTCTTAACAAAGACAATAACAGAATGAAACGGAGCGATGACGAATGGCGATTAAACGTATACTCTCAAGTTTATTAATCCTTTCCGCAGGAGCATTATTGGCGGCTTGTAACAACGACACCGAGGCGGAAAATTCGTCTTCACTTGATAAAATTACTATTGATTATGCGCATTACTCACCGACGAGCCTTGTTTTAAAAGAAAATGGCTATTTAGAAGAAGCTTTTGAAGATGAAGGAATAGAGATTGAATACGTATTTAGCCAAGGGAGTAACCGAGCACTGGAATTTTTAGCTGGGGGAAGTGTGGATTTTGGTTCAACAGCTGGAGCAGCAGCACTTATGGCTAAGAGCAATGGGACACCGATCAAAAATGTTTATATCTATTCTCAGCCAGAGTGGACGGCGCTTGTGACGAATGAAGACAGCGATATTAATAGTGTGGAAGATCTCGAAGGGCAGCGAGTGGCAGCAACATTAGGGACGGACCCATACATTTTCCTCGTTCGAGCACTAAATGAGGTAGGTCTTTCAGAAAGTGATATAGAAGTGGTTCCTTTGCAGCACAGTGATGGCGCTAATGCCCTAGCCAATGGAGATGTTGATGCATGGGCGGGATTAGATCCTCATATGGCACGCCAAGAATTAGAAACGAATGCAGAGCTTTTCTACAGAAATGAGGCATTTAACACGTATGGATTTTTAAATGTAAGAGAAGATTTTGCAGAAGAGCACCCAGAAGTTGTGGAAAAAGTGATAGAAGCGTATGAGAAAGCAAGGCAGTGGGTTGAGGATAACCCAGAAGAGACAATTGATATTATCGTTCAAGAAGCGGAAATTGATCCTGAGGTAGCAGCGTTACAGTTGGAGAGGAATAACTTTGACAATCCAATCCCAGGGGATGCTCAGCGAGAAAGCATCACAGAGGCAGGTATCGTTCTTCAAGAGTCAGGTAATTTAGACGATGGGGTGGATATTGACGCACTGGTGAATGAATTAATTGACTCATCCTTTGCAGAAGCAGTGATTGAACAGTAATAAAAAGGCACATATCCGGCGATTTAACTAACATCTCGGATGTGTGTCATTTATATAATCAGAATCTTACGAAAATTGAGAATGTACGCAACATGTACCTTCTTAAAGGGGGAGATGGCTCATGGCTATTTCAGAAGGACAAATAAGAAAAAGATCGGTAGAAGCCGTCACGTTAAAGGGTAAGAAAAACATCAAACAAGTAAAGCCGGCCTTTCTTGGAAACTTGGGGCTCTCACTTGTTTTACCTGTAACACTTATTCTCTTTTGGGAAATCGTCACAAGATTTAATTATGTAGAAAGTCATTTATTACCGGCGCCAAGTGATATTGTCCAGGTTATCACATCAATGGCTTCAGAAGGAACATTGTGGCAACACAGTTGGATCACATTATATCGTATATTTTGGGGCTTTGTTTGGGGTTCTTTAGCTGCAGTAGCGCTTGGTTCACTAGTTGGGATGTCACGAAAACTAGAAATGTTATTTGATCCGTTAATTCAAGCCTTTCGTGCTATCCCATCTTTAGCGTGGGTTCCGCTGTTTATACTATGGCTCGGAATTGGTGAACCATCCAAAGTAACATTAATCGCTGTAGGGGTCTTCTTCCCAGTTTATCTAAATATTGTGGGTGGGATACAATCAGTCGATCGAAAGTTAATAGAAGTAGGTAAGACGTACGGTTTTTCTTCGTTTCAACTCGTGCGACGAATTATTTTGCCAGCATCAATGCCTTCTTTTTTAACTGGATTACGAAGTGGGTTAGGGTTAGGCTGGATGTTTGTGGTGGCGGCTGAGTTAATGGGAGCAAGTCAAGGATTGGGTTATTTACTCGTCTTGGGCCAAAATACATTGCAGCCTGAATTAATTTTAGCCAGTATTATTTTATTTGCTGTTTTAGGAAAGATGACAGATTACCTTCTTAAGAGAGTCCAGACACGGGCTTTACATTGGCAAGACCGCATTGATGTTTCTAAATAGCGAAAGGAGACGAATAGAATGAGTATTAAAGTTCAACAAGTCAGCAGATTGTTCAACGGAGAACCCGCAGTCCAACACGTCTCTTTTAAAGCTGAAAAAGGAGAAATTGTCGGCCTGCTAGGAACGAGTGGATGTGGGAAAAGCACGCTTTTAAGAGCCATTTCTGGGCTTGATACTGGATACGATGGGACGATTGAAATTAATGGTCATATAAATCGTGGGACATCAAAAGATCTCGGCCTCATCTTTCAAGAACCAAGACTTATGCCATGGTTAACTGTTTTAGAAAATGTTTGTTTTGGCTTAGAAGGAAAAGCGAAAGCCAATAAAAAGAAAGCTAAGGAATTATTACAGGTCGTTGGACTGGAAGGATTTGAACACTATTATCCGAAGCAATTATCCGGTGGCATGGCTCAGCGTACCGCCATCGCAAGAGCACTTGTCACTGAACCAGACACGCTTTTATTAGATGAACCATTTAGCGCATTGGATGCTTTTACAAAACTACAATTACAAGATATGCTGCTGGATTTATGGCAAAGTTACCAACCTACCATGGTGATTGTGACACATGATATTGATGAAGCTTTAACATTGTGTGACCGCGTGATTATTTTAAAGGGCCAGCCTGGAGAATTATATAAAAACATCGAGGTCAAGCAGCCAAAGCCTCGCTCAAAGGGAGATGCTGGGCTAGCAAAACTTAAAGAAGACATTATAGACAGTTTGGAAGTAACCAAGAAAGTAACGCCTACATCTCAGAAACACATAAGGGAGGCTTAATGATGGGAGTTAACACAGCATCACATATTAAACGACAAACCATTCTCTATCCAAGACAGCAAGAAAAAGAGATTGCCAGTTTGACAGATTATAAAGACGTGCTCAACACTTTTTCATGGAAAGACGCGGTTAATGGGCTGTCAGAAGCCCCTAATGGCCGGTGGAATGCTGCCTATGAATGTATTGATCGGCATGTTGAGGATGGCTATGGCGATAAGGAGGCGTTGTTATTCACCGATGGTCAGTCAGAAGAAACATATACATTTTCTGACGTTAAGGCGATTACGGATCAATATGCCAAAGTGTTAAAACAGGCAGGAGTCGAAAAGGGAGACAGAGTGTTTATTTTCTTACCTAAGTCTCCGGATTGTTACTTTTCCATTCTTGCAGCTATTAAAGTTGGTGCAATAGCTGGTCCGTTATTTGAAGCATTTATGGAAGAGGCCGTTAAGGAGCGGATGTATGATTGTGAAGCACAATATTTAATTACGGATGAGACATTAGCGCAGCGAGTACCATTCAACGAGCTTCCTTCTCTAAAAACAACGTGGCATATTGATGAATTAAGAGAAAAAGGACGCAATCTTGCGGAGGGAGATACAGCTTCTCCTATCGTATGGCTTGAAGAAGAGGATGGCATGCTCATCCATTACACGTCCGGATCAACGGGAAAACCGAAAGGCGTGTTACATGCTCAGAGAGCTCTTTCTCATCATTATATTTCTGGGAAATGGGTGCTAGATGTGCATGATGATGATGTTTTTTGGTGCACCTCACATCCTGGCTGGGTGACTGGCAGTGTATATGGGGTATTCGCCCCATGGCTTAACAGAGCAACAGTTGTTATTCACGGAGGACGTTTTGAAGCTAAAGCATGGTATGAATTGATTGAGCGGTTCAAAGTGTCAATTTGGTATAGTGCCCCAACGGCGTTTCGTTTACTTATGAGTGCTGGAAACGCCCATGAAGCATATGATTTATCGAGTCTTCGGCACGTCCTTAGTGTAGGTGAGCCCTTAAATCCTGAAGCGATATACTGGGCAAAGGAAACCTTTAATGTCCGTATTCATGACACATGGTGGATGACAGAAACGGGTGGTCACCTAATCGTTAATTTACCTTCACAGCCGATTAAGCCAGGGTCGATGGGGCGGGCATTTCCGGGAATTGAAGTAGGTATTCTTGATGACAAGAATAACCCGCTACCGGCAGGGGAAGTAGGTAAATTAGCTGTCAAAGCACCTTGGCCAGGTATTATGAAAACAATATGGAAAAACAGAGAAAAGTATAACTCTTATTTTACAGACAATGGTTGGTACTTGTCAGGTGATAATGCTTATCAAGATGAGGAAGGCTATGTGTTCTTTCAGGGACGTGATGATGATTTGATAAAAACATCAGGTGAACAAGTGGGACCATTTGAAGTGGAAAGTAAATTAATTGAGCACCCAGCAGTGTCCGAAGCAGGTGTAATTGGAAAACCAGATCAAATTAGAGGGAATATTATTAAAGCCTTTATTACGATAAACAGCGGCTATGTAGCTAGCGATGCCTTAAAAGAAGATATTCGTCAATTCGTCAAGCTTAAACTGGCTGCCCATGCTGCTCCAAAAGAAATTGAGATCGTTGATGAACTGCCAAAAACGAAGATTAGCGGCAAAATATTACGACGCGTACTTAAGGAGCAAGAACTAAAGAAAATGCAGTGAGGGGGGGACTGATGGGATGAGCAATGTGAAAAAAATAGGCATCATTGGTTTTGGGACAGTGGGAAGTGGTGTCTATGAAACACTGCTGACAAAAAGAGAAAAAGTTACTCATTTAATAGGGAGTGACCTTGAAATACCCATTATTCTTGTGAAAGATGCTGCTCGCAAACGTCATGTAGCAAACGATACAAAGGTAACGGATCGTTTCGAAGAAGTCATAGCATTGGCCGATTTAGATGTGGTCATTGAAGTGTCACCAGATGCTGAAACAGGCTATCCTTATGTGCACGCGTTATTAAGCAAAGGAATAACTGTCATAACAGCGAATAAAGAACTGGTTGCAAAACATGGAGAAACACTTTTGCCATTAGCGGAAGCAAATAACTGCCGATTATATTACGAAGCTGCGGTAGCTGGTGGTATTCCTGTTTTGTCTAGCATTCGTCACACGTTAAAAACGAATGATATTTTACGATTGGAAGGCATTGTGAATGGGACGTCTAATTTTATTTTAACGAAAATGAGAGAGGAAGGAGCGGCGTTTGATGTTGCTTTAGCTGAAGCTCAGGAAAAGGGGTATGCTGAGGCTGTCCCTGATAAAGACGTGGATGGCTGGGATGCGTATTTTAAAACGACGATTTTAAGTCAATGGCTATTTGGCCGAGCGCCTGTGTGGCAAAGTGCTATCCCAATAGGTATAAGAGAAATTCGACTGGAGGATTTAGCCCTTGCAGAAAAAATAGGTGGACGAATTAAGC
The DNA here is from genome assembly GCF_002019735.1 of Salipaludibacillus agaradhaerens. Taxonomy (NCBI): domain Bacteria; kingdom Bacillati; phylum Bacillota; class Bacilli; order Caryophanales; family Bacillaceae; genus Salipaludibacillus; species Salipaludibacillus agaradhaerens. Next base: position 3,657,785 of record NZ_KV917378.1, read on the forward strand.
ATGTAGCTGCTTTAGAAAATGTGAAGGGGCAGCCTGTGGCATCTGTACGTCCCCATCTTATTATAGCCGAACATCCTCTTTACGCGGTAGAAGGTGTCAATAATGCGATTCATTTAGAGGGCAGTATTGTCGGGTCTATCGCTTTTCAAGGCCCAGGGGCAGGTAAATTTCCAACAGCCAGTGCTATAGTAGAAGACCTTGTTAACCATTTATCACACACAAGTGAGAAGCAGCCTGACGTTTTGAATATTTCTATGACTGGGAATGAGGATAAATCATTTACTCCGAAACAGACAAAAGTATGGTTTGTAACCGGAAAGCAATTAACTTTGCAGTTAGAAGGAAGCCAGTCAATTGAAACGTTGTCTGATATATTTTATCACGGCGGCAAAGAGGCTGTATTACTCACTGGCAGCGAGCGAGAAGTGATCAGGACAATGACGAAACTCAATGATTCTATTACTATTTATCCTGTGACAGGTGCACAGTTAGAGAAGCTGGAAAACCTCAATAAAAAAGCTGTATTTAGTCGATAAAGTTTAATTCTTTAATGGTTTAAGTGGGATAGTCTTCATCTAAGATGTGTAATGTAGGTGGGAATAGTCGAAACATGTTCGCTGTTGAACGTATGTGTAAGCTATGCGAGTGAATGACTTGTTGCATAGCTTTTTTATATTGCCATAAAAAAATCGAATTTGAGGTTTTAGGACTCACGGTAAATCCTCTTTAATAGATATTTATTCCATTTTAGGTTGTAGTTATAATTTACCCCAATGAGTTGTCCTTTTACTCCTGGCCGGAGGACGTTTACTTTTTTAGTTTGGAGCGTTTTTTATTAAAGAAAGAGAATGAAAACGCTCACGATTTGGCGGAATAATGTCACTTTTGTCGAAAATGCAAAAAATTACTAGCTTTCGTTGAAATTTATGGTATTCTATAAAATAGTAAAAATATACATACGTCTTAATATTTGAGGTGGCGGCAATGTTTCAATCTATTGGAAATATGTTCAAAGTAAAAGATTTGCGTGAAAAGATCTTCTTTACCTTGTCTCTATTAGTTGTGTTTCGTATTGGAGCCCATATTCCTGCTCCGGGAGTAAACGCAGACGTATTAAATTTTGAAGGATTGGGAGCTCTTGGGTTTTTAAACGCGTTTGGTGGAGGGGCTTTAGAGAACTTCTCAATTTTTGCTACTGGTATTATGCCTTACATTACAGCGTCGATCATTGTACAGCTGTTACGTATGGATGTTGTTCCAAAGTTTTCTGAATGGTCGAAACAGGGCGAAGCAGGCAGGAAGAAGCTTGCACAAGTGACTCGCTACGGTACGATTGTCATTGCATTTGTACAAGCAATCGGTTTATCAATCGGATTTAATAATATTATGCCAGGACTTGTACCTAACCCATCGGTAACCACATATTTAACGATTGCTCTCGTATTAACAGCAGGTACCGCTTTTTTACTCTGGCTCGGCGAACAAATCACCGCTAAAGGGGTAGGAAACGGGATCTCCATTATGATTTTTGCTGGAATTGCATCTGGCATCCCTAATGGCGTGATGCAGCTATATACTATTTATCTTGCTGATGCTGGAGATAGACTATTTATAAATGTCATCACAGTTCTTCTTATTTTACTTGCGATTCTTTGTCTTGTTGTCGGCGTTATTTTCGTCCAGCAAGCCATTAGAAAAATACCTATACAATATGCGAAAAAGTTGATTGCTGGTGGGAGGCCCACTGGCGGTGAATCCTCGCATTTACCGATAAAAGTGAATGCTGCTGGGGTGATCCCTGTTATATTTGCAATGGCCTTGTTCATTTTTCCTTCTACTATTGCAGGAATTGTGGGTGAGCAAAATCCCATTGCTCACTGGGTGATTGAAGTGTTTGATTACACGCATCCAGCAGGTATGGCGATCTATGTTCTGCTTATCATTGCCTTTTCTTATTTCTATACGATGGTTCAGATGAATCCAGAGCAGATGGCTGATAATTTGAGAAAGCAAAATGGATTTATTCCTGGTGTGAGACCAGGAAAAGCGACGGAAAAATTTATTGTGAAAGTACTATACCGACTTACCTTCGTGGGATCTATCTTCCTTGCCACGATTGCTATATTACCGATCTTGTTTGCTCAAGTAGCTGGTTTACCTCCGGCAGTTCAAATAGGAGGAACAGGGTTGTTAATCGTGGTAGGGGTAGCGCTTGATACGATGAAACAAATTGAAAGCCAGCTTATTGATCGAAAGTATACGGGCTTTTTAAAGAAAAGTTCATAAAATTTATCCCAGATAACCGCATGTAAACCATCCGCCTCAAAATAGAGGGGCGAGCCAACTCTATATAGGCGGAAGATAACGAACGCTAAGGTCCTGATCAGTGGGAGCAGAGCGAAAACGCGCACTGATTGAAGGTTCGTTTTATCTCTCCTACGTTGACGCCATGTTTGAACATAAGTTCAGCCACACGCGCTCTTTAAGCAAGGTAGAAGATCCGATGTGTTTCATTTAGTAGAAAAATGGAAGTAATCTGAATCGATGTTTACACCAACAGGCGTAAATATCTCCATATTTTTGTGCTAAGAATTGTTCTTCTTCACGCATAATAGGATGGAGAGCACTTCCGATTAACAAAAACATTAATGGTGCTGCTAACCAATGATTACTAATTAATAAACCGCTCCCTAGTGTCATGAGAAATAGACTAGTATGAAGTGGATGACGATGGTGACGGTATGGGCCGCGTGTGTATAGTGGACGTTCATAAAGAGGTAAGTGAAAATGCCTGCTATGGATGTACATTAATCTATACGTCCAACAACGGATAATGCCGCCATATAAGAACACACTGATCCCAATCCATTTTATAAATGACCCTTCTTGAGCAGAGGATGTGTCTTTGAGTAAATAACATAAGAAAAGAGATAGACTAAATACAACAGTAGTGAGTGTGTGATGGGGAAATATGCGTCTCATTCCCTCCTTTCGTTTATTATCTCTTTTCATGTGAAAAAACCACTCAGCAAAACATCCCACAGTTAGACCGCTTAATAAAATAACTTCATTAACCATATAACTAGTTTTGACGTTTAAATAAAAAAATAGTCTTAATAATCAAAGGTAAAAGCTGGAGTTATCACTCCAGCTTTATCATTTAATATGGGAACTGAGTGGAGTAGCCTTGGTATTGTTGATAGGATTGATCTAATTTTTGTGTGTCACTGGCTTCAAAGCTATACCAGCCTTTTTCAAACATCAGATTAAATAGTTCACGTTGACATCGCTGAGATTCTGTGCAAATAGTCTCAATATCTGTGTAGAGGGCTTCATGACTAGCTTCATTCATCGCTGTAGAATACGAGCTAGTCATATACTTTTCGGTTGCTAGAATGTCATTAATATAATCTCTATCGTTCATTTGAGGTGTTTCAGGAACTTGTGTTTTCGGGTTCTGAATTTTAGATTGCTGTTGACTACCTGCTTGTGGTTGTTGTTGATTCATAAAAATCCCTCCTTTTTATTGAAGCGTCTGGGAGCCGCTTTGTCCCTGAGTTTGTAAATGGGTTAATAACGTTTGGTAATGTTTTTGATGCATTTGTCCAGCTTGGTCTAATGCTTGTGAGACCTCTTGATCAGAGCACTGTTGTGAAAAGGCATGGGCTTTTTTCATAGCAAGTAAATTCCAAGCCAACATGTCATTAATATAAAGATGATCTTTTGTGGTGATGACAGATGGGGGTTGCGGCATGTTTTGACCTTGATTCATCGATGGTTGCTGTTGCATAATATCCTCCTTTTTTTGTTAAACTAACTCTCATAAGATAGCTTTCTCAAAAAAGCACGAACTATGCACGACTTTACAATTATAATTGGATCAACCATCTGTTACTAAAGTGGGAAACGAGTCTCTTTCTAAAGTTTTTTATTGTAAATACCAACCAAATGATAAATGATTGGATGAGTGTCACTATTCATTTTTCAATACGATCAAATAGACAGTGATAAATCGTCGCTATCACATGGTGAAAAACGGCGACTTCCTGAGGATGAAGCCCAGTCTGAAGAACCACTTTTCTTAGGAGTTAGAGAGCAAAAGTTAGCTGAAGAAAAGCTCTTGGGAAAGGGGCCGTCTGAAATGAAGCTCACAGTCATTATTCGAAATTGGACCTCTTATTTTGAATGATGAGCTTCATTCCAACGAAAAGAAAAATAAACTTTTCTGTTAATATGGTTGCGCGAAAGCTAAAAATTTAATATAGTAATACATGAAGAGCCACTAAAAAATTTCAATTTGAAAACGTTACTTTTTTTTAGAACGAAAAATGAATGAGTATTCATTCAAAGTATAATTAAAGGAGGTTCTTTATGTCACGAACTATTAAAAAAGTCGCTGTATTGGGATCAGGAATCATGGGATCAGCTATTGCTGCTCATTTAGCCAATATTGGCATACCATCATTATTACTTGATATTTTGCCAAAAGAGCTATCTGAGCATGAACAGAAACAGGGCTTGACACTTAATGACAAACCGGTTAGAAATCGGTTAGCCGCTATGTCCATTCAACAGTTGAAAAAACAAAAGCCTGCACCATTAGCTAAACGCAGTAACGTAGATTTAATTGAAGCTGGAAACATGGCTGATGACATGCCACGCCTTTCAGAAGTTGACTGGGTTATTGAAGTCGTCACTGAAAACCTTGAAGTAAAAAAAGAGGTGTTCGCAACAGTTGATAAATACAGGAGAAAAGGGACAGTGGTCAGTTCAAATACGTCAGGAATTTCGATCGAAGCCATGGCAGAAGAACGATCAGACGATTTTAAACATCACTTTTTAGGCACACATTTCTTTAATCCTCCAAGGTATTTGAAGCTACTTGAATTAATTCGTACAAAAGATACGTCAGATGAAATCTTTGAATATATGAAACAATTCGCAGAAAACACCTTAGGGAAAGGGGTTGTGGAAGCGAAGGATACGCCTAACTTTATTGCTAATAGGATTGGTACTTATGGGCTGTTAGTGACAGTACGAGAGATGGAAGCCCGTGGTTACAGTGTTGGAGAAGTTGACTCTGTCACAGGGCCTGCTCTTGGCCGACCTAAGAGTGCTACGTTTAGAACCTTGGATGTGGTAGGGCTAGATACATTCCTGCATGTGGCGAAAAATGTCTATGATCAGGTAGAAGGCAAGGAAAAGGACATATTTGATCCACCTGCATTCATGAAAGATATGGCACATAAAAAAATGCTTGGGAGTAAAACAGGACAAGGATTTTATTATAAGGAAAAAAGTGAAACAGGCAGTGCTATTCTAGAACTAAATTATAAAAAAATGACATATGAGCCAAGACAAAAATTATCTGCACCCTCTGTGGAAAAGAGTAAACAGGCTAAAGGCACATCCGCTAAAATGAAAGCGCTTGTATATGCTGATGATCGGGCTGGAGAACTCGTTTGGAGCGTACTAAAACCAACACTCCTTTATGCAGCTGAAAAATATGGTGAAGTGGCTGAGTCACTATATGATATTGATCAAGCGATGAAATGGGGTTTTGGCTGGGATTTAGGACCGTTTGAGACATGGGATGCTATAGGGGTTGAAGAATCTGTTAATCGAATGAAAGAAGAAGGAGAAACAGTGCCTTCATGGATTGAGGCGATGCTTGAAAAAGGATTCACTCACTTTTATCAAGATAAACATGCTTACTACCATCAAGGAGAGTACAAAGAAATAAAGTTTAATTCAAAAGTCATTCACCTCGCTACTCTTAAGGACAATGACCGTGTCATTATGAAAAATACCGGTGCTGCTTTGATTGATATAGGTGATGATGTAGCGTGTCTTGAATTTACTTCAAAAAATAATTCAATTGGCCTTGATGTTTTACAAATGATTAATAAATCAATTGATGAAGTAGAGAAGAATTATCAAGGGCTCGTCATTAATAATCAAGGTAAAAACTTTTGTGTCGGTGCCAACCTTATGATGATTTTAATGGAAGCGCAAGACATGAACTTTTCAGAAATAGACCTCGTTGTGCGTCATTTCCAAAAAGCGATGACAGCCATTCGCTACTCGGCTAAACCCGTTGTGAGTGCTCCTTTTGCTATGACACTGGGCGGGGGAACGGAGATTTGTCTACCATCGGCACGTATTCAGGCTTCAATGGAAACGTATATGGGGTTAGTAGAGACAGGTGTGGGGCTGATTCCAGGAGGTGGTGGTAATAAAGAACTTTACCTCAGACAAATTGATCGATTGCCGCAAGGAGCAAACATTGACTATCAAGCGATTGCAAATAACGTCTTTGAGACGATCGCAATGGCAAAGGTGAGTACCAGTGCGCAGGAAGCTGCTGAATATGGGTTTATTAGGCCACAGGATGGTATCAGTATTAATAGCGATCATCTTTTACATGATGCTAAAGAAAGTGTCCGCCATTTGGCCGCTCAAGGGTATCGCCCACCAACACGTAAGAAAATAAGAGTCGTTGGAGAACCAGGCTATGCCACAATGCTTCTTGGAGCAAAATCGATGAAATTCAGTGGGCTTTTATCAGACCACGATATGAAAATTGCAGAAAAGTTAGCTTTCGTTATTGCTGGCGGTCGTGTACCGAAAGGCACTGAAGTGGATGAAGACTATCTATTAGATATAGAACGAGAAGCATTTTTAAGTTTAACTGGAGAGCCAAAGACACAACAACGAATGCAACATATGCTGACGAAAGGGAAGCCGTTACGCAATTAAATTGATTTGTGAAGGAGGGGAAGCATTTGAAAGATGCAGTGATTGTAACAGGTGCAAGAACACCTGTAGGGAAAGCGAAAAAAGGAAGTTTCGCCGCAGTTAGGCCAGATGACCTCGCGGCTATTACCATAAGGGAAACGTTAAAGCGGGCCAATGATTTTTCACCAGAAAGAATCGATGATGTGATAGTTGGGTGTGCGATGCCAGAGGCAGAACAAGGAATGAATATGGCCCGTTTTGCATCCGTACTTGCCGGTCTCCCTGAACAAGTGCCAGCCATCACGATTAATCGTTATTGTTCATCCGGTTTACAAAGTATTGCATACGCAGCAGAAAGAATTATGCTTGGCCACGCGGAAGCCATTATTGCTGGGGGAGCAGAATCTATGAGTCTTATTCCCATGGGAGGGCATGTGATTGCGCCTAATCTAAGACTCGTTGAAAACGCTCCTGAATATTACATGGGAATGGGGCATACAGCAGAAGAGGTGGCTAAACGCTTTAACATTAGTCGCGATGACCAAGATGCATTTGCAGTAGAAAGTCATAAGCGTGCGGCTAAAGCTCGTGAAGAAGGGAAATTTTCTGATGAAATCGTCCCAGTTCCTGTTACGTTAAGAGCTGTGGATGATAAGAACACATTAAGTGAAAAAGAAGTGATTATTCAAGAAGATGAAGGGATTCGTGAACAAACAACGGTGGAAGCATTAGCAGCATTAAAACCAGCCTTTCTACCAAAGGGAGGAACTGTGACAGCAGGAAATGCTTCACAAATGAGTGATGGTGCGGCGTCGGTTCTCGTCATGGATCATGAGACAGCGATGGCGGAAGGCTTGGCGCCTATAGCGAAGTTTCGCTCATTTGCTGTAGCAGGTGTAGCGCCAGATATTATGGGGATAGGACCAGTAGAAGCTATTCCAAAAGCCGTCAAATTAGCAGGACTTAAGCTCTCGGACATAGGATTATTTGAGCTTAATGAGGCATTTGCTTCCCAGTCTCTACAAGTGATAAGAGAATTAAAACTTGATTATGACAGAGTGAATGTCAATGGCGGGGCAATTGCTCTTGGGCACCCACTCGGTTGTACGGGCACAAAATTGACATTAACCCTTTTGCACGAAATGAAACGAAGACAAGAACAATTTGGTGTTGTAACGATGTGTATTGGAGGCGGAATGGGAGCTGCTGGCGTGTTTGAGCTACTATAGTTCCGGGACCAACCTTTGTATTATAACCATTCAACTTAAATGATTCGAGGAGGAATGACGATGGAAACGGCAGATAAAACGTTAAAAGGCGGTAGTTTTCTGTTAGATGATACGTCCGCAGATCACATTTTTACACCAGAGGACTTTACTGATGAACATCTCATGATTGCAAAAACAACAGAAGATTTTGTTAAAGAGAAAGTCGTGCCGGAAGTCGAATTTATCGAAAATCATGAATTTGACCGATCTGTCAGGCTGTTAAAGGAAGCAGGAGAACTGGGGCTCCTTGGAGCGGATGTTCCTGAGCAATATGGCGGTATTGGGCTTGATAAAATAAGTTCAACGCTCATTACCGAAAAATTCGCTATTGCAGGGGCTTTTTCATTAACGCATGGGGCACATGTGGGAATTGGAACTCTTCCCATTGTGTTTTTCGGCACAGAAACACAAAAGAAAACGTATCTACCAGGGTTAGCTACAGGAGAGGCGATCGCTGCTTATGCGTTAACTGAACCGAGCTCCGGCTCTGATGCTTTAAGTGCAAAAACAACAGCCGTTTTAAATGAGGCAGGAACGCATTACGTGTTAAACGGAGAAAAACAATGGATTACAAATGCCGGATTTGCTGAGATTTTTATCGTTTATGCCAAAGTAGACGGAGAACATTTTACCGCATTTATTGTTGAAAAAGACTATGAAGGCGTATCGACAGGAACAGAAGAAAAGAAGATGGGGATTAAAGGGTCTTCCACGAGAACATTAATTCTTAACGAGGCACTTGTGCCGAAGGAGAATGTATTAGGTGAAATAGGAAAAGGCCATGTCATTGCCTTTAATATTCTTAATATTGGGCGTTATAAATTAGGTGTTGGTTGTGTAGGAAGTGCGAAAAGAGCAATTGAAGTATCGGCAGCTTATGCTAATGAACGTAAGCAATTCAAAGTACCGATCGCTAAGTTTACACTCATTCAAAAGAAGCTGGCAGAAATGGCAGCGAAGACGTATGCAGCTGAGAGTACGATTTATCGAACGGGTGGACTCATAGATGCTGCCTTTGCCCAGTTGTCTGAAGAAGACCAACAAGACGGAGCAAAAGTGGGTAAAGCGATAAGTGATTATGCAATAGAATGTTCCTTAAATAAATTCTTCTGTTCTGAAGTTCTTGATTTTGTAGTGGATGAAGCTGTTCAAATACATGGAGGCTACGGATTTATGGCTGAATATGAAGTAGAGTCTATGTATCGAAATTCACGAATTAATCGAATATTTGAAGGAACAAACGAAATTAATCGTATGTTAGTGCCGGCAACCCTTATGCGTAAAGCGATGAAAGGGGAACTTGCTTTACTTGAAAAAGCAAGAGGTTTACAGGAAGAGCTCATGATGATGATGCCAGAAGAGGTGGGAGATGAACCACTAGAGCAAGAGAAATATTTACTAGCAAATGCTAAGAAAATCGCTTTAATGATAGCGGGGACTGCTGCTCAAACATATGGTGATAAGTTACAAAAGGAACAAGAACTTCTAAGTAATGTGGCAGATCTTGTTAATGAAGTTTTTAATATAGAATCATGTATTCTTAGAACTGAAAAAGGGATTGAAAGCAAAGGATTAGAGAAATCTAATCAAAAGCTACTTATGACACAAATTTATACACAGGAAGCTTTCAACCATATTGAAGCCATTGCTAAAGAATCTCTTGTCGCTTTAGAAGAGGGCGATAACTTACGGACCATGTTATCTATCTTGAAAAAATTAACAAGGCATACGCCGATTAATATAATTGAGAAAAAGCGGACTTTAGCTGCAAAAATCTTAGAGCAAGAAAAATATGTCGTTTAAATCTTGTTATCTTTTTTTGGGACACTCCCCTGTCCCAAATTAAAATATCCTTCTTTCAGATTAGAAGGCATACTTCTCTCTTATGGCGAGGCCTTGTTACGTAAGGCCTCGCTTACATATTTTAAATGAGAACATAATTGGCTTTTACTGAAACACTAGAGAATTATCATATGCAGGCATCTTGCGTGATATTACTCACAAAATAAGATAGAATAAATTTAAATACGGTGTTTACAGACAAAAATAACCAGTTTTCTGCTTTGAATGCATGGACATGCAAACTGTAAACATAAGTTATGCAAAAAAAGGAGGTCACTTATGAGCATCACATTTTATCATTACCCTAAGTGTGGGACATGCCGTAAAGCGAAGGCGTGGTTAGATAACGAGGATATTACCTACAATGCCATCCATATTGTAGAAAGTCCTCCTTCTAAAGATGAATTACAGGAAATGTATGAAAAAAGTGGGCTAGAACTGAAAAAGTTTTTTAACACAAGTGGTAAAAAATACCGTGAGCTTGGTTTGAAAGACAAAGTAAAAACAGCTTCTGACGATGAATTGTTAGATATTCTCGCTTCAGATGGTATGCTGATTAAGCGTCCACTCACAACAGATGGAGAGCGAGTGACAGTTGGCTTTAACGAAGAGACTTTTACACAAACGTGGAAAAAATAATGACGTTTTTATCAACATTGTTGCTCCCCTTTCTGTAAATATATTATAGTAGGGTGGAGACAGATGAAAGCTGTGTGATACATACTAAGATGTCAACATCTTAGCAGTTACTTTAAATGATACTCGGAGGGATAAACATGGATTTGCCAAAAGAATTAAAGTATTCAGAAGAACATGAATGGGTGAAAGAAGAAGGCGGGAAAGTAAGAATTGGGATTACGGACTTTGCACAATCAGAGCTAGGTGATATTGTATTTGTTGAATTACCAGAAGTTGGCGACGAATTAGAAGCAGACGAGCCCTTTGGTAGTGTTGAATCAGTCAAAACAGTATCAGAGCTTTATGCTCCAATCAGTGGTAAAGTAGTGGAAGTA